>NZ_JAMOKS010000054.1:0-33560 GCF_023656785.1 Parabacteroides caecihominis
AACATAGTTCTTCATGGACTCCGGTGCAAAAAAGCCATCCCATCCTACTATTCAGCCAGTCGGCAGATCAATCGTTTCAGAGTTTTCCGTCCAGTTCACCACTTCAAAGTTAGCGGAAAAGATGCGACCAGTCTTCGCGGGGCTGGGGGGCGTAGGTGCGGATACCCAGTGCTTCGGCGGTGCGGCAGTTGGGGATGGCATCGTCGATGAAGAGCGTTTCGGCGGGGTCGATGGCGGCGTCCTGCAAGACGTATTCGAAGATATCAGCGTTGGGCTTCACCATGTTGAGCTCGTACGAGAGGTATATCTTGTTGAAGAAGTCGCCGGCCTGGTGCCCGTTGTGGGCGAAGCTGTTCTTTTCCGCCCAGAGCCAATGGATCTCGTTGGTGTTGCTGAGCAGCATGGTGTTGTATTTGGAACGTAGCTCCATCAGGAGATCGAGCTTGTAGGCCGGCACGTCGTCGAGCATGGCGATCCAGGCGGCATCGATCTGCTGGTCGGTCAGGTGCTGCCGGGTCAGATGGCGGATGCCGTCGCGGAACTCGGCGGAGGTGATGGTTCCCATCTCTATCTGCATAAAGAGGTCTTTGCTGTTCAATATCCGGTCGCGCACGTCGGGCACGCCGAAGTTCTCGAATGCTTCCACACAACGGTTACGGGTCAGGTTGATGATCACCCCTCCGAAATCTATAATCAGGTTCTTAATTCCTTCCATACTCACAGGTAATAATTACCAGCGACGACGCCGGCGGCGGTGACGCTGTTTTTGTTTATAATCGCGTATCCTGCGGTAGACTACCCAGACAAAGAGCAGGCCGAATACCGCAAAGATCAATAAGACAATGCCGGTGTTGAGGTTGTCGCCTTTCACACGGCTCCACATTTCAAGTACGAGCTCGGTTTCATCCCCGAAGTCGCGGATCATGGCGCATCGTTCCACGACCTTCCGGTCGGGGTATTGCACCCGGTCGATCCGGATGCTGTCGTTGCCGGGGCCGAAGAAGTAGCTCAGGTTGGAGTATTCTTCGATCGTCGTGTCGATTTTCGCTTCCAGTATCTCGGGGGTGGCAACGGCGCTTACATAGCCGTTGGCATCCATATTGCGCAGGGCGATGTCCGGACGGCAGAGGTAGTCGAGGAAATAGCTCGCCGCCTTTACATTGCGGGCGTATTTGGGGATTGCCCAGCCGTCGTACCAGATGTTGCTGCCTTCGCGGGGGACTTCATAGCCCAGCTCCACGCCTACCGCTTCGGCTTCTTCTATGGCCCAGACGGCGTCGCCGCTCCAGGTGAGGTTGAGCCATGCCTTGTTCTTGGTCATCATCTCCTTTCCGAAATCGGCTTCCCATCCGGCGATGTTGGGCTTCATGCGTTTCAGGTAGTCCTCGGCGATGGCGATGGCTTCGGGGGAGTTGTCGTTCATCAGCTGTTCGACCGTGACGGTGCCGTCGGCCAGTTCTTTGGCATGGGCGTAGATGATGGCTGTGCCGTAGGCGTCGCGGTAGCTGTCTTTCATCAGGATCTTGTTCTTGTAACGGGGGTTCCAGAGGCAATCCCAGGTCATTACTTCGTCCTGTGTGACAAATTGCTTGTTGTAGAGCAGGCCGGCTGTTCCCCACATGTAAGGGACTACGTAGTCGGTCGTCTCCATGCCGGGCTGGCTCAGTTTGTTGAGCTGCTCGCGGATATAGGGGGATATGTTGTCGAGGTAATCCGGTGTCTTGCCGAAGTTGCGGTCGATGGGGAGCAGCAGCTTCTTCTTCAGCATACGCTCGATGATGTATTCGGAAGGGCATATCAGGTCGAAATCTTCGTGGCCGCGCTCGATCTTGGTGAGCATGATCTCGTTGATGTCGAATACCTGGTAGATGATACGGATGTCTTCGCCGGTCTGCTCCTTATACCAGACGGGGAACTCGTCGAGTATTCCTTCGTCGATATAGTCGGCCCAGTTGTATATCTTCAATATCTTGCTGCGTTCCTTGTCCGTGCGTGCACAGGAAGAGAGCATTCCCAGGCAGGCGGCCAGTACACATACTATTTTAATCAGTCTATTCATTCTTCTATTCTATTACTTTGCAGCGGATTTTTCGGCACGCTTGTTAATCACGATCAGGAGCACCAGTACGGTGATGAAGATAATGGTCGACAGCGGGCGCAGTTCGGGTGTAAGACCTCCCTTGCGGGCATCCGCATAGATGAAGGTGGAAAGTGTTTCCAGTCCTTCGTTACCAATGGTAAAGATCGTAACGGCAAAGTCGTCGATCGAAAGGGTGAACGCCAGGATAAAGCCGCTGATCATTCCCGGACGTATCTCGGGCAGGATCACTTTGCGTAAAGCCTGGAACGGGGTCGCCCCCAGGTCGAGTGCCGCTTCGTACACATTCTGGTTCATCTTCTTCAAACGGGGCATCACGCTCAATACCACATAGGGGGTACAGAAAGTGATATGCGCCAGCACAACCGTCGTAAAGCCCTGCGAAACACCGAAGCTGACGAACAGCAGGAAGAGGGAAACCCCGGTTATGATATCCGCATTCATCATCGGTATGGCATTCCCGAAATTCATAACCTGACGCGGACGTGTCCGCAGGTTGAAGATGCCGATGGCCGCGATGCTGCCTAATATCGTAGAGATGGATGCGGCCAGCATGGCAATGGCGAATGTATTCCACAAAGCCCCTACCAGCGAACGTTGCACACCTCCGGTAAACAACGAACTATATAGTTTTGTTGAAAATCCCGTCCAGTTACCCAGTACTTTCGCCTCGGTAAAAGAGAAGATCATAATGATCAGGATCGGGGAATAAAGCAGGAAAAGAAGTAGCCAGAGATAAGTTTTAGCCAGTATCTTCGTCATCATATCACACCTCCCCCTTCATTTGAGGCGCTGTCTTCCTCGTTGGTAAACAGGATGGTGACTCCGATCAGCAGCAGCATGATAAGAGACAGGGCAGCTCCATAGTTCCACATTCCGTTATTGATGCTTTCCTGCACGGTCGAACCGAACAGCTT
Source organism: Parabacteroides caecihominis (assembly GCF_023656785.1). NCBI lineage: Bacteria > Pseudomonadati > Bacteroidota > Bacteroidia > Bacteroidales > Tannerellaceae > Parabacteroides > Parabacteroides caecihominis. The sequence goes on from NZ_JAMOKS010000054.1 coordinate 3,016, forward strand.
GATATTGTTCATTGTCAGCAACTCGGCGATGGCGAAGGTCGATACGGTCGGCATAAACACCATCACGATACCGCTCATCACACCGGGCATAGACAAAGGAAAGATTGTTTTTATAAAGACCTGAAAGGGATTGGCTCCCAGATCCTGGGCGGCTTCAATCAGGCTGCGATCCATCTTCTGCAAGGTATTATAGATGGGATAGATCATGAAAGGCAGGAAGTTATACACCATACCGAATATCAACGCCCCCTCTCCCAACGGCAGGTTCAGGAAGTCGAACAGGGCGACCGTTGCCAACGTACGGATCAGGATATTCACCCACATCGGGAGAATAAACAACACGACCATCGTACGGGAAGTGTTGAAACGTGCCTGACTCAGTATGTAGGCGGCCGGATAACCCAATATCAGGCACACCAGCGTGGTGATAATAGCAATCCCGATGGAATAGACGAAGGTGTTCAACGCTTCGGGATGCATCATGAACTTGCGGAAATTGGCGAATGTAAATGCGCCTTCGGCATCTGTAAAGGCATACAGGACGATCAGGAGCAACGGCATGACTACGAATACTGCCAGAAATAATGCGTAAGGGATCGTCCAGTTCCTGCGACGCATAAAGAATGCTGAGATGTTATTTATCACTTCCCTTCCTTTTAGTTATGAATAATACGAATGTTCTCGGGGGCAATCCGGATGCCGACGCGGTCGCCGTCGTCCCAGACGTCTGTCGTATCGACAAAGATATCTTCGTCCCAGTCTGTAAACACGGTCAGATGATAATGGTTGCCTTTATAGAGGATAAATTTCACTTCTCCGGTCAGTTTGCCGTCTTCTTCGTTGTCTTCGAGGATGACGTGACGGAAATCGACTTCCACCTTGACAGGGGTGTCGGGGTCGATACCGGATACTTCCGTGCATTCGAAAGTATTGCCCAGGAATTCAACGTGGGTCGGGTCGATCAGCTTGCCTTCAAATGTGTTGCATACGCGCTCTTTCTTCATGACGTGGATATCGAAGGGCTTCACCAGAAGGCCGACTTCCCTGCCTGCATCAAAGCTGTGGTAATCCTGCACCATGAACTCATAGCCTTCGGGGGTCTGCACCATCATTTCGTAATGCACGCCTTTGAAGATGGAGGAAGTGACCGTACCCGTCAGCATGGCTGCTTCCGAGGGTTCGAATATATAAATGTCTTCGGGGCGGATCACCACATCCACCGGGGCTTGTTCGCCGAAGCCTTCGTCCACGCACTCGAAGTCGTGTCCGGCAAAGGAGACTTGTTTATCTTTGATCATCAGTCCGTTCAGGATATTGCTCTCACCGATGAAGTCGGCGACGAACGAATTGATGGGTTCATTATATATATCGATGGGGGTTCCGATCTGCTGGATGCGGCCTTCGCTCATCACAACGATGGTATCGCTCAGGGTCAGTGCTTCTTCCTGGTCGTGGGTCACGTAGACGAAGGTGATACCGAGGGATTTGTGCATTTCCTTCAATTCCATCTGCATATCTTTACGCATCTTCAGGTCAAGTGCAGCCAACGGTTCGTCGAGTAATAACACTTCCGGTTCATTCACAATGGCCCGGGCAATGGCAACACGCTGCTGTTGTCCGCCGGAAAGGGAATCGACATCACGGTATTCGTAATCGGTCATACCGACCATCTTCAAAGCCTGCTTTACCTTCTTTTCGATCACGGCGGAAGGCAATTTCTTTAATTTCAGGCCGAAAGCGATATTATTGAAAACATTCAGGTGCGGGAACAATGCATATTTCTGAAACACCGTATTGACCGGCCTTTTGTGTGGCGGTGTTTGTGTAATCTCCTTTCCTGCAATGGAGATCTCCCCTTCCGAAGCGGTCTGAAATCCGGCTATCAGACGTAACAATGTGGTCTTACCACAACCGGAAGGTCCCAAAATAGTAACAAACTCGCCCTTGCGGACAAACAAATTTACATCATTCAGCACAGCCTTGTCCCCAAAGAACTTGGATACATGTTCTACACTGATAATGCAGTCGGACTTTTGCATAGATTTATCCCTTTTCCTTACAAGTTAAACATATAATCGCTCCCATTTATAAAAAGCGGCACAAAGGTATACATTTTAAGGGACTTTCAAAACGTCTGAACCGTTAAGAGATGGATATATAAAAGAACGTTGCCGAACTTTATTTATTTCCCTTGGGTAACAACAGATTCAGTAAAACTCCCAACAATGCGGACAACCCGATACCGGCCATTGTAAAGCCGCCAAATTCAATTGCTGCGCCACCTATGCCGAAGGTAAGGATCAGCGAAACAATAATCAGGTTGCGTGTATCGCCCAGATTCGTCCGGTTTTGTATCAGGCTGTTTATACCGACAGCCGCAATCGTACCGAACAATAACAACATTATTCCGCCCAACACTGCCGGCGGAATCGATTTCAGAAAAGCACTGATCTTCCCAAAGACAGAAAAGACAATACCTGTCACCGCAGCAATACGGATAACGGTAGGGTCCGTGATCTTTGTCAGCGAGATAGCGCCAGTCACTTCGGAATAAGTCGTTACAGGAGGTCCTCCGATCAGGCCGGCAGCAACACATGCCAGGCCATCCCCCAACATAGTACGGTGCAAACCCGGATCTTTCACGAAATCTTTACCGGTCACTTCATTGATAGCATACACATCGCCGATATGTTCAATGATCGGGGCTATGGTAACCGGAATCATAAAAATCACAGCTCCCCAGGATAATTCCGGTTTAACGAACTGGGGAAACGCAAACCAGGGAGCGGCAACAATCGGTTCAAAATCAATCATCCCAAAGACTGCCCCGGCAATATACCCCACAACTATCCCACAAAAGATAGGGATCAGCTTGATCATCCCCTTCCCGAGCAAGGATGCCAGAATAGCCGTCAGCAAAGCGATCAGGGCCAGCGGCCAGTTCTCTTTCGCCATATTCACACCGGAACCGGCAAGCGACAAACCAATCAGTATAATAACCGGCCCGATCACGACCGGAGGGAAAAGCGTTTTAATAAAACCGATGCCACGCCATTTTATCAATGCGCTCATCAGTCCGTAGACAGCACCTACGGCAACCAGACCGGACATCGTACCCGGCAAACCATATAATTCCGTCGCTTTAATGATGGGAGCAACGAAAGCAAAACTACTTCCCAGGAAAATAGGAACTTTTCCTTTTGTAACCAGATGAAAGATCAATGTACCCAGCCCGGCAGTAAAAAGGGCTGTCGAAGGATCAAGACCGACCAATAAAGGCACTAATACTGTTGCACCAAAGGCTACAAAGAGAAATTGAACGCCCACTATTGTTTTTTGAGCGGGGCTCAGTGATTTTTTGCTGTCCATTGCGAAATAAAAGATTATATTTGCACAAATATAAATAGAATAATTCAAACGCTGAATAAGAATATGACACAGAATAGCTTTCATAAAGAAACAGCCTATTTTGCATCCGGCTGTTTTTGGGGAACCCAATATCACCTGGAAAAAGTAAAAGGCGTAGAATATACGCATGTCGGCTACATGGGCGGAACAGCAAATAATCCGTCCTATCCGGAAGTTAAAACAGGGACAACCGGCCATGTAGAAACCGTTGAAGTCATCTTTGATCCTTCACAAACCAGCTTCGAACAATTGCTGCGTCTTTACTTCGAAACACATGATTTCACACAGGTAGGCGGACAAGGTCCGGACATAGGCAGCCAATACCGCTCCGTTATCTTCTATTGCAATGAAGAACAAAAGGAGATCGCGGAAAGATATATCGGTAAATTATTCGGAATGGGATTTAAAGTAGCTACAGCATTGGAACCCGCCGAGAAATTCTGGATAGGAGAAGACTATCACCAACATTATTACGACAAGAAGGGAGAAACTCCTTATTGCCATATTTATCGGAAGATATTCAATGATTGATTTTGTTTCATCCTAGGGAAACTAAAATTTCTTCCGGGAGAAACAACTGTTTCATCCGGAAGAAACTAAAAATATACTATCAGAAGTTTTTCTTATCGTCAATAATATATTCGGGACGCGCTTTGATTTCATCGAACAGAATCCCTACATATTGTCCTAAGACACCCACCGTCAACAACTGAACACCGCCAAAGAAAATAACAGATGTCATAATGGAAGTCCAACCGCTTTCGGCATTACTGAACCCGTAGATTTTTCCCAGTGTAAACCAGGCGGCCAAAACAATACCGACCACCACAGCTATAAATCCCAAACTTGTTGCCAACCGAAGCGGCTTTTTAGAGAAATACAACATGGCCGTCGAAGCAAATTTCCACATTTTGCTGAAAGGATATTTCGTTTCACCGGCAATCCGGGCTTCCCGCTCATAATAAAACGGCACCTGCTTATAACCGAGCCAGCTTATCAATCCCCTGATATATTTACCCCGTTCCTGAAAACGGTCGAATTGATCCATAATTTTCCGGTCGATCATACGGAAGTCACCGGTATCCAACGGAAAGCTGACGTCACTCATATAATTAAGCAAACGGTAAAATGCTTTTGAGGTAATTTTTTTGAAAAAGCTTTCCCCTTCTCTTGATTTTCGTACGCAATAGACTACGTTTGCATGCTCTTTTTCCTGCAATTCCAATATACCGGGAATCAGTTCGGGAGGGTCCTGCATATCGGCATCGAGTATGACGGCCAGATCAGCGTCACAGTTATTGATACCTGCCGTTACGGCCGGCTGATGTCCGAAGTTTCTTGAAAAATGGATTACCTTTACCTGTGGATCAGAGGCAGCTATACCATCCAGTAATTCCCGGGTTTTATCCCGGCTTCCATCGTTAATATAAATAATCTCAGTAGCAATAGGCACCGACTGCAATGCTTCCTTTGTACGACGGTATGATTCGGATATAACCAACTCCTCGTTGTAACACGGCACTATAACTGCAAGCTTCTTCATCTGCTTTTTATGACTTGAATGTATAAAATTTATTCATTACGAAATTAATAACCGTATAAAAAGCCATAGCCAGCAACTGGTTATAATAAGGATCGATCGACAGGTTGGCATTCAGATACATCAGCAAACCCAGTTGCATCAGGTAACAGATACCGAACACAACACCAAAACGGACGGCACTGCTCATCCAGCCCGCATCGCTATGGAACGTCCATTGCTTGTTCCAGATAAAACTGTTCAGTACCCCCGCCGCATAACCGACTATATTCGATACAATATCCGAACAACCGAGCAGCTTCATCATTATCCAAATAACGACAGCTGTTATAACGGTGTTCCCCACTCCCACTATACCATACTTAATGGCTTGTTTTACTGTTTCCATTCTTATTTATAATATCAGTGACTTCCTGCTGTGTCAGTTCCTTTACATTTGTTATTGTAAAGATGTCTGAAAGGAAATCGCCGTATTGGTTACATTCATTGATAACCTTGTCAAGGGTTAACTTGATGTCTGCACGTACCGGTATCAAAAACACCAGTTCCACATATTGCTCACCGATCGTCAGGCGCTCTATCTCGCAGTCGGCCTTCGGCAGGAAATAAGCGAACTCACGTTCTATGACTTTACGCTGATACTCCTGGAAAGGTTTACGATCCCTGGATAACATCAATACGTAAAAGCGCAATTTCTCACCTTTGCCTCCCAGCCCTGTCGAAATATATATTTGTTTCTCATCCGACAACTCCGACTCCAAAGAGATGCGGCTTTCCATCAAAGCCATATAAGCCCAGTTGCTCACATCTTCGTCCGGGTGCTGCACATAATCTTCCAGCATCCGGTAAGCTTTCACCTCGCGGGAAGTTGCCAGCATGGATAAAATATATTTCTTATAATCGGTTGTCGACTCCGGATTAGACAGACTTTCGCGGAAGGCTATATAATCCATATCGTTTAAATCCGGTTTTGCCCTTTCTTTACGAACCTGTTCGGAATACTTGAAATATTCCATCTGAAGTTCAACCGGAACGCGCTGTTCTAATATATGGAAATGTCCGTCCATCTTGCTAAAAGAGTCACGGAACTTCTTGAATACATCACCTTCTTCTTTCATAGACCTGTTTTTTTAGTTATATACTATACCCAATAAACAAGAAACTAAGACAAAAGTAAAGCTTTTTCCCGATATTTTTGGCATTAGAGCATAAAAACGGGGATAAATGGCATTTTTATTTACCTTTTACTCCCGAAATTCATTCAAATCATACGGATCTGATTGCGAAAACATATCTTTTCTAAATTATGTTCTATCTTTGTAGAACAACATGGAGAAATATTGGCAAATACTCAAACGATATAAAGGAGGACTGGCAGTCAGTCCGCTGCTTGTACTGATAACTGTACTGTGTGAAACCGTTCAGCCGATGTTTATGGCTGAGATTATCGACAACGGGGTTATGCCTCGTGACCTTTCGGTTATTACACGGGTCGGAACCTTTATGATTTTGATTTCGTTGGCGGGATTATTCGTTAACATTATTAATGTATATGTGTCTTCCCGCATCGGTATCGGCTTCGGAACCGACTTGCGGACCAGGCTTTTCGACAAGATACAACAACTGTCCTTTTTCGATATAGATAAATTCAGTTCGGCTTCGCTGGTGACACGGTTGACAAGCGATATTTCCCGCATACAGCAAATTGTGCTGATGTCTATGCGGCTTCTGCTCCGTTCTCCCCTTATGCTGGCGATGGCTGTCTTTTTCGTTGTCAGGATTAACCGGGAGCTGGCTGTTGTACTGATAGCCGCCATCCCCATTCTGGGCGGAAGCGTTTACCTGATACTCAGCAAAGGGTTTCCTTATTTCCTGAAAGTACAGCAGAAAGTGGACCAACTGAACGGAGTGGTCAGGGAGAATCTTATTAATATCCGTGTAGTCAAATCGTTCGTCCGGGAAGATTTCGAGACAAAGAAATTTACCAGAAGTAGCGAAGAGTTACGCGATATGGTTATCCGGGCATCCAATATTGTCGTTTCCATATTTCCGGTCATGCAGCTGGTTATGAACTTATCTATCCTGGCTATCCTGTGGCTGGGCGGACAAAAAGTGATGTACGGCGAGTTGAAGGTCGGCGAACTGATTTCGTTCGTCAATTATCTGGCACAAGTTTTGATGTCACTGATGATGCTTTCCATGATTATTATGTCGTATGCCCGGGCCTCCGCCTCTTCCAAACGTATTCTGGAAGTACTGGATACGAAACCTTCTTTGACCAACACACAAGAAGGTTTGCAGGATAAATACCGGATAGAGAAAGGAGAAGTGACTTTCGATAATGTCAGTTTCCGCTACACCGGCGGGGAGAACGATGTCTTGCAACATATCAGTTTCCGGGCCAACCCGGGCGAAACAATTGCGCTGGTCGGTGCCACCGGTTCTGCCAAAAGCTCCCTGGTACAACTGATACCGCGTTTATACGACGCCACTTCGGGAGAAATACGAATCGACGGCATCCCGGTAAAAAACTATAACCTGGATGAACTGCATGCCCGCATCGGCATGGTTCTGCAAAAGAACGAACTGTTTACCGGTACCATTATCGACAACCTGAGATGGGGAAAGCCGGACGCTTCGATGGAAGAAATCGAGGAAGCCGCCCGTGCCGCCGAAGCACACGATTTCATCAGCTCCTTCACCGAGGGTTACAACACGTTGCTGGGACGCGGAGGTATCAATGTCTCCGGCGGCCAGAAACAACGTATCTGCATTGCCCGTGCCTTGCTCCGTAAACCGAAAATCCTTATCCTGGACGATAGCACCAGTGCCGTCGATACCGAAACGGAACTGAAAATACGGAACAACCTGAATGCCATGTTGCACGATACAACCGTATTTATCATCACCCAGCGAATCAACACCATGCAGTCTGCCGACCGTGTCATCGTGTTGGAAGACGGCGAGATCAACGCTATCGGAACACCGGACGAACTAATCAAGAGCTCGACCGTCTATCAGGAAATCTATCATTCACAACAAGTATTGTTTTAAGTTATGGCACACGGAGATCACTTGAAAGATAATGCAAAACCCAAAGAAGGACGGAAAACCTTCTGCCGGCTGATATCGTACCTGTCATGCGACCGGCGCTTGTTGTTCGTGATTGGCTTCCTGATTATTGTCAGCATCATAGCCAACCTGCTGGGCTCTTATATGTTGCGTCCCATCATCAACGACTATATCATTCCGGGAGATTTCCACGGATTGATACGGATATTGATTATGCTGGCCGTCGTGTATCTGACAGGGGTCGCAGCCGTGTATATCCAATATATATTATTGAACAAGATCGGCCAGCGAACAGTCACCCGGATGCGTTCCGACCTTTTTGAGAAGATGGAACACCTGCCGGTCAAATATTTCGATACCCATCAGCATGGCGACCTGATGAGCCGTTACACGAATGATATCGACAAGATCAGCGACGCTTTGACCGACAGCCTCTCCGATATGCTCTCCAGCGCTCTGACGCTGATTGGTATCTTCTGTCTGATGCTTTATATCAGTCCGGTCCTGACGCTTGTAACCCTGATTACTGTCCCGCTGATGTTCCTCAGCGCAAAAGAAATAGTAAAACAAAGCCGCAAATATTTCAAAGCACAGCAGGAATCCATCGGTACGCTGAACGGTTATATCGAAGAAATGATAAGCGGACAAAAGGTTGTCAAAGTATTCGGCCATGAAAAGAAAGTAAATGCCGACTTTGAAGTGCAGAACAGCGATCTGAAAGAGAAGTCGCAAAAGGCCCAGTTCTACTCCGGATTGATGATGCCCGTCATGCAGAACCTGAATACGCTGAATTATGTATTTATCACCATCGTCGGCGCCCTGCTCGCCATCTTCCGCGGATTCGATGTCGGCGGACTGGCCGCCTTCCTGCAATATTCCCGCCAGTTCGGACGTCCGATCAACGAACTCGCCAGCCTCTACAACAGTATCCAGGCTGCTATTGCCGGTGCCGAACGTATCTTTGAGGTCATAGACGAAACACCCGAAACACCGGATGCTTCCAACGCAATCGCATTAGAGAATGTACAAGGCGACGTAGCCATGAAAGACGTTTATTTCGGATACAAACCGGAGAAAACGATTCTGAAAGGAATCTCCCTGCATGCAAAAGCCGGTTGCAAAATTGCCCTGGTCGGTGCCACGGGAGCCGGAAAGACAACTATCCTGAACATGCTTCCCCGCTTCTTCGATATCCAGTCGGGAGAAATCACGATAGACGGTCATCCCATCCGCCGGATCAAACGAAACAACCTGCGTCAATCCATGGCAATCGTCCTCCAGGATACGCATCTCTTCACCGGAACCGTACGCGAAAATATCCGTTTCGGCCGTCTCGATGCGACCGACGAGGAAGTCATTGCCGCCGCCAAACTAACGGCTGCCCATTCCTTTATCAAGCGCCTCCCCAAAAGTTATGACACGCTCCTTGAAAACGACGGTGCCAACCTGAGCCAGGGACAGCGCCAATTACTCAATATCGCCCGTGCCGCCATTGCCGACCCTCCCATCCTGCTACTGGATGAAGCGACCAGCAATATCGACACCCGCAGCGAAATCCTTATCCAGAAAGGTCTCGACCAACTGATGCAGGGACGAACGAGCCTCATCATCGCCCACCGTCTCTCGACAGTGAGAAACGCCGACCTTATCCTCGTCCTCGAACATGGAAAGATTATCGAACAAGGCAGCCATCAGGAATTACTGGTACTGAAAGGGAAATATTACTCCCTCAACCAGGAGCAGTTCGAATAAGTACAAACCTCTCAGCAGGAAATGATACAACAAGGACAACCTGACTGGGATTGCAAAACGTATTCTCCGCTTCCAAAAAGGTGGATAATACACTCTTTTGGCAGACAAAAAGCCACTTTATGCTCTATAACATCTTTTCGCGCATCCTACTTACAAAGAAGTAGGCTAATTTTACACGCAATTTTGATAACATTACATACATGAAGAACAAGAATACACTGTCTGGCTTGGCTGTTGCAAATTTCAGCAAGCAAATAGACGGGAAGGAGACGATGCTATGTATCCTGACCAATAAAAAAGGTGCAGAACTTACCATTACCAACTACGGTGCAAAAATTGTATCGCTTATGGTACCGGATCGGTCCGGCAAGTTAACCGATGTAGTTACCGGACATAATTCCCTCGATGATTATCTGGTCTCTGAAGAACCTTACTTCGGAGCAATCTGCGGCCGTTACGGTAACCGTATTGCCAAAGGAACATTTACACTGGATGGTGTTGTATACGATAAGCTGGCTATCAACAACGGCCCCAACAGCCTCCACGGAGGACTGAAAGGTTTCAATTCCGTTGTGTGGGACGCTAATCAAACCGACGACCAGACCGTAGAACTGAAATATACCTCAGCCGACGGCGAAGAAGGTTTCCCCGGCACACTACAAACTACTGTCACTTATCACCTGACCGATGACAACGAAGTCGTGATCATGTATCAGGCCGTAACAGACAAACCTACCGTATTAAATCTGACCAACCACTCCTACTTCAACCTGTCAGGAGCCGGCGACCCGTCAGTTGCGGACCATACGTTAACTATCAATGCAGACTATTATCTGCCTACGGATGAAACTGCCATTCCTTACGGTGCCCCTGAAAAAGTAGAAGGTACGCCGATGGACTTCCGCACTCCTTATCTGGTAGGTGCCCGCATCGACGAACCGACCGACCAATTGACCTGGGCAAGAGGCTATGACCATACCTATATATTAAATAAGGAAGAAGGCGAACTGGGTTTCTGTGCCCGTTGCCAATCCCCCAAGACCGGTATCATCATGGAAACATATACTACTCAACCGGGCGTACAATTATATACAGGTAACTGGATGACCGGCAATTTCGAAGGAAAGAACGGACAACGCTATCCGGCAAGAGCAGCCTTATGCCTGGAAACACAACATTTCCCCGACAGTCCGAACAAACCGGAATATCCGTCGACCGTACTTCGTCCGGGAGAAGTTTTCGAAAGCAAGACTATCTATAAATTCTCAGCCGAATAACAAATAACAAAATTAATATATCAATAACAATAAAAAAGATCAATCAATGACTCAAGAAAAAAAACAATGGGGTGCCATCATCATTATGATTGCACTTTTTGCAATGATTGCATTCGTGACTAACCTTTGTTCACCAATGGCTATTATCGTAAAGAACGACTTTGGAGCAAGTAATGTTCTTGCTCAAATTGGAAACTATGGTAACTTCATTGCCTATCTGGTAATGGGTATCCCTGCCGGTATGCTTATCGCCAAATACGGCTACAAGAAAACAGCTCTTATCGGTCTTGCCGTAGGTGTCATAGGTATTTTAGTTCAATGGCTGAGTGGTCATGTAGGCAAAGATAGTGCTTTCCTGGTTTACCTGGTCGGAGCATTTATCAGCGGTTTCACTATGTGTATTCTTAACTGTGTGGTTAATCCGATGCTTAACCTGCTCGGTGGCGGTGGTAACAAGGGTAACCAGCTTATCCAGCTCGGCGGTGTATTCAACAGTACTGCTGCTGTTGCCTGCTACATCCTGATGGGAGCTCTTATCGGTGATGCAGCCAAAGCACATATTGCCGACGCAACACCGGCATTGATGATCGCTCTTGCTATTTTCGTTATCGCATTCGTAGTTATCACATTCACAAAAATTGAAGAACCTGAACAGGCTCCTGTCGACACAAGCTTGATCAAAGGCGCTTTAAGCCATCGCCATTTTGCACTGGGAGCACTCGCTATCTTCCTTTACATGAGCGTTGAAGTTGGAACTCCGACTTATATTCTTCAATATCTTACTGCGAAAGGCATACCTGCCAGCACCGTTGGTCTTATCGTAGCTGTTTACTGGCTAATGATGCTTATCGGACGCTTCGTGGGAGCAAGTATCGGTGGTAAGGTTTCCAGCCGCACGATGATCACTACCGTATCGATCGCAACTCTTCTGTTGGTCAGCTTCGGAATGTTCTCACCTGAGACAAATACAGTAGAAGTTCCCGGTGTAGACTGGGCTTCATTAAGTCTGATCTGGCAGGAAGTTCCCGTTGGTATTCTGGCATTCCTTCTCGTAGGTCTCTGCACCAGCGTAATGTGGGGTGGTATATTCAACATGGCTGTCGAAGGATTAGGAAAATACACAGCTATCGCCAGCGGTATCTTTATGACAATGGTATTCGGTTGCGCTGTAATGGTTGCCATCCAGGGTTGGGTTGCCGATATGACTGATTACATGACCAGCTACTGGGTTGTACTCTTTAGTGCTGCTTACATTTTATTCTACGCTGCTATCGGTTCTAAACCATCGAAGAAATCAGAATAAAATAAATAATATGTCTATTCATGAAATTATCCGGTTTTATTCGTAACCGGATAATTTCTTCATTTATAACCTTTAAAAGAAATAATATCATGCAGAAAAAAATCAGAGATAAATTTCAAGAGTTATTCAACACAGAAGGTGCTGTATTTGCTTCTCCGGGCCGTATCAACCTGATCGGCGAACACACAGACTACAATGGCGGTTTCGTATTCCCGGGAGCTATCGACAAAGGGATGATCGCAGAGATCAAACCGAACGGAACCGGCAAAGTTCGTGCATTCTCTATCGACCTGAACGATTATGCAGAATTCGGTCTGAACGAAGAAGATGCTCCAAAAGCAAGCTGGGCAAGATACATTTTCGGTGTATGCCGTGAGATCATCAAACGTGGCGGCCAGATCCAGGGATTTGATACCGTATTTGCAGGTGATGTTCCTCTGGGTGCCGGTATGTCTTCATCCGCAGCTTTGGAAAGCACATATGCTTTCGCTTTGAATGAACTCTTCTCTTTGGGTATCGACAAATTCGAATTAGCAAAGATCGGCCAGTCTACAGAACACAACTATTGTGGTGTTAACTGTGGTATCATGGACCAGTTCGCTTCTGTATTCGGTAAAGAAGGAAGCCTGATCCGTTTGGATTGCCGTTCTCTGGAATATAAATATTTCCCATTCAACCCGGTTGGCTATAAACTGGTATTGCTGGACTCTGTAGTTAAACACGAACTGGCTTCTTCGGCTTACAACAAACGCCGCCAGTCTTGCGAAAATGCAGCAGCAGCTATCCGTCGCAATCATCCGGAAGTAGAATTCCTGCGTGACGCAACAATGGGCATGCTGAATGAAGTAAAAGGCGATATCAGCGCAGAAGACTATATGCGTGCTGAATATGTGATCGAAGAAGTACAGCGCGTACTTGACGTTTGCGAAGCCCTGGAAAAAGGCGATTACGAAACAGTCGGACAGAAAATGTACGAAACTCATCACGGCATGAGCAAACTGTATGAAGTAAGCTGCGAAGAACTGGACTTCCTGAACGATGTAGCCAAAAAATGTGGCGTAACCGGTTCACGTGTCATGGGTGGCGGTTTCGGCGGTTGCACGATCAACCTCGTAAAAGACGAACTGCACGATGCCTTCATTAAGGAAGCATTCGAATCTTATACAAAGAAATTCGGACACGAACCAAAAGTATATGAAGTAGTAATCAGCGACGGCGCACGCAAACTCGCTTAATAAATTAATTCAATATTCATAAAATCATGACAGCCGCATTTTATCAGAACGAAGTCAAATTTTTCGTTGCAGTAGATTGTATCATCCTCGGGTTCAACAGTGGTGAACTCAATGTTTTACTTTACAAGCGGAATTTTGAACCTCTGAAAGGACAATGGTCTCTGATGGGCGGCTTTATCAAATCCGGCGAAAGCGTAAACGAAGCGGCATCCCGCGTGCTTACCGAATGCTCCGGTATCGATAATCTTTTTATGGAACAGGTAGGTGCCTACGGAGATGTTACCCGCGACCTCGGGGAACGGGTTATCTCCGTAGCATACTATTCCTTAGTTAATATGAATGACTTCAATCGGGAACTGCTGAAAGAACATAATGCCGAATGGGTAAAAATCAGTGAAATACCCGAATTGATCTTCGACCATAACCAAATGGTTACCGACACATTGGCGCGTCTGAAAAGAAAAGCAGCCACCTGTCCTATCGGTTTCAACCTTCTTCCGGAGAAATTCACTCTCCCCCAGCTTCAAAGTCTATATGAAGCAATTTATCAGACTCCATTGGATAAACGTAATTTCCGCAAGAAGCTAAACTCCATGGATATCCTGGAAAAACTGGACGAGAAAGATAAAAAGAGCTCTAAAAGAGGCGCTTTCTATTATATGTTCAACAAAGAGAAATACGACCATCTGCTGGATCAGGGATTCTATTTCTCCCTGTAACTTCCTTGCATATCCGGCTCTCTGTGAGAAATATCGCACGTTAGGAAACTTTACAGAAAATGAATTGTTTGTATGATATAGCGGTCTATAAGAAGAGATTCCCTATCTTTGTGCAAAAATTAAACTAATTCATCAAAATGAACGATATTAAAGTAATGAACAGAGCAGCGGACAATATCCGCGTCCTGGCTGCCTCAATGGTAGAAAAGGCTAAGTCCGGTCATCCGGGTGGTGCAATGGGTGGTGCAGACTTTATCAATGTACTATTCTCAGAGTATTTGGTCTATGATCCTAAGAACCCGGAATGGGAAGGCAGGGATCGCTACTTCCAGGACCCGGGACATATGTCGCCGATGCTTTATTCAGCCCTCGCCCTGACAGGCAAATTCACCATGGAAGAACTGTCTATGTTCCGCCAGTGGGGAAGCCCGACTCCCGGCCATCCGGAAGTTGACATCAAGCGAGGAATCGAAAATACCTCAGGTCCGCTGGGACAAGGCCATACATACGCTGTAGGTGCAGCTATCGCCGCCAAGTTCCTGAAAGCCCGCCTGGGTGATGTAATGAACCAGACTATTTACGCATACATTTCCGATGGCGGTATCCAGGAAGAAATCTCACAAGGCGCCGGTCGTGTTGCCGGAACACTGGGACTGGATAACCTGATCATGTTTTACGACTCCAACAACATCCAGCTTTCTACAACCGTAGAAGAAGTAACGGCTGAAAATGTCGCTATGAAATATGAAGCATGGGGTTGGAAAGTGATCAGCATCAACGGAAACGATGTAAATGAAATACGCAAGGCTCTGGACGAAGCGAAAGCCGAAACCCAGCGTCCTACCCTGATCATCGGTGGTACCATCATGGGTAAAGGTGCCATGGGTGCCGACAAGAGTAACTACGAAAACAAAGTATCTACTCATGGACAACCCCTGTCTGCCGCCGGTGCATCCATCGAAGAAACAATCAAGAACCTGGGAGGTGATCCTCAGAACCCCTTCTCCGTATTCCCGGAAGTTGCCGAACTCTATGCAAAGCGTGCCAAAGAACTGGAAGCTATCGTAGCTGAACGTTATGCCGCTAAAGACGCATGGGCCAAAGCTAACCCGGAACTGGCAGAAAAGATGAAATTCTGGTTCTCCGGAAAAGCTCCTAAATTGGATTGGGAAGCTATCGAACAGAAAGCAAACCAGGCAACCCGTGCCGCATCCGCTACCGTATTAGGTGTACTGGCTACAAAGGTTGAAAATATGATCTGCTCATCCGCCGACCTGTCCAATTCGGACAAGACAGACGGCTTCCTGAAGAAAACACATTCATTCGTGAAAGGCGACTTCAGCGGTGCCTTCTTCCAGGCAGGTGTTTCCGAACTGACAATGGCTTGTGTATGTATCGGTATGTCACTGCACGGCGGTGTGATCGTGGCTTGCGGTACCTTCTTCGTATTCTCTGATTATATGAAACCGGCAATCCGTATGGCAGCCTTGATGGAACAACCGGTGAAGTTCATCTGGTCGCACGACGCCTTCCGTGTTGGTGAAGACGGACCTACTCACGAACCGGTTGAACAGGAAGCTCAGATCCGCCTGATGGAAAAACTGAAGAACCATAAAGGACACAACTCTATGCTGGTTCTCCGTCCGGCCGATGTCATTGAAACGACCGTTGCATGGAAGATGGCAATGGAAAATACAGCCACTCCTACCGCTTTGATTCTTTCCCGTCAGAACATTACTGACCTGCCCGCAAAAGGAAACCGTTACGACGAAGCCTTGCAGGCCGAAAAGGGTGCCTATATTGTAGAAAGCGATGAAAACCCGGACGTTATCATGGTCGCTTCCGGCTCGGAAGTCGCTACATTGGTTGAAGGAGCAGCATTGCTTCGTGCCGATGGCGTGAAGGTTCGTATCGTATCAGTTCTGTCTGAAGGGCTGTTCCGCAACCAGAACAAGGAATACCAGGAATCTGTTATTCCGACAGGAAGCAAGATATTCGGTCTGACTGCCGGTCTGCCCGTCAACCTGGAAGGTCTGGTCGGAGCAAATGGCAAGGTTTGGGGTCTGGAATCATTCGGATTTTCCGCTCCTTACAAGGTGCTCGACGAAAAACTCGGCTTCACAGGACAGAATGTATACAATCAGGTAAAAGAACTATTAGCATAAGAAAACATAAGATAAAGTAAGCCCTATGGTTGCACCGGAAGGAACCGGACGGTTCCCGAAGGCGGAACCCCGGCGTTCCTACTACAGCGAAGCCTCGGTTGCATCGGCAGGAACCTCTACGGTTGCTGCAACGGGAACCAAGATGGTTGCATCCGGCGGAACCATAGGGTTACTTGTCTACCTCTAACAGATAAAGATGAAAACACTAGGTTTATGTTGTGACCATGCAGGTTACGAGTTAAAGGAGTACGTAAAACAAATACTGGATTCTAAAGGACTACCCTATAAAGATTTCGGGACCTGCTCTGCAGACAGTTGCGATTATCCCGATTTCGCCCATCCATTGGCCTATGCAGTAGAAGCCGGAGAAGTATATCCCGGAATAGCTATCTGCGGCTCAGGAAACGGTATCGCAATGACTCTGAACAAACACCAGGGAATACGGGCCGCTTTATGCTGGCAGGAAGAAATTGCACGACTGGCTCGTGAACACAATGATGCCAACATACTTGTCATGCCCGGTCGGTTTATCAGTCAGGAGGAAGCTAAACGCACCGTCGAGGCCTTTTTGAACACCCCGTTCGAAGGAGGTCGACACATACGACGTATTGACAAGATCCCGTTGTAAAAACAACGGGATTATCATATAGAACATTCTTATAAATACTAAGAAGAAGTTTAAGCATCAAACCATCAGATCGTTTCTGAACTTCTCTTTCTTCTGTTTCGTCAGGAAGTGGCGGGCAGACATGGGAAAGAGTTCGAGGAGAAGCATCTCCTTTTCATTCTCGGCTACCAGGATACCGACTTCATCAATGACAGGGTTCTCCTGCATTTCATAATCTGAGGCATCATAAAGTTGTTCTTCCCGCTTGCCGGTTATTTGCAGGCGAAAGTCAGAGTCGACAGGCAACGGGGTTTTCCCATAATCTCCGCGGATCAGGGAGATAAAGGGGTAAACGGGTTTGCTGTATAACGGGCGGCCGTTCAGTTCATCGAGGGCACAGGAGACTGCCTGCGAAGCTATAACCTGACTGACCGGCGTCACCAAAGGAGGCAGGCCGGCATCCATCCGTACCCGGGGGATTAATGACATCGCTTTCTCCAATAACTCGGGATGGTCCTGCTGCTTCAGCAAGGCAACTATCTGATTGTACATGTTGGCCGGGATCTGCGATTTCTGGACCATTTCGTTGGGTTCGGGGAAGTTGAAGTATTCTTCGATGGCACGGCAGAAGATAATCAGGTCGTCTTCCTTGTCTTTGCGGGCGGCTTCGATAGCATCATTGAAAAAGCGGTCGATCTCGGTAGGTAACTTATCGGTCAGGGGATTGAAAGGATTGGGTAACTCGCGGGAGGAGTCGTAGGCTTTCAGTTCCTTTCGTATTTTCAGGAGTTCGGCGTTGATGCGGGCGACGGCTTCCATATCGATTTCCAGCTCGATACCCATCTTCTTGCAGAAGACGTAGACCAGCTCGATGGCGGGGGCACAACAGCCTCCGGCAAAATACCAGATATTCGTATCGACAATATCGACGCCGTTGACAATAGCGGCAAGCATCGAAGCCAGGCCGTATCCGGCAGTACAGCGGGTGTGGAAGTCGACGGGAGATTTCAGGTTCTTCTTGAAAAGGCGTATCAGTTCGGCAGTCCTTGCAGGAGTGATGAGTCCGTTGGCATCTTCGAGGGTGATGATGTCGGCCCGGAAGTTCTCCAACTGCTGGGCTTTTTCCAGGAAATAGTCGTTCTTGAAGACCGGCTTATGAAGGGGACGTCCGTGGAAGGCGGCTTCGATCCGTTCGAGGGCAGAATGGTGAGGGTCGATGGCGTAGCAGACGGCACAATCGGCCATTCCACCGTAACGGTCGGTGTATTTGATGGCTGGCTTCATATTGTCTATATCGTTCATGGCATCGAAAATACGCATGATATCAATTCCTGACTCGACAGTGTTGCGGCATACGCCTTTGACAACATTGTCCGGGTAAGGATTGTAGCCGAACAGGTCGCGTCCGCGACATAAGGCTGCCAGTTTGGTGGTCGTACCTACTGCGGCTTTGATCTTTTCCACTCTTTCCCAGGGGTCTTCGTTCAGGTAGCGCATGGCGGCGTCGGGCACTGCCCCACCCCATACTTCCATCGCATAGAAACCAACCTCTTTATAGAAAGGTAGTACACGGTCGATTTGTTTCTGCGACATGCGCGTTGCACAAGCTGACTGCTGACCGTCACGGAGGGTGAGGTCACGGATTAATAGTTTACGTACCATAATTGTGTTTTTGTTTAGTTTGTTTTCTTTACTTTTCCCTTGATGGAAAAGTAACAAAAGATCAAAGTAGCGAAAGGGATGCAGCCTTGATCTTTTGCCTACTTTTCTATCAAGAGAAATGTAGGTCTCATTTCTGATTCCACCAAAGCGGTGTTGTCACCACGTCGGGGCCGCCCAACAGCTCTAAGGCTTTTTGATATCCTTCCAGGTTATTGGTCTGGATATTGGCCGGATAACGGTAACGTTTCGGGTAGAAATCGAGGCGACACTCCTTGGCTGTTGCCATTGTCAGGGGAACCTGGTTCAATGGGTTGTAGTCTTTTTCTACAGCCTGGTTTTCAAAGAACGGAAGACCAAGACGACGATGATCGCTCCATGCTTCTTCGGGTAACCAGGGTACCTGTGCGATATATTTCTGGGTAAGAATCTTTGTCAATGCGTCGTTGTTGTAAGCACCGCCGCGGTAGATTGAGTTCTTCGGGAAGTTATAAGTCATCGTCTTGTTTTCCTTTGTATAAGGATCGACATAATTGACGGTATAAGGCTTCGCTTCCGTTGTATGGGTGAAGCTGACGGAGGTACCTACCCGGTTATAATCCGTAGAGGACAGGTATTGAGAAACCTGGCTTTGCAGGCCATGATATTCGAAGCTGGCTGTGATGCCGCTTTCGTAATTCGACTGGGCAGTGCCCGGTACTGTCCATCCTTTCAGAGCGGCTTCAGCTATCAGGAAATAGCTTTCCCACGGGCCGAAGAAGACGCGCTTCTGCGTATTCATACGGTATTGCTTTGCCATGGAAGGATAGTTGTAGTTCTTACCGGTCAAGGCGCTGACAAGGCCGGACAGGTTATTCCATTCACCGGCTACCCAGGTACCCCAGGTATAACGCGGGTCGATCGTGAGCATCGGTTTGGAGTTATCGTTCGGGTCCATTAATTCAACGGGTTGCACTTCGCTGGCTGCACCGATATAGTCGGAATAAACCACACCGTCGTTCCAGCCTACTACGCTGAATAGTTTCGGTGCGCGGGGATCTACATACTGCGGAATGGCATCAAAATAGAATCCGGCACACGGATCGTTGGTATTCAACGGGAAATGCTTGTTCAGATAGAGTCCCATATAGGTGTGAGGATCTTTCAGATGGCTCTTTAAGGAATCAGGAAGAGGAAATTCAATACCTCCAAGTCCTTCGGCCAGGTTCTTGAAAGTCACAGACATAGGCTGTGCATTCCAGGTACGCGACATGACACCTGTCAGGTCGTTCCAACCATCTTTCTCCTGTACGCCTGCCAAATCATCCAGCGAAGAGATAAAGGTTTTGCTTGCCGCATCTTCAAATTCGGTCTTTGCCAGTTCGGGCGATACGGCCGAAATACGCATGGCATAACGCATACGCAGGGAGTTGGCATATTTCTTCCACTCATTGACATTTCCGGCATAGAAAGCATCCTCGCCTGCCATCGGCTCCATATTGATAGAAGGATCGAGAGAGGCTTCAGCTTCTTTCAACTCTTTGAGGATGAAACCATAGATAGCTTCTACACTGTCGTATTCGCCGGGTACGCCGGTAAAAGCCGACAAAGCCGGGATAGGTCCGAAGCCATCGGATACTTCAGCGTTCAGATAAGCACGCCAGATACGGGCCATCTGAACCACATTTTTATAATAAGGATATTGTTCGGCTTCGCCTGCCTCGATCTTCTTTTCTCCCAGTTCGATAGCCTGGGTAGCCTTGTTGAGCCAGCCTACAGCATAGGAGTTGCTGAGGTAGAGGGTGATATAGTCGTTGTTGTCCGTACCGATCGTGAATCCGCTGCCCCGGTTAAAGCGAGCGGCACGATTCCATTCAGCAATGAAGATACGTTCGGCAATCTCGGGATTCATCTGCGCCCCGATGATGGAGGCATTGAGAAACCACTCCGGCTTCACTTTGTCTTCGCCCACTTGGTTAGGGTCTTCATTTATCTCCTGAAAATCGTTACAGGATGTAAACAAAGCGGCTATCGAGAACATGCCTGCCAGTAATATATTTTTGGTGTTCATCTTGTTTTATTCTTTATTGTTCTTATTTACTTATCATCTTTAGATTTGTTATGGGTGTCACAACAGTACTGTATAGGGTGTCGCAACAAGAGTGTTTACGATGTCCAAACAGGAGTGTTTATGATGTCCAAACAAATTCAATCAGAAATCGCATTAAAATCCTACCGTTACATTAAACGTAAATGAACGGCTTGTCGGAGCTGCTCCATTCTCGAATCCGGTAGCATTCGTATTGGTTGCCGAAACGGATTCAGGGTCGATGCCCGGCAGGTTATAATGGATCATCCAGACGTTATTGCATGTTGCAGACAAACGCAGGCGCTGGAACGGAGTATCTTTCAGCATTGCTTTATTGAAATCATATCCCAACGTAATATTACGTAAACGGATATTCGTTGCATCGTATGTGTACATTTCCGGCAAGCCGTAATTACCGGTCGAACCGATACGTTCCCAATAATTCTGATGGGTGACGGGTACTTTATTTTCCGTATAGCCGTTGGGAGTCTGGACAACCGAATTAGGGACAATAAAGTCCTGACGTTCGCCGTTTACAACTGTCCCGGCCGCATTACCACGGGTGTACAGGTTGGAAGCGGTTGCTGAATAAAGGTCGCCGCCGATACGGAAGTCCACCAGGAAACTCAGGTTGAAGCCTTTGTATGAAAAGCTGTTCGTCCAACCCAGCATCCAGTCGGGACTCTGGTTACCTACTTTCGATTTGCCGGTCGTGATCAACGGAAGTCCGTCTTCACCGACAATGATCTTGCCGTAGTTAGGATCATTCTTGTCTTCCACACGTTGAAAGGTTTGCCCGTAGATATCACCATAATAACTGCCCTGCACGGCTACGATCTGGATGGCATCCAGCGTTTTTATATCATACAGGGTAACGCCCGGATAGAGATCGATGATCTTGTTTCGGTTTAGCGAGAACTGTGCTGTCGAGTTCCAACTTAGTCCTTTGGGATTGTCGAGAATCAATCCGTTCAGAGAGATTTCAACGCCTTCATTCTGAATATTACCGGCATTTACCTTGCGGGAACTATATCCGGAGAAGGGGTCCATCGGCAAGTTCAGCAACTGGCGGGTGGCATTGGTTTTATACCAGGCGGCATCCAGTCCGAGGCGATTATTGAAGAAGCGGATATCGAAACCGGCTTCCCATGATTTGATCAACTCGCTGCGCACGTTGGAGTCGTAAAGTACGTTTCCGGGAGCGGCTGTCGTATTGCCATTCTCATCCTTACCGACCGTGAAGTTATTGTATAACTGATACGGATCAAGGTCGTTACCTACTTCGGCATACGAAGCTCTTACCTTGGCAAACGTAAACCATTCAGGCATCTGCCCGCCCAGTTTAGGCACCATGTCGGAGATTACTCCGGACAGGCTGACCGAGGGATAGAAATAAGAACGGTTGGCTTTCGACATGGTAGATGACCAGTCGTTACGTGCCGTAATATCCAGGAACAGATAGCCGTCCCAATTCAATTGCAACGATCCGTAAAGTGAATTCATCTTCCGGCGGATCAACTCGGAGGTCACCGTGGGTTTGTTTATACCATTGTTCAGGGAGAAGAGGTTCGGCACAAGCAATTCACCGGCCGAGGCATTCATCTTCGTTCGCCTCTGTATCATCAGGTTACCACCGAAAGTAACGAAACCACCCAGGCGGTCGATCAAATTATCTTTATTGGCGGTAGCCAGGAAACTGTAGTTATTTTCGTAAAATGTCTCGGAACCTTCGCTGTATAAACCGCTGGGGGTTGTATTACCTCCGGCATATACTTTTTCGTTCTTAGTCGTTGTATAATAGTCCGTACCGCCTCTCAATTCGACATTGAACCAGTTAGTGGGAGCGTATTTCAATGCGATGTTACCCAGCAAACGGTTACGGGTATCGTTGTTCTGGCGGTATTTGGTCACCCAGTACGGGTTTTCCTGCGGGTTCTTCGAAGCGTCCCACCAGATCATGTTTCCATCTTCGTCCACACTATTCTTAAAGTCAGCCACATTCAGCGAACGGGGCAGGTTATAGATCGTGTTGAAAGCATTGGAAGGGTTGACACCCTGGATCGGGCGGTTGTGGGCATTCAGATTGATATAGTTCACTTTGGCATCTACCTTCCACTTTTCGGCTTCGTCGAGGAAAGTGGTGGCACGCAAGGTGATATTCGTTTTGTTCAGCTTCGACTCCGGAGTAATACCTGCATCATCCGAACGGTTGATGGAAGAAAAGACCGACGTTCCTTTTATATTCTGCTGGAAACTGATACCTTCATTAAAAGAAGTACCGGTATTAAAGAAAGCATCGATATTATCGTACGTCCTCAAAGGAACCTGGCGTCCCATCCAGTCGGTAACCGTCTGTCCTTCCGCCTTCGGTCCCCAGCTCAATCGCGACTGGTTATCGTAAGCGCCGACCGATCCTTGTCCGAAGCTGTTCTGCATATCCGGTTTCAGGAAAATCGACTCGGTAGTGATACCAGCATTGACTGTTATACCCAGCCCTTCATTCTTCTTTCCCGACTTGGTCGTAATAAGTATCACCCCGTTACCGGCCCGGGAACCGTACAAGGCCGCAGCCGAAGCACCTTTCAGCACAGTCATCGACTCGATATCTTCGGGATTGATGTCGGAAAGACCGTTACCCATATCGGCACCGGAGTTACCCCATACATCATCGACCCCGCCTGTGAAGTTATCCATCGGCGTACCGTCGACAACGATCAGCGGCTGGTTACTACCGGTCAGCGAGTTATTACCACGGAGCACAATCTTTGAAGACCCTCCCACTCCATTACTGGAGCGTACGATCTGCAAGCCGGAGACTTTACCCGACAAAGAATTGGCCAGGTTTGGTTCGCGTGAAGAAAGCAGTTCGTCACCTTTCAGTTCCTGCATGGCGTAACCCAGTGCTTTCTTGTCACGTTTCATTCCTAAAGCAGTAACAACGACTTCGTCCAGTTTCTGGGCATCTTCTTCGAGTTTAACATTGAGAGCGGTTTGTCCGGTGTAAGGAATATCTTGTGTGGCAAAGCCAATGAAAGAAATTTGGATAATGTCTCCCTTCTTTACACCTTCCAGCGTGAAATGGCCGTCCATATCGGTCATCGTCCCGTTTGTGGTACCTTTAATTACAACAGAAGCCCCTGCAACGGGTCCGAACTCGTCTTCCACTGTTCCCGTAATCTTCGTATCCTGTTGGGAAATGTCAATAGCAGGATTCCCGGTATTCGGATTGGCAACGGCGTTTCCGGTAAAGCCCAACGCGCCCGCCAGGAGAATCATGCTGACAGATTTGAATCTTTTCAACATACTGATGTTTTTTGTTTAATTTATTAGATCTATGCATTTGGCGTCAACCAATGTCATTTGGTAATATAAACAGAAAGAAACAAGAGTTGTTGCAAGATTAACATTGGGGAAGAAGGTTGATATCTCTTCCTCATTCTTTTACTAAATCAATAAATAGGAAACAATTCAGGGGATGTAGAACTATCCTTCTCTACATCCCCTGAATCATGAAATAATATTTTTTTAGATATACTTACATATTAATGTAGAAAAACATACACTCTATAAACCCATGCAATAATTAGATAATTCTATCACTTGCTCCGGATTTTTCATATTTATATTATGTTCTTTTATATAACTCCTGATTAGCTCCTCTTTACCGGGAAAAAGCTTTAACAGCGACTTCTCATTGCGGAACTTAACAGGTTTATCAGTACGAAAAAACCAGTAATCATTGTCATTGATTTCTTCCATTATATCCGGATTTTCTACCTTATAATAGCCCTTGTTATAAAAACTGGTATTAATAGAAGTTGTCGTCGTGCTCTGGTTTGCATAGCCGTAAGCTCCTTGCCTGCCTTTATAAAGTTCTCTCAGTGACCAATTGATATACAAATTGCCATTAGGCATTTCTACCACCTCCAGAAAATTCCGGCTGTATGGGATAAACTTATGAGAAGCAATAAAGACGGTATCGATCGCCTGTGTATTTGTTAGGATCATGATCTCATCCTGTTGTTTAAATTTCATTTTCCTGTTACTTCCGTCATAATTCAACCGGGCATTTGTCTTTGCTCCGTTTTTCATTAATACGACTCCCTGGGTGAAATCATCCAGCAGATAAATAGACTTCTTTTGTGCATAACCGGCCTCAGTGATAAGCGAGATCAATAAAATGATGAATGTGATCTGATATTTCATATTTATTTGTATGATTTAAAGACAAAGAGGGAAGAATATTGATAATCCTTCCCTCTTCTTTATTATTTATCTATTTACAAAGATATACCTTTAAAAGTTAGGACCTTCACCAAAGTTAGGTGCTCCCTTATCATACCATACACGTTCACGGTTCAATGTAGCCGGATCTTGTGTACCAGTCGTAAATCCTTGTGCTTCATAAGCAGTCTTCTTTATATTATACATCAAATCACTCTGAAGCGGAGTATTGATAGTCCAACGACGCGGGATCTGGAAGTTTGCATCGTCATCTGTAAAGTTTTCCCATGCCAATACTTTACTATCTTTCATAGGAACACCTGAACGACGAACCTGTACGAACTGTTCATTCGGGAACAACAGGAAGTGAACATACTGCTGGATATATACTTTTTCCAACTGTTCCTTTGTAGAACCGGTCAGTTTGTATTTCTCGTTTGCAAGCAAAGCATCGATTTCACCATCTTCCAGTTTGATAGTCTTTTCAAACTCTTTGTCATATACACTAGAATAATACGGAATCTGATTCAAAGAAGCCAGTTTGTCATATTCCTGAACAGACAGACGGATACCTTCCTGATAATAGCTTTCAGCCGA
This sequence comes from Parabacteroides caecihominis, assembly GCF_023656785.1. NCBI lineage: Bacteria > Pseudomonadati > Bacteroidota > Bacteroidia > Bacteroidales > Tannerellaceae > Parabacteroides > Parabacteroides caecihominis. Next base: position 28,642 of record NZ_JAMOKS010000054.1, read on the forward strand.
ACCAGGCAAGTTAGCACCCAGCAATTTCAGTTCGGCCAGATACAAAGCTACTTCTGCAGAAGAGTAATGTAAACCATACCATGCACGGTCCTGATCGTCGATCGTAGCAGAAACACCCGGAGCATCAGGGAAAGTATAGTCTTTCTGACCCTGCAACATTTCACGGTTCATACGAGCCAACGGATAATACTGCTTTTCACCACCGTCTTCTGTAGGCAGTTTAAATTTGTCGTAATTGAAATAAGCGTTGTTTATTTCAGCATTTTCTCTGGCAGAAGTCTGCACCGGACTACCGAAGTAACGAACCCAAGGTTCACCCGGAGCTTTCCAACCTTCAAATTTACCGTCTTTGATCTCAGCCACTTCTTTAATATAAGGAGGCAGTTCTTTCTTATTATCCAGGAAAGCCTGTACCACTTTAGAGTTAAAGTCATTCTTCTGGAAAATAAAACGAACACGCGGGTCTTTATTGTCAACCAGGAAGTTGATCAGTTGTTTAGAACCGATACCTTTACTCTGCCCATCCAGTACATCATCTCCGAAGTGATATTCCTGAGAACCTTTGCAATAGATGAAATCATCATCCAAACCTGACATGATGCCAGCCTTATTATTCACAGCTTCTTCAGCAATAGCCAGTGCCTTTGCCTTATCAACATGCAACATACGAACGGCTATCTTCAATTTCAGGGAGTTGGCGAATTTAGCCCATAACTTGGTGTCACCTTTGTAAACGAAATCCTGTGCATCCAACTTCACCTGGTTAGGTTTGTCTGCCAATAGCACGTCGATCGCTTCATTCAGTTGATCCAACCAAATAGGGAACAATTCTTCCTGACTTTGGAAAGCCGGGGTCAGGATCTCTTCATGCAATCCTCTGCCCGCTTCCGTATAGGCGATTGAGCCATACATATCCGTACCGAAGATACCCAGATATACCAATAACGGATTTGCCAGGACATTGATATTTTCATAAGTAGCCCGTTCGTTCTCATCCATTAACGATAACACATGCTTGATTTCTTCAGCATATAACTTCACATTAATAACCTGGCTCTGCGATCCTTCAAAAGCACCCATCAGGTTCAAAGAAGAAGTATTACCGCCATCAGGCACATTAGCTTGCGTCCAACGCAATGTATAAGCCAGATTATTATAAAACCATTGCTGGTATTTCGACGGTTCGAATTCACTTAACATCTGTGTAAACAAATAGCGCACATCTGCTTTCGTGATAGCAGACTGGTTGGTATTTGTTTTAGCGAAATCGTCCTGGCACCCCGGAGCTACCATCAGAGAAGTTCCTAACAGGGTTGCTGCTAAAAAAGATTTATATCTCATAATTTGCTTCATTTATTAATTAGAAATCCAAATTGATAGTGAACATATAACTGGATGTGATCGGGCTGTTTGAACGTTCACGGAACTCAGCCGATTTGTTACTACGCACACTTTCCGGATTAATATTGTTTGGTAATGAGTTATACAGATAACCCAGATTTCTTGCACTGAATGACAGGTTCAGTCCCTTTGCACCTATTTTAGAGGCGATGGTCTTCGGTACGCGGTATCCTAATGTGATTTCGCGTAATGCGATATAACTCAGGTCATGTACCCAGTAATCGTTTATAGTACCAGTGCCCCACTGGTTGCTCCAATAGTGATAATCAGAAGCATGTACCGGTTCCAAATATCCCTTATTCACAGCATCAGCAAAACTCATGCCGCCCAAGTCGCGTTTAACACCATCTACACAAGTAGCCATTGTACCAGCTTCGAATACACCTTCAGGAATCACACCGTCATGGAATGTCATACCCTTAGAATCTCCGTAGTTTGAAGTCCAGGTAATACCACCATGTTCTTCATCACGGAAGTCCAAAGAAGATTGGGTAAATCCATAAGCCTGTCCGTATTTATTAGAATAAGAAGCTACCTTTCCACCGATACGGGCATCTAGGGCAACACGCAAACTCAGGTCTTTCCAAGTTACGCCTGTAGCAATAGAACCCATAAACTTCGGAACCAGGCTACCTACTTCTTCAGCAGTGCCGCTACGTTGAGCAAATGCAGAACGATAAGAATCACGCCATGTCAATACGGTTTCACCATTTTCATTCTTTTTAGGCATTGCATCAGACATCAACATACCATAAGAACCACCAACAATCGCAACAGAACCTACACGGTAGTTACCATAAGCCACATCACCTTCCAAGGCAATATAGTTTGCTACGTTCGGGTGAAGTTCAACGATCTTGTTCGAGTTCTTTGTAAATGTGAAGTCCAATGTCCATTCCCAGTCTTTGTTCTTGAAAGGAATCGTATTCAAGGCTATTTCAACACCGGAGTTCTGGATATTACCTGCATTGATCAACTGTTTGCTGATACCTGATTCGGACGGGATAGCAATTGTCATGATCTGATCAGTCGTATTTTCCTTATAGTAAGTCGCATCCAAGGCGATACGGCTGTCGAATATACGCCAGTCCAAACCGATTTCCCATGAATTTTTACGTTCAGGTTTCAGGTTCGGGCTAAACAGTTTCTTATTATCATCATTCCAATAGTTCGTAAAGATATTGGAACCATCCGGCTGCAATAAAGAACCTAATGTATAATAAGAATAAATAGAATACGGACTGGCATCGTTACCTACCTGTGCCCATGAACCACGGATCTTAGCCAGGTTGATCCATTCAGGCATTTGATCACGGAATGTTTCATTGATCAACCATGATCCGCCGATAGACGGATAGAAATAGGAGTAGTTACCCGTTCCGTTGGTATAGATCAAACCGGAAGACCAGTCATTACGTCCTGTAATATCCAGGAACAACTGGTTTTTCCAACTCAGGTTCACAGCAGCTACCGCTGAAAGAATACGTTTTGTATTTTTAATTTCTGCCGTCGTTTTAGAGGTATTCAAAGAGTTACCGACAAAATACTGACCGGGAACAGCCAGACCACCATCTGTTTTAGATGTCTGAGTAGCTGCACTTGTCGTATAGTATTCACCACGAAGGAAACCACCGATATGGAAATCCTTTACATCTTTGTTAAAGGTGAAAGTTCCGCCAAAAGTAGTCTGCTTATTATATTCCTGACCCATTTCGTAAAAACCGCCTTTGTTATTGTAGCCTTCGCCTAATTGTTTATCTTCCCAGCTGGTATAATAATAGTTCATATTACCTTCAGCACGGAAAGACAACCAGTCTAACATCTTAACATTGATCTCAACAGTCGGACGAACAACAGTTTCCTTACGGGTTTTATCGTTATTGTCTATCTTAAACCACAAACTCTTACCCGGCACACTACCATACTTATCGCCATAGTCATTGCTGGCCAGACCAGTATGATGGTCACCCAGATATTTATCGCGGAAATAATTAGTATCGTACATTGTTGAATAAGTTCCGGTTGCGAAACTTTCACCAATATTGATCTGTGCGTTCTTCGGTGTAGAGTTTGCAAAGCTGATAGAAGCATTTACATCTACACGGTTACTGATTTTATGAGAACCTTTCAGCAACAAAGAGTAACGTTCAAAATCATTATTTTCAACAATACCTTTAGCCTTCTTGTAAGAGATAGAAGAAAAATAATTAGTTGTTTCGTTTCCACCGCGAACAGACACATTGGTATTTGAGTTCAACCCGGTCTGGTAAGCATCCGACATATTGCTCTCAATCGGTGAATACGAAGTCATTGTGCCATCGTAGTTCTCAATCTGACGACCGTCATAACGCGGTCCCCACAACATGGTTGAAGCACCGATAACGGTTCCCTCCCCTCTTGAGTTCAAACGGAATTGATTCTGATCCCATTTCTTATAGCTACCGTCCGCATTCACTTCTCCGTAGCTGATATCTCCACCGATCGTTCCGGGGCCATAAAGCATTTGACGCTCCATACCTCCGTGTGCACGATCCAGACCGAATGTCTGAGAAACAGAAACACCGAAACCGGTAGCACCTTTACCACTCTTAGTCGTGATCACAACTGCACCGTTCAAACCACGTGAACCGTACAAAGCAGTAGCGGCAGCACCTTTCAATACAGATACAGTTTCAAAGTCATCCGGGTTCAGGTTCTTCAGCATATTACCGTAGTCATTAGCATTCGAATCCCAGTCGGAAGAACCGGTACCAGACAAATCATTCGACAGAATAACGCCATCCACAACATAAATAGGCTGGTTGTTGCCGTTCAAAGTGGAAGCCCCACGAATTTGAATTTTAGTAGCACCAAACATACCGCCATCAGAAGATGCAATTTCAACACCAGCCACTTTTCCTTGCAAAGAAGCTACCGGGTTAATAGCATTTGTTTTCAATTCATCACCTTTCAATTCAGTTACAGCGTAACCCAAGGCTTTTTCTGAGCGTTTCATACCCAGGGCAGTTACAACCACTTCATCCAGTTTCTGGGTATCTTCTGCTAATTTAACAGAGATAGTTCCTTGCCCAGTGTACTTGATTTCCTGAGTTGCATACCCAATAAAAGATATCTGGATGATATCTCCACTTTTCACACCTTCCAAAGTAAAATTACCGTCCATGTCGGTAATGTTACCATTTGTTGTTCCTTTCACTACTACAGATGCTCCGGCAACGGGACCGAATTCATCCTCAACTGTTCCCGTAACTTTTCCGTCTTGCTGGGAAATACTAGTTCTCGGCCCTGCTGTAACCGTATCCGCAGACGCATATCCGGGGATACCTAGTGTACCGGCTAACAGCAATAAGCCTACAGGCTTAAAGTTTTTCAACATAATTGATGGTTTTATTTGAACATTAATAGACAATGTTTTGGCGAAACAAAAGTCTGTTCTTTATTTTGGATATAACTTTACAAAGCGATTTAGAGCCTGGCGTATATTTAGTTGGCGTTATTACCTTAGTTCTAAAAGAACT
>NZ_JAMOKS010000055.1:0-32536 GCF_023656785.1 Parabacteroides caecihominis
TCATCGCTCGGGGAACGCCTTAGCGGCAAGGGGCGCGAGCACGTGTCCCGACGAGCGAAAAAATTGTTGGAATGGATTCTTTTTTAGTGGATTATTTGGAAGTTATTATATATTACAGAATTGCCCTCAACGTTACTTTTTTAACCGCGGATTTTATTACATTTGTCGAATGATCTCCCGTCAGGGACAGATCGGTTCGGACTGGAAGTATGGGCTACTGCCGGTTTATGGTATCTACCTGTTAAACTTCAGCCTGCCGGAGTTCCACTCTTGGCGTACGGACGTGGTACTGGCGAATGCGGTGACAGGTGAAACTTTTGGAGAACTCAAATTGAAACAGGTCTATATTTCATTTGAGTTGTTTAATTTAGAGAAAGAGGAATGTGTGACCCCTCTTGAAAAGTTAGTTTTTATATTGAAGAATATGAATATATTTGATATGGCTCCTTTTAAGGAAGAAAACGAAGCGTTCCGTCGCATACTCGATGCAGCCAACGTGAATGCAATGACTCCCCATGAACGTGATGTATATGACGAACTCCTGAAACGTTACCGTGACTGGCGATGCACAACGGAATATGCTATAGAGCAAGCTGAAGAAAAAGGTTTGGCGAGAGGTATGGAAAAGGGCCTGGAGAAAGGCATGGAGAAGGGGTTTGCGAAAGGGAAAGCCGAAGAACAGCGCGAGATTGCTGCAAATTTTAAAAAGCAGGGTATCGGTATAGAAACGATTGCCCTTTGTACGGGTTTACCGATTGAAGAGATCGAACGACTTTAAGGTAATCCAATATAATAGACTGTATAGAATCCCGGGAAAGTTTCCCCGGGATTTTTTTATTCCCCGATTCTCCTTTTCTTTCCACTCTGTCCCCCTCCTTCCGTCCCTTTCCGTTCTCTGGGGCATGCCGGTTGTATCTTTGTTATGTGATTAATAAACAAGGGGTTTAACTTTAAAAAGTATGATTATGCCAGCAAAGTACACATTAGTATTGCGCAAGGACATGCGCAAAGGGGCTGCGGTAGACAGCAAGTTGTTTTATGCTAACGCGAAAGCGGCGGGGACGTGTGGTATGTATGAGTTATGCGATCTGATCTCGCTGTCGTCCACTGCTTCACCGGGTGACGTGCGGTTGATACTCGATTCGTTGATCGAGGTAATGAAGCGTAGCTTGGGAAAAGGGGAGGTGGTACAGGTAGGCGAGCTGGGGAATTTCCAGTTGCAGTTCGGCAGTACCGGTACGACGACGAAAAAGGAGTTTAACCAGGCGCTGATCAAGAGCAAACGGATTGTGTTTCGTCCCGGAAAGATGCTGCGTGATGCAATCAGTAATTATTCTTTCGAAAAGATTCCTGATCCGTCGGATAAGGAGGAAGGAAAAGGGGAGGAAGGCGGTGGTGGAGACCGCCCGGAGATTGAATAGCCTGCCTGCCGTTTTTACGGCTCACCCAGGTGTCGGACGATATAGTCCTTCTGTCTGGGCGTGAGGTATTTCTTGCCGGGATGCCAGCCTGATTTTTCCAGCTGGTCGACGAGCTCCCTGCTTACGCGGACCCATTTCAACAATTGCATCGTGGCACTTTTCTGTGAAATATTGGGAAAGTATTGCAGGGCAAGCTCGCCCCATCCCCATACTCTGTTTTGATTGAATGAATTTTCCATACGGTATGTATTTGAAGGTTTATATATCAATAAATATACGAATTATTATGCACATATTCAAATAAAGTACTAACTAATATCATATAAAATGGATAAACAGATACAGTATTTACAGACTTGTCTGCCGGCAGCCGAGAAGGCGGGTTGGACATATGACATGAACCCGGTGGTGATCCTGGCGCAGGGGGCACTTGAAAGCGGGTGGGGTACTTCGGATTTGGCCAGGGAACATCATAACTATTTCGGTATCATGGGGTACGGGGCATCCAACGGCTATTGGCATGGGGAGAGAGCGAAGATAGAAGGGGGCAGCGGGGTACATTATTTCCGTCATTATGCCGGTGTAGAGTTCTCATTCCTGGATTTTGCCCGTCTGATCCGTACCGGCTACCACCGTGCCTGGAGTTTCAGCCGCCAGCCCGAAGCCTATGCGAAAGAGATAGCCTACAGCCCCTATATCAGCGAGCAAAACGGCGATAACCGGGAGTTATACCGTCGTAACCTGATTGCAATAACCGGGAAGATCATCACATTAAAAGATATGTATGATTGGATGCGGGGAAGGGCGGCTTGATTTTGACAATAACAGATTAAACATTTATGACAATGAATAAATTAAGACAAATCCTGCAATTTATCAGAGCCCTGCTGGGCTTTTTGTTGAACCTGAAAAAGAAGGAGAGAGATGAGAAGAAAGAGAAAGTGGTTACGCCGGGTAATCAGCCGGAGGTGGCTCGTGTGTTACCTGGTGATACTGGGGATGACGGCTTTGTGGGCGGACCGTACAGAAATCGTCCTGGCCTCGATCGGGGCCCTGTTGACACTCTCGGGGTACGAAAACGATCCGGGGAAAAACTCCGGCAATGTTACCGGCAGCAACTAGCGATTACCGCCGGATACTCCCTGCTGCTATATGCAGCAGGAAGCTGTTTGGTGAAAATGATTGGAGTATCGTTTAATCCCTGACACAGCGGATGGAAGAGGCATTCAGTGACGGGGTAGATATACTGCCGGGCCTCCAACTGTTATATTCCTGCGTCCAGGCATTGCTGTTTTCGGTATTCTGAAACTCTGCAGAGGCTGAAGAAGTCCAGTAGTACCCTGTTTCTCCGGGGTAGTACAATTTTCCTAATTCGTAATTAGGGCTTCTTCGTCCCGCTGCCGGCAGGAAGACGGAAGCCTTGGTAATCGGATTAAAAATGAGAGATCCTCTATAGGCGGCCTGTGCCGTTTCCGGCGAAACGGCATAACGCGTTGTGGCTGAACTTCCGTCCGGCTGATACCGGATCGGGCGCCGATCGAAGTAGCCGTCGGCGTAGAAACCTATGCGTTGCTTCAGATTATTGTCATCCACATTCCCGGAATAGTCAGGAGAGGTAATATAACGTTCTACTATCCTGTCCGGATATAAGCGAAGGGAGCCTGTCCAACTACCGATATCTCCTTCTATAGGATTCAGCCACATCGATTGACGCCATTCCGAATATTCTATTTGAGCTTCATACTCTTCCTTAATCGGTGTTGCGGGATTTCCCTCGTAGTCGCAATCGTAATTGTTGGATCCGTCAACCCGCTTGAAATTGGGATATTTGCCGTTGTAACTCACCTGGTCGGTATATCCGTCCGACGGAAGATGATAGCCGGGCGGGCACAGTTCGAAATCCTCTTTTATATTCCCTGTAATATCTTCTCCCGATACGTTATCCCAGATGGGACGCGGATACTCTATTTCGCTCCAGTCAGTTCCCAGGTTATTCGTACTTGGGTATGCCGGATTGTAGGCCCGGCGGGGGAACGTGGGCGAAGCCCATTGAAATAAAGCACCGGCCTGTGATGGGTATTTTACGAACTTGGCTCCTTTTTTCGAAAGGTCGGAATATCGGTTCGTTTTGTTACTTTCATTCAGGAATAGTTCAGCCGTCAGATTAAAGTTGGATACTTTTTTTGCCCGGCTACGGCTTTTGTCGGCTAAAGGACCTTGTCCGATATTGTCTTCCGGACGCATCACATAATCGTCGGCTTCTCCCTGTCTGACGTAAATAATATCTGCCGTTTTTCCCCAGGAGACGTCGTGTTCAAGATATATAGTGGCATATCTGGGTTTCTTCAGGTTATCTTGTCCGGAAGCTTCCGAGTTGTTCGCCGTCTTCCAGCCTACCCGGAAATAAACCCGGCCTCTTCCTGTTATATATGTACCTCCTTCATATTTATACTCATTAGGGACAACAGGATATTTTTCAGGATCACCGGGCGAGTCGGTTCCGACATTCGGATCGAAACTGGGGGTAGTGCTTATGATCACCTGATCCTCTCCGTTTTCTACCCATGCAGTCCATTTTGCCAGTTCGCTGCTGCTTCCCATCCTTGCTTTTTGTCCGGTAATAATCCGTTCGCCGGTTTCGGCGTCGCGGAAGAATGCGCCTACATAGGGACTATCAAAACTCATGTGGCTAAAGCGGAAGCCCAACTGTTTTGTCCGGACGGTAATTTCCCGTTGCAGCTTGCCTCCATATTGATCTTCTGCCGAAAGGATCAGGCGGAATGTCTGCTCGCCTATCTGGTTATATTCGTCGAGCAAAATATCCATATAACCGAATCCTTCCTTCGAGTTCTTACCGTAGGTGTACGCAAAACGGGAGGTTTTGTATTCTATATGATTCTCATAACTATTGGTATCTCCATCTTTGAGCGGCAGGTCGTTGAATGTTTCATCTGTCAACCTGGTTGTCGTACCGGAAGTGCCGATATACACGTTAGGCAATACGTGCACCTTCGTCAGATTGGAAGAGAAGGTGATCCGTGCCCCGTTGAAATCGGTTATGTCGGCTTCTATCTGCGAAACGTTCAGATAGCGGTCCTGTACCTGCCAGTCTCCCTTTTTTTCTCCCCAGTTGGAGACTGATATATTCAGCTCGAACGGGAGTGTAACCGATGCTTTTACCAATAGTGCCGCATCGCGGGGAAGGGTATAATTATCTTTTTCCGCTCCGTCGACTCCTGCTGTGTGTATTTTCAGCTTGGCGGAGGGGTTGTACTGGTTTTCTAAATTAACGGTAAATATCACAGCCTTATCTCCTTCATCTGTCGGCGTGAAATTACTGAAAGGGAGGATGAAACGGGTCATTTGCTGAACCCATATCACTCCCCTTGCTGTCTGTTCAGTGGTGGGTGCTATCTGTTGAAAATAATCTTGCCCCACGGTGAATTGCCGGGTGATGTCTCTGGCAACGGAGGTATTCACGCCGGATAGTAACGGTACTTGAGCAGGGATCTTTTCGAATGTTACGCCTTTGAAATCGGCTGTCAGGTCTTCGTTGGATTCCAGCTGGATATCGATACGGGTGGCGAGCCGGCTGAGACCCAATGTCAGCGGATCATATATAACATCGCCTATCTTCGATTTGCCCTCGTTGCCGAGCACTTCAACGTCTTTTATTTCCTGACTCATCGGGATTTCGTCCGAAGAGTTGACTGCCGATGCGGGGTACGAGATGCTTTGAAGGTCGGAATAGAATGATATCCCGTTTAACGGTGATGTATTCTCCGGATACGGTTCGTTGGCGAGGAATACAAAATCGTAAGTACCTTTCTGGATCTCATGCTTGATGATATCGCCTTTTTTCGCTTCGTATCGTTTGTTGCTGACACACATTCCCATTGCGTCGAACCCCAGGATACGAAGGGTTACGATCTTGTCGTCGAGTTCCGCATTGGATGGGTAATTGGAATCGTAAAGCGTACCACCTTTGATATACAAATGTGCTACTCCGCTTGTCTGCTTTTGAGGTGTCTCGTCTGTGCAGGACACAAAGGAGACGAGACAGCAGAAAAGCAGTAATAAGAAATGTATGTTTTTATTCATCAGTGTATTTATAATCATAATTAAAACTAAAAACTAAAGTGTAAGCTATATATTCATCAAGTACATCGTGTCTTATAATGTAGTAATATGTACTTTTATTCGTTGTTCCACGTTGTTTTTACTCATCGATACATACGCATCGCCTTCGCCGCTTCCATTGACATGCAGATCGATCAATCCATTGTCGACCGTGATGCGGTGTGGATCATTACGGACCGCTTCCCCTCCGGGTGAAAGTTGAAGCCAATTGTTCGGATTGGGCGTACTGCTGTCGATCATCGGATAATTTTCGATATAGGCCGAGATGTATTTGCCGGCATCCGGAATAAAATCGCTGATCACGGCTCCGGTACTTACTGGTGTATGGCGTCGGACGGTTATGATCTTTTGAAGGCTTCCCAGATGCACTTCGATCTCGCCTGCGGTAAAATTGTTCGCGACTTTTATCTTGACATTATACGGGGCGGTACTTGAAAGGGGGATCAGCCCATCCGACGGAGCGGTGATCTCCATACCCGTAGTCAGTGACCTTATAATTCTTTTATCGGGGAAAGGCGTTTTGCAGTCAGTCACCAGCGTAAATGCCACATATTCGGTCGTATTGTTTTGCGGTGCATATAGTTCGTAATGCGAGTTGGTTACGCCGAGATAATAATCATTATTCGCCTGTATCTCATACCCAGAGTTGTCCTGTATAAGAACCTGATAATTCAGGCTTGTATTCGAGGCGATTGATTTCTTTGCATCTGCCACCGTCGCATATCCGTATCCATCCACAGAAGTAATGGTAAACTCGTATGAGTAATTGCGTTCCACATCGAGCTGTGCGCCGTTAGCCACCAGGCCCATCTTGTAATAAGACTCACGGTTCCTATACGTCCCCCTGATGATCAGGTAGGTATCGTTATTGGTTTCATTATAGGCCGATTCATACAGGTAAACCGGGTCGTTTGCCGTACTGTTCGATGCGGCTTGTATGAAGTCGGGACTGTAAGACGTGTTGCTGCGGTATTCTATCAGGCTTGTGTTAGAATAAGTGAGCAAACTGTTCCAGTTATACACTCTCGAATGTTTCGGTGTATTGACGACGGCTGTGATGCCTTGCAGTGTAAACTCAGCGGCTGTACTCGACACAACGACTTTAGCTGCAACACGCTTCAACTCGGCAGTCGGTATCCTTGTCGTTGCGTTGATGGCGGATACACTGACAAGAGTGTTCATGCTGAGTTTCTCACCCACGAAAGGTGCACTGGTTTGCGGATCAGCCAGCGGTTTCGTCAATATATTTTCGCTGGCATATTGAAGAGTGCGGACAGTGGGATTTTTCAATGCCGCATTAAATCCTGCCTCGCTGTAATCGTAAGCCGTGTTCCCGATATAAAACTTATCTTGTGGGTTAGCCAGTATCAATAACTGGCAGGGACCTGTCTGTATATCCAGGAAAACGTATGATTTGCCGTTGTTATATTCCGCCTGGGCAGCCTCTGCGAATGTCGCATTACCGTTAGTGCCGGTAAATACCAATACCCACGGAGTTTGATCGAGTGCATTTTCGTTTGCAGCTGCACGGGTTACGGGTAATCCGTAGGAAACGGATTTCGTGAAAAGTTCAAATTGGATTTTGTTTCCCAAGGGAGGTGAATTATCTTTCAACTCTTCTCCGGTTGTACATCCCTGAAATAATAAGGACAATAATCCGAATATATATAATATGTATCCCTTCACCATACTTTTTATAATAAACAAATATGCCTTTCCTTTTGTTTGCATTTCTAATCAAAGGGGGTTACAACGACAGGAACCGAAGTTCCGAATGCAAGCTAAACAGGAATAACATACTTCTGTTTTTGCGTATTTGGGTCTACGCATTAATAAAATAAAGTTCACTCTGATACAAAGGTAATAGTTATTAGTGGAATAAGAGATAAGTATTTAGTTAATATTTGAAAGGACCGGAAACGGAGAATGTCGGATTTGTCGTTGTATTAGTTACGGTGTTTTCGCGGCGGATGATTTTCAGGCTGTTGTATTCCTTATAAAGAAAAACAGTGAACAATCTGGCTATTCACTGTTTTCCTCTTATTTACCGGTTATTTACCAGGCATTATCTTTTATATCCTTTATTTTATCTTCTGCGACGTACGCTGCGAACGGGAGAGGATTTCTCGGCTTTCGGAGCTTTTGTCTTTACTGTCTTTTCTTTGACTGCCTTTTCGGTAGTGGCTCCGTTTTGTCCGCGGGCAGAGGCTTTTTTAGCCTTTTTAGCTGTTTTCGGATCTTCTACCTGGGTTGTGTCAGGCTGGAACCAGAGAGACTTCTCAAAGGCAACCAACTGGCCTTCGATGCGCTCCTGTTCCTTCTTGATGGAATCGGGAGTCGGGCAGTAAGCCATCAACGGCTGGTTCATCAGGTTTTGTGTCTTGTAGATCTCGCCTTCGAACATACGGCGGCGGAAATAGTCGTCGAGCGTGAAGGTCATGGCATTGTTGATGTTCGATGTCATGATAAATGCCGTATTGATATACGGGCGGATACTTTCGTAAGGAATCCAGAACATGGGCATGGTTAACTCGCCGACATCACCTGAAGTGGTCATGATCGGGCAGATGGCCAGTGTCTTTACATCGAATACGGAGTTATTTTGGTCGAAATACCAGGCTTCCTTTACATAATAGGAGCGGACGGTTTCGGAAGGAATATCGCTTTCGTTGATTACGAAAGTAGTTCCCTGGTTACCCTGTCCGGGTACTTCCTCGTAATAGATGCCGAAGCGGTCGAGCATGTCTTTCAGGTTGATCTTGCTGTTGTCGCTGAAATCTTCGTAACCGTCTTCATACTGGTATGCGTCTATTTTACCTTCGCTGATCAGACTGAAGATGATGGAGAAAAGGTTCATCTGTCCGTTCATCGGGGTGACCGGATAATACAGAGGAGCATTCTTCTCTTTCATCAGGTCTATCTGCCGGTACATGACACGCATCCAGCGGGCGTTGCCCACTTCCTGTGTCATACGCTCGTTCATATCCTGTGCCCGCACGGTCAGTTCGGGTATACCGGTGTCTTTCTTATCATTAGCCCGTTCTCCGCGGGTGGCCTGCGGGCTTCTTCTTGCCCGTTGCTGGGTGTTTCCTGTTTCTTCCTGTGCCTGTATGGAGGTAGCTGTAAAGAACAGGGCGCTTGCAATTGCCAGTATGTAATAAAAACGTTTCATATTTTATATTTGTTATGAGGGCGGTTCGCGAACCGCCCCTACTTAATTTACAATGACTTCGATCGGGGTGAGGGTACGTTCCAGGCCGTCAGGTCCTTTGGCTACTACACCTCTGATGAAAAAGCGTTTTCCTCTTGTCAGACGACGTATCCTGTCTTTCTGGTTGTCCGAAAAACTGGCCCCCTGAGATACTTCAGGGATGGCATTTCCCATGGAATCAAAGAATAGCAGTTCGAAACGCAATACATTAAATTTGATGTTCAATATTTCATCGTCGATAGCTGCCTGGAGCACTTCCGTTTCGATCAGATTCCGTTTGGTCATGTTTCCGCCGCGGAACTTGCGCATATTGCCGTTCTGGTCCTTATACTCGATGTAAGGCATCGGGTCGGGCAGGGCACGTACGCGGAAGGTATTCTTTGCCATTTCCACGCTGCGGCCGTCGGCCATGCGAGCATTTACGGATATAACAGCGTCGGTACCTACCTTCGACGGACGGGCCTCCCAGATATCGCCTTTGCGTGTCAGGGTTCCGTTTGTCATGGTGGCCGTTACGTTCCCGCTCGGTACGCCCGGTACGGCGATACGCATCTCGTTGGCGATTCCGGCATATAATACGTTCATCAGTAACGGGGCTACGGTTGCACTCGGCTCCGTTACGAAGTATTCGCTTTCGAAGTTCTGACGCATGGTGGTGCCGTCGTTATTGGGCATCTCGATGTACCCTTTAATCGGGTAAGTACCCGGGGCACCGGCTATGGCGGTGAACTGTCCGTGGCTGTCTTCCGGCAACTGCTTGCCGTTTACAAATACGGCCGGACGTTTGGTTGAATCGACGGCAGACAGGACGATGTTCGCCTTGTACTGGCTTCCGCGCATGACGATCTGGCTCTCCGGTATGACCTGTGCGGTCATCTGGTTCACGCGGTAGTCGCCTACGTCGACACTGTTCAACAGGTTGTTCAGCACTTCGCCTTCTGCGTAGCGGATATCGCTTTGCAGTTTCGTCAGTAATGTTACGGCTGCGGCAACCGGCATATTTTCAAACAACGCTTCTTCCCAGGTGCGGGTATTGATCCCAGCCTTGTGAGGCGGTGTAGTGCTCAGGCTTGCTTCCAGGATGCGGGTCTTGGCACTGTCCTGTACCATTTCGCCCATCATCACGCGGTAAGCGTCGATGGCTTCGCGGAGCTTCTTTCCTTCTCCGGTAACCGGGCCCAGCATGATGCGTGAAGCGGCTTCGAGGTCGTCTTTATGCTCTATCTTGTTTACGTTGGCATCTTTTCCGTCGGCAATTACCGCGATACGTTGCTTCAGGTCCTGCACGTAGTTGTACAGGCTGTCGGAAGCGGACTTTACCTGTTTACCCTTGTCGTACCATTCCTTCACCTTTTCGGGGTTGGATTGGTAGTAGGTATCCAGTTCGCCTGCCACGATCTCGTTTCGGTGAGCCGAGTTGCTGATGGAGGTGCGTAAACTGTCTTCCACTAGCTCGAAACCGTCGAGAACCTCCGATGACACATTCAGTGCCATCATTGCGATGAACACCAGATACATCAGGTTGATCATC
This sequence comes from Parabacteroides caecihominis, assembly GCF_023656785.1. NCBI lineage: Bacteria > Pseudomonadati > Bacteroidota > Bacteroidia > Bacteroidales > Tannerellaceae > Parabacteroides > Parabacteroides caecihominis. The sequence continues at coordinate 10,304 of NZ_JAMOKS010000055.1, forward strand.
TTCTGACGGGGCGAGTTGGGATTATTTGCTATTCCGGACATCTTCTTTCAGTTTCGTTTGTTTATTATCTGCCGGATTGCTGTCCGGGATTGTTTGTATACGGAGCCTGCTGCTGGTAGCCGTACGGTTGTTGCTGGTAGGGCTGCTGATAGTTAGGCTGCTGTTGCTGGTAATTGGGCTGTTGCGGTTGGGGGGCAGGCTGCTGGTAAGCGGTTGCCGGACCCATATTGACCGTCATTGCCTGTAGCAAACGGCTGTATACTTGGTTCAGTTCGGCCAGCTGGCGGGTCATCTTTTCCGTTTCGTTGCGGAAGACCGAGCTGTCGGTTACCGAACCGTCGTACATCTCGCGGATGCGGTTCAGGCCGCCGTTGATATGTTCGATCGATTCGATCTGCGAACTGATACTCTTTAACTGTATTTCGTAGATAGTATTCAAACCGGAGATGTTGCGGTTCAACATTTCCATCTGCTGCACGTAGCCGCGTGAGTTCTGGTTGATACCGTCCGAGTTGTCTGTGATGCTCTTATAAGAGTTAAGCAATGTGTCGGATACGTTGGTCAGCGAGTTGGTGACGTGGCTGAAACGTTCCATATTTTCGGACATGCCGGATAGCTGTTCCAGGTATTTCTGGGTAGCTTCGGTCAGTTCCGCCATCTTGGAGATCTGTTCGGCAGCGCCGCTCAGTTTCTTGATACTTTCCGATAGGTTCTTTGTATCTTCTTCGCTGACATCGAGGTTGCCCAGTACGGAGGTTCTGCCCAGGTTGTTTGCGACATTTGCTTTTCTGCCGTTGCCGACATTGATGTTTATGCCGCCTGAGGTATTGTCGTCATCCATATTGTCTGATGAGTTGATCAGGTTGGACATGCCTGTGCCGGCAAAGTCGGGACGATCCATCGGGTTCTTCGATTTCAGCACGGGGAATACTTCTTCCCAATGATATTCGTTTGAAGGGTGTTCAAAAGCGGAGATAAAGAATACCAACGCTTCCACCGTCATGGCGATAAACAGGATCTGGTTACCATACGGCAGGTGAAGCAACTTGAACATGGCACCTATGATTACGATAGATGCTCCCCAGCTGTAACAGAAGTTCAGTACTCTCTTTCCCATGTCGCTGGAAAGGAACATTTCAATTCTGTTTTTATATCTTCTATATTTTCCCATAATGTTGTATGTTTCTTATATTATTTTTTACCTTTTGAACGGGAGAAACCGATCTGTGTACGTGCGCAACGGAAACCGATATAGGAACGGGTTTCGTTCTGATATTCGAAGGTGCGCATATCCGAACGGATAAATTGTGCCACGTCTTTCCATGAACCGCCGCGTACGACTTTCTTCTTCATCGCATACGGGTCTTCCTTGGCTGCATTGTAACGCAGGTCGGGGTTCATATCGCTCATCTGGCTCGGGCCCGATTCGGAATACATGGTAGAAGTCCATTCTGCCACGTTACCCGCCATGTCATATAAACCGAACTGGTTCGGGGCGAAAGAGCCTACGCGGGATGGAATCAGGTGACCGTCTTCGGTATAATTTCCTTTTCCGGGTTTGAAGTTTGCCATGAAGCAACCTTTGGCGTTCTGAAGTTCGTCGGACGACCAGGGGTATTTGTTTTCGTTCTTTCCGGAGCGGGCGGCATATTCCCATTCGCCTTCTGTCGGCAGGCGGAACGGCTCGATGGCTTGTCCGGCCGGGAAGTTCAACGATTGTTTGAACATATCGGTACGCCATACGCAGAATGCGGTAGCCTGTTCCCAGGAGACACCTACGACAGGATAATCGTCATATCCCGGGTGCTGGAAGTACATACGCATGTATGGCTCATTGTAAGCATTATTAAAGTCGTTCACCCAGCAGGTTTCATCCGGATAAACGTTTACGATGCGGGTATGAAGGAAATCCCACGGACCGCTGAGCGGACGGGTGAGGGTTTCGTTGATGATGTTGCCGTCGTCGTCGATATAGGCGGTGTCCTTGGAGATCATAACGACCTCGTTCATATCGACCTGTATATCGGTGTTACGTACGCGTTCGCCCGGATCCAGGCGGTTCTTGCGAAGGGCGGCACCGGTGTAGTCATACCATTCGTATTTGTAGACCATCTGCTTTTCATCCAGACGTTTTTCGCCGGTGATGGGGTGTACATAGTAAACGCTTTCGATAGCACGCAGCTCATCTTCGTTCGCCCGTTTCCAGGGGATCGGACGGCTCCAGTCCAGATGCGGGGTGACGGGTTCGCCGTAACGGTCTTCCGTGATCTTAAACAGGTCGTTGCCACCGTAAGCCGGGTCGGCCAGGCGTTCGCGGATAATGGAGTCGCGCACCCAGTAGACGAACTGGCGGTATTTGGCGTTGGTTATTTCCGTTTCGTCCATCCAGAACGCATCAAACGAAACTCCCTTTGTTTCAGGGTTGATTCCCCATAAGGAGTCTTTGTTTGCCGGTCCCATTTCGAACGAACCTCTTTTGATCAGAACCATGCCGTAGGGCGAAGGTTCGTTAAAAGCCACAGATCTTACCCCGGTAACTTCTCCTCCCGCTCCGGAAAGGGATTTACCACATGAGGTAAGCAAGGCTACTGCCATAAGTACTAATAATACTTTTTTCATATACTATAATATACGTACACTTTTGTGTCTGTTCTTTCCTGTTTTTGTCTTTTTCAACTTCAACTGGTAGCGCACCAACACTTCGTGGCTACCGGAACTCCCTTTTAACATGGCCGTGGTAGGGAAATCGTAAGCATATCCAACCTGAAATCTGCCGAATGTGGCTCCCAATAATACTACTACCGACTCGTTTATACGCCAGGAAAGACCTCCGTTAAACATTTTATTATATACCATTCGGGCGGTAATGTCCGCCTGGAAACTCTGCATGTCTGTTTTCAGGAATACAGAGGGCTGTAATTCATACAACGGGTTCCTGAGCTGAATATTGTATCCGCCTACTAAATTTAATCCCATAGGGATATAATAATTAGTCGTTTCACCCAATGCCATTTCGGGCGCTGTCAGGTGAGTGGCTCCGAAACCGGCATAGAAATGTTTGTGGGAATAATAAATACCGGCATTCAGGTCGATCGCCATTGCCTGCACAGCTGTTGTGGGCAAAGCGGGGTCTGACTCTGCGGGTGTGTGATAGTCATTATCTGCCGGGATATATATTTTTGTTCCGTCAAAGCCGACATTGAATATACCTGCCTGCAACCCGATACTTAATGTCCCTCCGAATAATTTCTGCTTATAGGCATACTGGGCCCCTACTTTTGTATACTGGAATAATCCGATACTTTCCGTGTTTACAACCAGTCCGACCCCATTGTTCGTACTGCCTAATTTGAAGGGCATATCAGCGATAACAAAGAAAGATGTACTAGCTCCGGGCATGCCGATCCACTGTTGGCGGAACAATCCGAGCATATTCAGATCTCCCGTCGTTCCGGCATAGGCGGGGTTGTAATATCCCAGTCCCAGGAAGTATTGGCTTAACTGCATATCAATCTGCCCCCGCACGCTCATCGTGCAGGTAATCAATGCGATAATAAACAGGAAGACTCTCTTCATCTAAACTATAACTAACGGAGTGAAAGACGTTTCACCCCTACAATAACGCGGCAAACAGGTATAAATTGTATGGGCCGCAAAAAAACAAACGAGGCAGGGGACTTCTGCAAGCCCGCTACCTCGCCTTTATTTCAATACTTTATTTTAAAGCACATCAATATTCCTCTTCATTGAAGAAGAAGTCTTCTTTACTTGGATAGTCAGGCCAGATATCTTCCATGCATTCATAAATCTCACCTTCATCTTCCATTTCCTGCAAATTCTCTATTACTTCTAACGGCGCACCAGAACGTTGTGCATAGTCAATCAATTCATCCTTGGTTGCAGGCCAGGGCGCGTCTTCCAACTTCGAAGCTAACTCTAATGTCCAATACATAGTTATCTAGTATTAACAACTGCCCGAAGACAGTCAGGTTCTCAAATTTCCCGCAAAAATAAAACAATATTTCTTAGATGCAAGTATAATCCCAAATAATTTCTTTACCATTATTCCTAATACACTCCTTACGGGCCAAAACAAACAGATAATCAGACAATCTGTTGACGAAAATAAGTACAGGCTCTTCGACGGGATTTGTTTCGGCCAAACGGTATATCTGGCGTTCTGCACGGCGGCAGACGGTACGGCAGACATGCGCCAGCGAAGCGGAACGGCTTCCTCCGGGCAGGATGAAGTTTTTCATCTGCGGCAGCTCACCGTCCAGGCGGTCGATCTCCCGTTCGATACGTTCGATGCTTTCGGGGGTTACCTTGCTCTCGATCTTCAGTTCGGTTGTTTCCTGGTCGGTTGCCAGATAAGAACCGATGGTGAACAGTTTATGCTGTATGAAAGAGAGGAAATCAATGTCGGCCTGATCGTCCAGGGCTGTGATAAGCAGCCCGATGAATGAATTCAGTTCATCGATGGTTCCGTAACTTTCTATGCGCTGGTGCGCTTTCGATACCCGCTGGCCTCCTACAAGGGAGGTTTTTCCCTTGTCGCCGCCACCGGTATAAATAAGGCTTTTCTTCATATACTTCTTTTTTTATTCAATATTCTTAATATAGTGTCGTTGGTAGGGGCGGTTCGTGAACCGCCCTTACAGTACCGCCCTTACAGCATCACCGTCAGAAGTAGACTATATAGTCGCGTTTATGTAATTTCTTGTTGAAGAATACGATCCCCATCGAATAGAGGTCGATAGTCACCGTTACTTCGGGATGCGAACATATCTCCTTCCAAAACTCTCTCATCTTACGGCTTGCTTTGATTCCCTCAAAAACAAAGACTGAACCGTCGTGAACATGTTTACTGCATTCATTAAACAACCAAACGTTGTTTTGTTGTTCATATAATGTATTAAAAAATACAAAATCCACCTGCTTCATCTCTTCCAGTGCCTGTGGAAGCAGTTCTTTATAGGTTCCCGTCCGCAGGTCGACCGGGTTGCGGGCAGCCTTTTCGAAAGCAATTCGGGCGATGGAAGCGAACTCCGGGATATTCTCGAGGGCAATACATCTCAATCCGGGGGCGTAGGAGGTCAGATACAGGGTGGATAACCCCATCGACGGTCCCAGCTGGAGAATGTTTTGCGACTTGAAATAGTTCGCCAGGCGGAAGAGCAGGGCACCATGCTTGGGCTTGATTGCTTCGCGTTCCACTATTTCACCGACCGTACGGCGGCGCAGCTTTCCTTTCTGCTGCCTGTCCGGATAGGTTATAATATTGTCCCGGAAAAGTAACTGTTTCCGGATCAGTTCTATATCATAAAAGCTATAATACGAGCAATGTTCTTCTATAACCTTGGTGATCAGGTTGAAGACGAACGGAGAATGGACACCGTATCCTTTACGATAACGGATGCCCCGGTATAAAAGTACACTTTTCCGTAGGGTATTAGCTTTGGGTATGATCTGCATTTCTCTTTTTGTATTTGTCACACAAAAGTAAGATATTCTTGTTTATTGGCAATATTTAGCATCTATAGAATGTTGTTTGAAACAGAATATCTATATATTTGTCGTCGGTTTTAGGTTCAAATCTCAGTAAAACAAGAGTTTGTGAGGGCAGAAAGAAGAAGGCAAATATTTCTGGCGTGGTTGTTATTCATAGCCATGCTGCCGTTCTTTGTCGTGAAGATCACGCATAGGCATGATCCCGGCGAAGCGGTTTGCTGTTCTTCCGACACGGATAAGACAGAGCATCACTCGCAGAATCCCGACCACTGTCTGATTTGTAATTTCTTTCTTTCCCCGTTCCTTGAAACGCATTCATTTGATTTACATTTCCTGTTAGCGCTCAATCCTATCGAGCGTGTTACCTTTGCGGATGAGAAAGTCTTTTCGCTTTCTTATTCCCATTACCTGCGTGCACCGCCTGCCGGCTGTTGACAGATGCAGACTGCATCTCTTTAATTTTCAATTTTCAACTATCAATTGTCAATTAACAAGTTATGCGTATCGGAATAATTCCGGGTATGCTGTTGGTATGCTGTATAGCTACCCTTCATGCCCAAAATCCCGATTCACTCCGCAATGTGTCGCTTTCCGAGATTGTGGTGACTGAAAACTATCAGTACCTGCGGAACAGGAATACGACGCTTCATCTGGATGTGGTTGGGAAAGATTTTCTAAAAGAGCATTTCTCCGGCAATCTGATGCAAACCCTGGAACAACTTCCCGGCGTTCATTCGATGGATATAGGTTCCGGCTTTTCGAAGCCGGTGATCCGGGGTATGGGCTTCAACAGGGTGTCGGTAACGGAGAACGGAATCAAGCAGGAAGGCCAGCAATGGGGGGCCGACCATGGGCTTGAGATAGACGCTTTCAATGTGGAACAGGTCAATATACGGAAAGGGCCTGCCTCGTTGCTCTACGGGAGTGATGCGATGGGAGGCGTGGTAGAAATTACGCAAGCGGCTCCTCCGTTTGACGACCAGGTATTCGGCGAAGTGAGCCTGCTGGGTAAGTCGGTGAACGGTTTGTTCGGCGGTTCTGTGATGCTCGGAGTAAAGAAAGAGCGTTGGTACACCAGGTTGCGCTATTCGGAGCAGCATTTCGGTGATTACCGTATCCCGACGGATACGATTGTCTACCTGACGCAGAAAATCCCCGTTCATAACCGCCGGTTGAAGAATACTGCCGGGTTCGAACGGGATGCAAGCCTGTTTACCCAATACCGGAAAGGGAGGTATATGGGAAATTACGCGGTAAGCAATGCCTATCAGAAGGTAGGTTTCTTTCCGGGAGCTCATGGCATTCCCGACCCGTCGCGGGTGGAGGATGACGGCAGTTCGCGGAATATCGAACTGCCGTATAGTTTTGTGAACCATCTGAAGGCTACGACTCATCAGGAGTATGCCTGGGAGAAGCTGCTGCTTCAATGGGACCTGGGATATCAGAATAACCACCGGGAGGAATGGAGCCGGTTTCATACACACTATGGCACGCAGCCCGTACCGGAAAAGGACCCGGACAAGGAGCTGGCTTTTATCCTGAACACATTCAGTTCGGGAGTGAAGGCACGGCTTACAGGTTCTTCCGTGTGGGATCATAGCGCTGGTTGGGATATGCAATATCAACGGAATACGATTGCCGGCTATTCGTTTCTGCTGCCGGAATATACCCGTTTTACGACAGGTGTTTCCTGGCTGACGACCTATAAGCCGACCGATGTATTGTCTGTCAGCGGCGGCTTGCGTTACGATATCGGAAAAACGGATATCAGCTCTTTCACGGATTCCTATCTGGAGACTTATCTTCGGGAACAGGGGTATAGCCAGGAGGTGATCGACCGGAATAAAGTGCGCAGTCATGCGGTGGACAGGACTTTTGGGGATTACTCCGCCTCTTTGGGTGTTGTATGGTCGCCAGTGAAAGAACATCTTTTGAAGGCGAATATCGGACATAGCTTCCGTTTGCCGGGCGCGAACGAGTTGGCTTCCAACGGCGTGCATCATGGTACGTTTCGCCATGAGCAGGGAGACCCGGACCTGGATTCCGAGCGGGGATGGCAGTTGGATATGGCTTATTCCTTCTTCGGAAAGTTCTTTTCGGTGACAGTCTCCCCGTTTGTCAGTTGGTTCAGTAACTATATCTATTTGAAACCGACGGGGGAATGGTCTGTGCTGCCTCATGCCGGGCAGATTTACCGCTATACCGGTGCCGAGGCGCTGTTTGCCGGAGGAGAAATCTCAGTAAAGGTGGACTTACCCTTGCATTTCACGTATGAACTGGGAGGAGAATATGTGTACACCTACAATTGTGATGAGCATATCCCGTTGAGTTTCTCTCCGCCGGGGTCTTTGCGGAATACGCTTTCGTGGGAGAAAAAACGGATGCGTTTCTATGCGGAGCACCAGTATATAGCCGACCAGAACCGGGTAGCAAGAAATGAAGACCCGACACCGGGGGCGCAACTGCTGCATCTGGGAGCCGGTTTCCGTATCCCTGTCGGTGGTACGGATATAGAGTTAACGCTGTCTGCCCGGAATCTGCTGAATACGAAATATTACAACCATCTCAGTTTTTACCGGAAGGTCGAAATCCCGGAGCCGGGACGTAACTTCCAATTATTAATTAAAATTCCATTTAAAAAATTACTCAAATGAAAACGATCTCTTATTTATCAATAGTTAGTGTCATGGCCTTATCAGTTTTGTTTGTATCCTGTTCCGATGATGAAAAACAGGGCGATACGACAAAACCTGTCATCAACCTGATCGAGCCGGAAGAGGGGGCCGCCCTGAAACCGGGTTCTTCCATTCATTTCGAATTAGACCTGGAGGATGATGTGATGCTCGGCTCCTACAAAGTGGAGATACATAACAATTTTGACGGGCATGGACATACGAAGGCGGAAACTTCCGGAACGGAAGCATTCGCATATAATAAATCATGGGATGTATCCGGACAAAAGAATGCGCATATCCATCACCACGAGATAGAGATACCGGCAAACGCCACCGAAGGAAATTACCACCTGATGGTTTATTGCACGGATGCCGCCGGCAATGAAGCGTATGTGGCAAGAAATATCGTATTGAGCGAGGATGGGGAGAGCGGGGAACATTGATAGTTCCCCTTTTTCTAATCAGAAACTCGCCTTCTCCGGCTCCGGTGCCACATACGTTAATATCTGGCCGCTCAGTTGGAGGAGGGAGATTTCGCAGAGTTTGGTTGAATATTCGGCGATGGATTGCCGTTCTTCGGCTTCCAGCAGGCTGATTTGGGCTTCACGCAATTCGATGCCGGATAATTCACCCAGTTTGTAACGGTCTATTGCGATGCGATGGTTTTCGAGGGCGACAATTACGTTTTCCTTTTCCAGGCTCCATAGGTCGAGGTTGTTCCGGTAAGCCATCCACAGATTGCTCATGTCGGCACGGAGGCCCAGTTCCAGTTCCTGCTTTTTCAGCTGGCTGTTTTCTATCTGGATGCGGGCGTTGCGGCGTTCGCGGCGGCGGTTCAGTCCGTCGAACAGGTTTAATCCGACAGTCAATCCGTAATTTAATCCTAAACGCTGTTGCAGGTCGGTTGCTCCTACTTCATACCAGTTGGCTGTGTAGCCATAGCCGGCATTCAGCTTCACATACGGGTAATCGCGGCTTTTTACTTTCTTGTAATCCAGTTCGGAGAGTGTCTGATTCTTCTGGGCGATCAGCAGGGAGGCGTTCGAAGCCAGCGTGCTTTGCCAGAGGTCTATTTCGTCCAGGAATATGTTCGGGCGTATCACCGAATCTTTTAAAGCGATCTGTTCGTCGATATTATCCAGTGCCATCAGCTCGTTCAGCCGGATACGGGAAGTATGTACGACCTCCAACTGGTTCAGCACGTTTGAACTGTCGGCATTGAAGTCGACCTGCGCCTGTTGCAGGTCCATTCGCGAACCTGAACCGATATGATAGCGCTCTTCTGCGATACGGACACGTTCACGGGAAAGGTCCAGGGAAGAACGCAGGTTGCGCAGACGGATATACTGGCGGATCATATTATAATATTCGCCGGAAAGCGTAGCGACAAAATCTTCTATCGTCAGGCGGGTATCCAGTTCACCCATTTTTTTCAGTTCTTTCAGGCGGGCGTATTCGGCCTGGATGCCGAAACCGTCGAATACCGTCCAGTTTACGTTCAATCCGATATTCCCCGTTTCACTGTTCACTCCGTTTTCCTTTTCGGTCGTACCGTTAGATAGTTTGTTACGGTTATTGTTGACCGTACCACTGAATCCGCCGCTTAAATCTATTGTAGGCAGATAACCGGCGTTACCTTGTGTGGCATTATTATCACTGATCAGTTGCTCGTTACGTATGATGCGGATGGAATAGTTCCGTTCCAATCCGGTTTCGATGCATTGTTTCAGGCTGTACACCTCCTGCGCTTTTGCACCTAAAGCCGCAGAAACAGCCAGTATCGTTATCAGGATTCTTCTCATATCTTTTTTGCTCTGTCTGTTGATATAAAACTATACATGGCGGGGACGATGAACAAGGTCAGGAAGGTCGAAACCAACATACCACCGACAACGGCAACACCCATCGCAATACGTCCCTGTGCCCCTTCGCCACTGGCATATACCAGCGGAACCAATCCGAGGATCGTAGACACACTGGTCATCAGGATCGGACGCAGACGTTGTGTGGATGCCGAACGGATCGCTTCGGCCATACTCAACCCCGCTTCCTGGCGCTGGTTGGCAAACTCCACGATCAGGATACCGTTCTTCGCCACCAGACCGATCAGCATGATGATACCGATTTGACTGAATATATTCATCGTGATACCCGAATAACTCATAAACATCAAGGCCCCTGCAATAGCCAGCGGCACGGTGAACATCACCACCAGCGGGTCTTTGAAACTCTCGAACTGGGCGGCAAGCACCAGATAAATCATCAACAGCGCCAGGATCATGGCGAACATCAGACTGGAAGAACTCTCACGGAATTCCTTCGATTCGCCGGAAAGGGCGGTACGGAAACTGCCGTCGAGCGTCTCAGCCGCAATACGGTCCATTTCGTCCAGGCCGTCGCCGATGGTATAGCCTTTGTTCAGACCGCTGGATACCGTCGCCGAAACGAAACGGTTATAACGGTATAGCTGGGGCGGTGCCACGTCTTCAAGCAATGACACCATATTGTCCAGCTGGATCATCGAACCGTTGTCGCTGCGTACGTAAATCGACTTCAGGTCGAGCGGCGTGTTACGCTGCTGGCGGTTGATTTCGCCTAATATCTGATATTGTTTACCGTTCATATAGAAATATCCCATGCGCTGCCCGCTCAGTGCATACTGCAATGTCTGGGCGATGTTGCGGGTACTGACGCCCAGCGAAGAAGCCTTGTCGCGGTCGATCTCGATGCGCGTTTCCGGCTTGGTGAATTTCAGGTTCACGTCCGCCATCTGGAATATAGGGCTTTCGTTGACCTTTTGCATGAAGGTAGGCAAGTGTTCCGCCAGTTTTTCCAGGCTGGGAGCTTGTAGTACATACTGCACCGGCATACCTCCGCGGCGTCCTCCGAAGGTGGACTGCTGCTGAACGAATGCACGTGCCTGAGTCTCTTTTCTCACGGCAGCCGATAGGTTTTCGGCTATTTCCATCTGTGAGCGTTCGCGTTCTTTGATGTCCGGCAGAATCACACTGATGTTGGCATTGCTGCTGGAAGCACGGTTCGTCAGGAATTTGCGTTCGGGTGCAATGGAATCGGCCAGTTCGGCTATCCGGTCGGAATAATCGCGGATGAATTCGAAGGTGGCACCCTCCTGGGCACGCATATTGATGGAGATGGAAGAGCGGTCTTCCAGCGGTGACAATTCGGAACGGATCGTTTTCCAGAAATATCCGATCGAACCGAACATGACAACCACGATCGGAATAGCCCACCATTTATGGCTCAGGAAATAATTGAGCGACCGGGAGTAAATAGTATTCAACCCTTCAAAGAAAGGTTCGGTCTTTACATACAGCCAGTTTTTCTTTTCCCGCTTGCGCAGTAATTTGGTGGCAAGCATCGGAGTGAAGGTCAGGGCGACAAACGAAGAGATCGTCACAGAACCGGCGATCACAATACTGAACTCCTTGAACAACCGGCCGGTCATCCCCTCCATAAATACGATCGGAAGGAATACGGATACCAGCGTAACGGTCGTTGAGATTACCGCAAAAAAGATTTCCTTCGAACCTTCGATACCCGCCTCTTTCGGATTCATCCCTTGTTCGATGCGGACATATATATTCTCGGCCACCACGATCGCGTCGTCTACCACCAGACCGACCGAGAGCACGACTGCCAACATGGTCAATACGTTGATGGAGAAGCCGGAGATATACATCACGAAGAAAGCACCGACCAAGGATACCGGGATCACCACGCAGGGTACCAGCGTAACACGCCAGTCGCGCAGGAACAGGAAGATGATTAACACAACCAGCGCCAGCGCCACATAAATCGTCTCTTCCACCTCGTAGATGGAGGCACGGATAAAACGGGTATTGTCGTAGATCATTTCTATCGACACATCTTCGGGAAGGTCTTTCTTTAACTGTTCGATACGGTTGTAGGCCTCGTCGGCAATCTCGATATGATTCGCTCCCGGCTGGGGAACGATTACGCAGATAACCATCGGCTCACCGTTTTTACGCAGGATACTGCGCAAGTCTTCCGGGGCCAGTTCCGCCCGCCCGACATCTTTAAAGCGGACGATATTGTTTCCGTCTTCTTTGACAATCAGGTCGTCAAACTCTTTTGCCGTATGCATCAGTCCCAGTGTACGGATAGACAGGTCGATCGTATTCCCCTCGATACTGCCGGAGGGCAACTCCACGTTTTCCGCATCAACCGCGTTTTTCACGTCCAAAGGAGTAACCCCGTAACCCGCCATCTTGATCGGGTCGAGCCACAGGCGCATGGAGTAACGTTTTTGTCCCCAGATATCCACACCGCTCACATTCGAGATCGTTTGCAAACGTTCTTTCACCGTCAGTTCGGCGATTTCACTCAGTTCCATCAGCGAACGCCTGTTGCTCTGTACACCGATCTGCATGATAGGGGTAGCATCGGCGTCGGCCTTCGATACGGTAGGAGGGTCGCAGTCGCGCGGCAGATAGCGTTGTGCACGCGACACCTTGTCGCGCACGTCGTTGGCAGCCGTTTCCATATCCACCGACAGTTCAAATTCGACGGTGATACGGCTGCTACCCTGGCTACTGACACTGCTCAACGAACGGATACCCGGTATACCGTTGATATTTTGCTCCAACGGCTCCGTGATCTGGTTCATGATAACCTCGGCATTCGCTCCCGGATAGGATACGTTGACCGAGATAATGGGTTGGTCCACACTGGGGAACTCGCGAACCCCCAGAAACTTGTAGCCGATCATACCGAACAGCAGGATGACGAGCATCATTACCGTCGAAAGTACCGGCCTGTTTATACTGGTTTCCGATATATTTGCCATAGGGGAATTTAATACAGATTATCAATTGTTACTTGCATGCCGGTACGCAGCTGCATCACACCGGTAGTGATTAGTGTATCACCGGGTTGTACGCCATTAAGTACCTGTACATGGCTTTCCGTACGCAGGCCGATCTCTATTTCAGCCGGTTCGGCTACTCCGTTTTTATACAGGTAAACAACGTTCTTGCCCATTTCCGGAATCAGCGCTTCGCTCGGGATAGCCAGCGCATCCTTGATCTCACGCTTGGTGATCTCTACGGAAGTGTAACGGCCGGGGAAAATGCTTTCATTCGTATTGGGATACGTGGCACGCACCTTCAGGGTACGGGTCGTCATATCCATTTTACTTTCGACGGCATATACTTTCGCGTTGTAATCGCGCATGATACCGTTCGAATCTTCCAGGCGGAAGACGATCATCGTTCCGTTCTTCACATCGTTTGCATATCTTTCGGGAATGGAAAATTCGATTTTTAACGGAGATATTTTAGTCAGCTTGGTAATGACGGTTGTCGGAGAGACATAGGCCCCTTCGCTGACCGAGCGCAGACCGATGATCCCGTCGAAGGGAGCGCGCAGTTCGGTTTGCAGGATATTGGCTTTTACCAGGTCGATGTCGGCCATCAGCTTTTCATACTCAGTCGTTACCTGTTCGTAGGCCTCCTGGCTGACCGCATCTTTTTCCAGCAAGGTGCGCTGGCGGTATACCCTGTCTTTTGCCAACGGGATCTGGGCTTCCAGCTTCCTGAGCTGTGCCTGTAAAGGTTTATCGTTGATCTTGGCCAGCAGGTCGCCGGCTTTCACATGCGTTCCTTCACTGAAATAGATATTCACCACTTTTCCGGACGATTCGAAGGATAAGTCTACTTCTTCGTCGGGAATGATACTGCCTGTACTGATTACTTTGTCGGTCAGCGATTGGAATTTCAAGACTTCGGCGTTAATGTTCAGCACTTGCTTCCGTGCGCCTGTTCCTGGTGCGGGAGCTACAACGGAATCCTTGCCTGATGCTGTCAACTGGTTCTTTATCTGTGGATAAACAATCATTCCTGCAATCATCAGGAAGATTGCGGCGGTAACGCCCCACTTCACTCTCTTCGTCATATTTTCAATGGTATCTACTTTAAAACTTATCAATAGGCATGTAAATATACACAACTCAATCGAGATATAGACAAACGGAATAAAAAAAGGTTTAATCGGTGGTGATAAATATCTCTTTTTTCTTGCGTCTTATTGTATTATTCACTATATTTATATCATTGAATAACGCTTAAAATTTAAGACTTATGGAAGAAATGTATTGCGAAAAACAAATTACAAAAGAGCGTATGGAGTGACCGAATTCGCCCAATTGTATTTCCCGGGTCGTACACCGATGGTTGCCTATCAACGTATGTGGGAATGGATACGCACTTCGCGCGGGCTGAAAGCGAAACTGGAAGCTGCCGGATGGGTGAAATTCCAGAAACTTTACACACCTAAGCAGGTGGCGGTATTGATCGACCATCTGGGAGAACCTTAATGCACAGACCTTTTACGATCTGTTGCCAATAATCATCGCGGCATCCTGTCCGCCCTAAACACTTAGTACCATGAACATGGAATTAAACCAAACCGTTGAATGTACTTTCTTTGCTTCTGCGTTCAACGTCAACGATCTGCAAACAATAACTTTAGACCAGTACATCGACCAGATCAGAAGTAAAAAGTATGCCTCTGCTATCACCCGCCTCCGTGCCGAATATCTTGCCGGGCATACGGAAGAAGGGGATAAGCGTAAAAAGAAACTTCCGCTGCTTGTTGCCGGAGGAATCATGAAAGGGGGACGAAAACGCGAACACCTGGTGCGTTACAGCCGTTGCATCATTGTCGATATCGACGGTGTGCCGACTTCGGCGGAAGATGTTCTCCGCCGGGCAGAGGGGTTACCTTATGTCAAAGCCGGGCATATCAGTGCTTCGGGCAAAGGCGATAAACTTTTCATACTGGTGGACAGCGACCTCGACCTTCATCTGCCGGCTTTCGAAACCGTCTGCCGCAAGTTGGAAAACGACCTGCCCGGTATCGTGATCGATTACTGCGGGAAAGATCCTAACAGGGGATGCTTCGTCAGCTACGACCCTACTGCTTTTTATAAAGAGAAATCCGAAGTCGTACCTGTCAGGGCGGAAGCTCCGCCGGCACCGCAGAAACATGTTCCGGCTTCAGCCATCCCGTCTTCCGACGGAGCGCTGGGTAATTACATGAATAAGTTTGAGACCGACAATTCTTTTTCTTCCGGCAATCGCCATACGTTTGTCATGAAACTTTCGGGGGCCTTGAACGCTGCCGGATTCGAAGAGTCCGAAGTGAAAAGAGAATGCCTGAGCCGCTATGCCGAACCGGGTTTTACGGAAAAAGAGATTGCCGGTATCGTTTCGGATATTTATACCCGGTACCGTTTGTCCCACGGAAGCAACCCTTATTGCCCTCCCGAGCACCGGAAACCGCATCAAAAACTCAAAAGCCCCAAAAGTTTACCTGATCGTCCCGATAGCGAAGAAACGGACGAATTTGAGAACGAAGGCGTTGATATAGAACCGGATGAAACCCTTCTTCCTCCTTTCCGGGAAGAGTTTTTCCAGTCGTTGCCATCCCTTATCCGGGACATTCTGGCGTATGCCCGCGATGATACCGAGCGGAGCGTCCTCTTGTTGTCGTCGCTGGCCATGTTGAGCAGCGTAACGCCCCATGTGCAGGGTTCCTTTGCGAGGAAAGAGTATCAGGCTCCTTTTTACGGAGTAGTTATCGGCGAATCCGGAAGCGGGAAGGGTTGTGTCGCCTCCCTTTTTAAGCTGATCGCTTCGTGGCAACGCTATGTGTACGACAATTCACGTTGCGAGGTGAAAGAATATCTGAAGAAAAAGGAAGAGTATGAATTGTATCAGAAATTACTGCTGCGTTCGGGAGGAAAGAAACCAACCGGACTGGCTCCCGAAAATCCGGAACCGATAAAACAGATGAATCTGAATATCTCCGGTTATACCTCGTTGGCGCGGATGATCGAGCAACTGGAAACGAACAGCCATTATGCTTCCTGCCTGTTTGAAACCGAAATGGAGGCTGTGACCAACACGCTGTTTCAGGATTATGGCAACTATGGTTATCTGCTGAACCAGGCGGCTCATCACGAACGGATCGGCAATTCCACCAAGACGAACGGTTCCCTGCTGGCTTCTTATCCGTTACTGAGTATGTTGCTGACGGGTACGCCGGAGATGTTCCGTCGCCTGGTCCCTTCGGCGGAAAGTGGTTTGTTCAGCCGTTTGATGGTCTATAAGATTGCCGGGCATGGTGAATACCGTCCGCTTACTTCGGAAGATGACACTCCGGCGGCGGCCCATTATTTCGATAGCCTGGCGGAACGGGTGCTGGATATCGGCGTACACCTGGACAAACATCCTACCTGGGTGCATTTCAGTGATACGCAGCGTAAACGGCTGAACCGTTATTTCAAACAAGAATATAATAACGTACGTGTGTTCGGGCATGAAGATGTGGCTTCCGCTGTGTTGCGTTACCGGTTGGCTATCTTTCGTATTGGGATGGTGCTCACGGCGATCCGCAAAGGGGAGACACTGAGTGAGGAAAAAGATTGGGTGATCCGTGACGATGATTTCGAAGTGGCTTTCCATATCGGTACGATCTGTTTGCAACACACCTATGTGGTGAGCACTTCCCTGAAGAGGAATAAAAAGGAGTTGCGTTATAAAATGCCTTTCATTTCGCAGAAAATCTTCGCCGAGATGCCGGTAAAATTCAAGCGTGCGGAGATTCGTGACGCGGGACATGTCCTCCTTCTAAGCAAATCTTCGGTCGACCGTTTATTGACTTCGGCTGAGAAAAACGGCTTAATTGTTTCATTAGGAGCTGGTTATTTTCATAAAACAACCATAGGAAGGGAGATTTCCGTGCCGATAATACCCTAGGAAATTTTTGAGGCTTTTGACGCAATTAACTGTAGTTAACAATCACTTTCCCAAAACCACCTTTTCCCCCAACGGGTAGTAACTGGTCTGAAAACGAGTAGGCATCGGGGTTCTGACGGGTAGGCAGCCATTTTTGACGGGTAGGCATCGGATAGGATATTCCTGAAAGATGAAATTTATATATGCTTTGAAATCTAAAACGTGAGTATAAAATTGAATGACTAGAAAAAACGTTCCTTTTTTCTCGCCAGCAAAGGTACCATATTCTTTTAATCCTCCAATCATTTTCAAAATATTTTTTTCTTTCCTATATCCTTTCTTATCAACAGAATAGCAAAGTGAGTACGAAAATCGCTCTTTTGAACACAAAGATAAAAGAAGCGAAAAACAATGGCGAGAAAAAAGGAACGTTTTCTCTAGTCATTGTTATAGAATCAATCAAATTTGAGACATATAAATATAGTATTAATTTTAAATTTTTTCGTATGCGAAACTTTACTAAAACAAAAGTGCTAACTCTTAGCGCTATGTTGGTTTTGGGCTCAGCATCGGTATTTGGACAGGTTGAAAATGCTCCTGCATGGGATGCTGCCAAATACGCAGGTTTGACTGCTGCTCAAAAACCTATTTTGTATGAAGCTGAAGGTAATGACGTACTGCCGGGTTTCCCTGGTAAGGCTGTAAATGTAGATGGCAAGAAAGTTTGGGGTAATGGTGTTTATTTCCGTGCTTTTAATGGAACTGCTACTACAGCTAATGTATATTATCCCAATATTACCGAAAAGCCGACAAACAATTATACCACTACTACGGTATGGCAAAGTGGTACTGACTCTTTAGGAATCTTCTTGGGTGACAGTCAGAGTGGTGAGTTGATGTTCGATTTGTCAACTAAATATATGACAAATGTACGTGAACTGAAAGTTAAGTTAAGTGCTGAGAACTTCGGTTTGGCTGCAACTTCTTCTGCTGATTGGCATATTAAAATTGCTGTATTTGATTTGGAAGGTAATCCAGTAAAGAGAAGTGAAATATTGAAAAATGGTTCTGCTTCTGCTAATGCTGAATTTAAATCTGACGGTGCAATCTTTAAAACAGGTGCAGCTGATGTAGAAGATAAAGTAATCAATTTGTTCGATGTTGTAACAGATCCGATTACTGATGCAAGAATGTTTATTGAAGGTTCTTTGGATAATAAGTTGATCCAGGTGACCTTGTGGTCTGATTTTGTTGCCATTAAGGATGTAGAAGAAACTGGTTCTAAGAGCCATTTCGCTCCGGCATTGGTTGTTAGCGGTTTCCAGATGAATTTCGACGAACCGACTTTGGCTTTGACTGCTGATGTAACATCTTTTGAAGCAGGTTTAGGTTTAAAGAGTTGTACATCTGGTACTTTGGCGTTGAGCGCAGAAAATGTAAAGTTGCCTGCTAAAACAACAGCTGAAGATGCTTTTGTATGGACAAACGTAACAAATAACAACGATGTTGTTCGTGCTGAATTTGAAAAAGAATCAGATGGCGTTAAGTTGGAAGATGAAGTAACATATGATTTCCAACCGAAATCAATCGCTACTTTCTCTGGAAAATATGCTGCTAAGTTACCAGAAACAGATGTATTGAATCCTATCCGTTTGTCTGCTGAAACAGGATTAATTTCTGCAAACTCTGTTCCTGAATTAGCTTTCGCTAAAGATCATATCTTTTTTAATGAAAATTGCCAGACACAAGAAGTAGAAGTTGTGGGTAAGAATATTCCTGATCAGAAAACATATCCGATGGATTTCTTGGCATATGAAAAGATGACTTCTGATCAGTGGACTTCATATGGTAAAGTGAAAATAACTGACGGTATTAAATATTCTTCATGTGGTGTAATAGAAGAAGGTTCTAAATTGACTTTAGCGTTGAGAGAATGGACTAACGACATCACTCGTGAAGAAGCATGGAAAATCGCAGTGAATGCAGACTACAAACCGTTAGGTTTTGATGCTTATGGAAAATTCGGCTGGACATTGGCTGCAGCTAGAGTTGGCGCATTGTGGTTGACTTATGAAGGCGAAAACTTTGACGGTACAGTAGGTCGTTATACAGCCGACAATGTATTCTTCGCTCCTTATAATAAGAAAGATGCATTGGATAACTCTCGTTATGCTTCACGTGTTAAGAAATTGGTGTTGCATGGTAGCGAATTGAAACCTACAGGAAATGACGGTATCGCTAAAGTTCGTGTAACTTTACAGAATATTGCAAATGCAAACCAGAATGATACAGATAACCAGGAATTCCGTTTCAAATTGAGTGAAGATGGTGCTTGGGTAAATAACAATACGGATACATTGGAAATCAGCATCAATACATTGGACGATGCTAAGATGAAGCAGTTCCGTGAAGAAGGTCTTCCTATTTACGTACAGTTCGTTCCGAATAAGGATGGCTTCTTGGATCCTGAAAAAGCAAATGTAAAAGAATGGAATCCTGATACATATGAATTGCAAGTTTGGGCTGTAGGTGTTGAGTCTGAAAGCAATTGCCCGTTATGTGGTGTTGGTGTAGTTGCAGGTTTATATGGTGATACTCGTGCTAATCTGTGGAGTAATATCAATAACTTGAACCTTATCGACGAAATGCACAATTCTTATCGTCCTTCATTTGGTACAAATTTACCGAACTTAGTATATCCTGAATTCCAGAAATATTTTGGTAAGGTATATCAGGATGAATGTGATTACGTAAACCCATTGGCAGTAGACTCTTTCTACGTAGCTGGTTACAACTTGGAAAAAGTAGTTAATGTAACTCGTAAAGCGAATGTAAGCGCATATCCGAATGCATTTACTTATGTAATCAAGGATATGTTGAATGGTGGTGCAGCTGTTGATAAACTGACTCCGAACCAATATGGTGAAGTGTTAGGTTTAGTGGTTGTAACATTCAATCAAGCTACTAAAAACGGAGCTATGCATAGAGCTGAAGATTTGTTCACTGTTAAGTCTAACGAAAATGTAATGACTTGGACAGACGGTGAATTGAATCCGTTAGAACAGTTTAATTATATGCATTATGTAAACGAAGGTGGAGTATATGGTTTCATTTACAAACCTGAAATTACAATCACTCCTGCTACAGATATCACAGCTAATGTAGATTCAAAAGCTGATGTGAAGGTTGTTATCGAAGGTAAAGAATTTAACCCGCTGACTGCAACAGAAGCTATTAAGGTTTCTTTGGGTACAGTAAATTATGATAACCCATTTACTTTGACAGCTCCGGCAAATGTAAAGGTTGATGTGAACGGTTCTTTCACTACTACTGCTACTGTTCACTATGCTCCGACTGCTGCTACAGCATGTGCAAAAGAAAATGTAGTGATTGTAGAGGCTAACTGCTTAACGAATGATTTGGCAATCGCTGGAGAACCGACTGTTGGAGATGAACTTCCTGTATTGCAACCGATGGTACACGGTGATATCGACGGTGCAACAGCTGTCTTGAAATGGGAAGGTATTCCGGGTGCTGACTATTATGTAGTACAGGTAGGTCACTTGGCTCCGAAGAATACATCTAAGAATGTCTTCATGTCTGAAGTATTGGCTAAGAGTAAAGGTTCTAACCAGAATAGCGATATTTTGTCTGTAGAGTTGTTCAACGGTACAGGTAAAGTAATCAATCCTAAAATGATTGTTAACTATTATCTGAAAGTAGTTCGTACAGATAAAGCTGGTGACGAAGAAGTATATTATGGTCACTTCAAGAATACAACTATCAATACATTCAATCTGCAAGGCGGTTGGACAAACAGTGCTGTGATCATCAGTGAATTCCGCGATAAGAAGGGTACAGATGAAAACGCAGGTAACCTTGTAAACATCACAATTAGCGATCAGTATCGTTATAATGTATATCTGATGGAAGGTGAAAATCAGATCGACGTCTTCACATTCGGTGAAGCTGGTGCTCACTTAGCACGTAAGGCTTATAACGGTATGCCTGAAAACCAGGGTGAATTCAACATCACTGACTGGGAAACTATCAATACTTCTTTAGTTGATGGCAACGGTAATGCTTCTTATTGGTGGGAAGGGCCTGAAAACGTAGAGTTCAACTTGGTTGATGGTGCAGAATCTGTGAAAATTCATGCTGGTAACGAAGCTAACTATACGAAGGATGGCAAATACTTAACTGTAAATGTTAAGAACATGAAGCCGAATAGCTTGTATGATGTAACAGTTACAGCTTATCATCCTTGTCTGTTTGCTGATGGTAAAACTTTGTTAGCACAAGAATTCATTCCTACTTCTCAGTTCGTTGGTGACAATGTAGGTGAAATTGAAATCGAAGTTGGCAAGGAAGGTACTGTTACAGCTAACGATGAAATCAATGCTTCTGCTGTGAAGGTTGTTGCTGGCGAAGGTCAGATCACAATTGTTGGTGCAGCAGGCAAGAGAGTAGCTATCAACAATCTGCTGGGTCAGACAATTGCTAATACTGTTATCACTTCTGATGACGCTGTTATCAAAGCTCCTGCAGGTATAGTTGTAGTAGCTGTTGAAGGAGAAACAACAGTTAAAGCTATCGTAAAATAAGAAATTATTTATAATCAATAAATTAGAGTTGACTGCGCGATTCCGTAAGGAATTAATTAACCTGCGATAGGCGAACAAGTGGTTAATATTAATACTAAAGTAATAAAATAAAGTTCTTCTGTTCTACCTCTGTGAAGAGTGAAAACAGACAAAAACAAAGCCCCGGCAGAATTTCCTACCGGGGCTTTCGTATGAAATAGGAAACAAAACCGGATCACTGAAGAAAAGTTCTAAAGTACTCGTGATATACAATTGTAATCAGGGCAACCGTACCAAAAGGATGTTCCAATTTAGAAAGATTTGAGCTATCTGCTAATTATAGGATGAGCCAGTTGGCGACGGTGTCTTCAGGCTGTAGGCCTGTAACAAATTAGCCCAGGGTTCTACCCCTGGGTCCCCTTGAATCCTTTTCTTCCAGAGGTACCCTGTAAGGGTGCGACAAGATGGAAATGGTTGATATTTATCTTGTTTCGCCCCTACGGGGCGGAAAGACAGAAACGGGTTTTCATAAACCTGTTTATAGTGACGGGAGTAACTAATTCCCCTCTTGAGAGACTGTGTAAAAACATATCTCAAAAAGATCTTTGACATTTTGTATAGTAAATAGAAAGAAAATTAGTTCTGGAAAAAGTTCTTGTTCTCAAATTTTGGCTGAAATCGACC
>NZ_JAMOKS010000056.1:0-30719 GCF_023656785.1 Parabacteroides caecihominis
AGAAGTTCCTATCTTTGATCCGAAGTGTAAAGGCATAGCAGGACTAAAACACTCAATTCCTGATAATGTCAAGCTAAGATAGGACAAAGTAATAAATCTGTAAAGTTTTTCTAGGACAAGATACTGGCTGGTGCAAGGTGCAGCTATATATATAAATATAGCTGCACCTTGCACCACAGAAATACACACTGAAAATCAACATTTTACACTTCTTGTAAAACCACGGGTGCAACCTCGTTTTTTGCACCGCCTCCTGATTTTATGCTTTTCCTGTAATCCGGTAATCCCGAAAAATAAAAAATCCCCGAAACATTTCCCTTTTTCGGTCAAAATCCCTATATTTGCATCAGTTCCAAGAGCAGAGCGAAGCAATGCAGCGAAACCCGCACAGCTACCAAATCGCTACCGGCTACCGAACTTTCTACTCTTTAAGTCTTATCTACCAACCGATTACAAAAAAACGATTGTTTTTTTTCGATAAATACTCAATGATAAGTAAGAAAAATCTGTATATGGAGGAAACTTTTATGTTACGGTATTAACTCACGTCAAAAGTAATTTGGAATATACCTTTGTGTCCGGATAAAGAAATGGTTATTGCCTTTTACTTATTCAACAATAATCATCAATAGATGTGAAGAAAATAGCTAAAGATCTAGTTATTTTCATATGCTTTTATCAAAGACGTGGCTTTATGTATGTTAGTATCCTCTAAATTTATAAATTAAATCGGATAACTCTTCGTTTTTCTTAATAAATTCGCGTAAATATTCTTTATCAATTTTTATATTAATGCCTTTAGAGTCATTTCTATAAATAGGTATTACATAGTCATCAACTTTTTCACCAGTAGGAAGACTATGTATAATTGAGTTCCTCTTTGTGACTAACTTATCAAATAAGTTATATATATCATCCCCCATTATTTCAGTTATTTTATTTTCATAATCCTTAAGTTGACCTGCTGTTAATTCTATCAGAGTATGCCACGGTTTATTAGAATTGTCATGGTGTTCCTTGTCAATCATCTCAATTATGAATCCACAATTAGAATTAAATACCCATTGACAAATTCCAAGTAAATATAAAAGTTCTTCATCTGATGTTGATTGCCTTGTCTCTTTTCCCACTTTTCTATTGTTAAATTGCCATCTGCTTGTCATTCGCTGATACTTAACGTTTATCATCAGCAAAGATAGCAAATATTTGATTAGCAGGCCTGAATTATCATTTAAAATAATTGTTATAAGTTATATTCCTCACCCTTTCTTCTCTCTCGGCTGGATAGGTTTTAATGCGGTCTTATTGCCTGCCGAGATGAAGTTTACCGAATTGCTCCTTGAACCAGTCGAAGATATTCTATTCGTTGATAGTCAGTTTCACCCTGTCTGAGTTCTTACTCTCCTTATACACTTCCGTATTTTTTCATTTTCTCAGCGTATGTATCCTGAAAACGTTCCAGATTATCAAGAGTACCTGACAGCATGACCTGCAATGCCCGCACCTGATTCTCCCTGATTTTACGGATTATATCCGCATTCTCTATCCGATGTTGTATCGCTTGTGTGCGAGTCTCTACTCTTATCCGGACGTAATAAACTCCTTGTTGAGTTCTTTTCGTTCAAGGTCGGCGTTTCCCTGCTATACCGTTCGTTCGATATGAGCCGTTGTTCGGGCATCTATTAAGGTGACGAGTTGCCATAGATTTTATATAGGCATCAGGCTTCTTTGCCTTAAAGTAATACCATGCAAAAAAACGATTCAACGTGTAGAGGTATTCTTCCTGAGGAACAAGATAGTCCAGCCAAACCTGCTTGATCTTCTTAAAAGGATATATCTGAAATAAAAGGTTTATTTCTTCCAAGTCAAGATGCAACAAAGTTTTCTCAATCAAAATATTATCGGGAACATCTTTGATTGAACTCTCATTATACGACCAGAAACAATGTTCTTGTTTCAACTTCGACAATAATTCTTGTTTTACTACATCTATAGACATGATTTACTGTTCTTAGTATAATACAAAAATAATAATAAATCTTGCAAATTCACGATTGAAAAGTGAATTTGCAAGATTTTAGAGTTTAATTTAACTATTGCCGGATATGGATTACTCTTTCTTTTTTCTTTTATAGAGGAAAGAGTTCCAACGTTCTTCGGCATGGTCCTGTTGAAACATTTCGTAACGGGCCATAGTGAAAAGTAGGTCTGAGAGGCGATTCACGAACTGCATGATTTCTTCCGGAAGCGGATCTTTCCGGTATAATGTCCATAAACGACGTTCGGCTCGACGGGCAATGGTACGTGCCAACTGCAAATGGGCGGAGATCAGGGTACCGCCGGGCAGGATAAAGAAACCGTTATCCTGCATCTGTCCGGTGAGTAGATCTATTTGTTGCTCACAGAAGGACACAAGGTCCTCCGATAAACTGTTAGGGTTCTTGTCGCGGATAGCGGAAGGGGTTGCCACGTGCGACATGACAACCATCAGCTCCCGTTGTATTTTACCTAAGACATCCTGCCATTCATGTTCGGAAGGTAATAAAGCCCGCACGATACCGATTTGTGCATTCACTTCGTCAAGCGTACCGTTAGCTTCGATACGGATATCGTCTTTATCAACCCGTTCGCCGCCGTGGATACCGGTACGGCCTTTATCTCCTCCCCTGGTGTAAATTCTCATATTACTTCTTCGTTGTATCTTTCTTTTCGTCTTTTTCTTCCGGACGAATGATTCCTTTTACGGTTTCGCCGATAGGCAATTTATCCAATACGCCGAGACTCGGGGCAACGGTTTTAACCAATTGGTTCAAGAAATTACCGGTTGTGCCCTGGCCACCGTCAAAGACGGTAATATCGCCGAGCTGCATGTGTTCGAATGCCTTCACCTGTTCGCCGGCAATTTCTTTCCACTGGTCTACCATCTTATACTGGATAGCGATAGCCGGGTTAGACTCGGCTGCCTCAACCATTGCCTTGAAACCATCGGCTTCAGCCAGCAATGATTTCTTTTTACCTTCGGCTTCGGCTTCCAGTTTCATCTGGATGGCGCGGGCTTCGGCTTCGGCCTGGGCCAAAGTTGCCTTTGCTTTCGCTTCGGCTTCGCGGATCATCTTTTCGGCCACTGCTTCAGCTTGCAGGATGGCTTCCTGACGGGCGATTTCTGCCGGAACGATCTTTTGTGCTTTCAGGGCTGATTCAACCTTTTTGGCTTTTGCTTCTTCCACTTCGCGCTGGGCGATTTCGCGAGCAGCTTGCACAGAGGCTTCCGAACGGGCTGCTGCTTCACCGGCTTGTTTGCTTGCTTCGGCCTGGGTTACTGCCAGTTCGGCATCAGACTTGGCCACTTCTTTATTCGCTTCGTTTCGTCCGACAGCAGCTTTCTTTCCGGCATCGGCCTTCTTGATTTCCATATCGGAATTTAGTTCTGCGATACGGCTTTCTTTTTCAGTATTTGCTTTTTCTATATTGATATTCTTATCTGCTTCGGCTTTGGCTACCTGCGACTCTTTCGAGGCATTGGCAACGGCAACCTGGGCAATACGTTCTTTATCGGCATTGGCAACGGATATTTCCTGTTGTTTCTTTGTCTCTGCAATAGCGATATCCTGGTCTTTGCGTGTTTCGGCAACAGTCGTTTCACGTTCGCGAATCTGATTGGCAATCTTGATGGCACCGAGTTTTTCCTGTTCTTCGATATTGGCCTGTGCTTCGTTCAGGGCTTTGCTTTCAGCTTCTTTACCGAGATTGACGATATAATTGGCGGCATCACGGATATCGCTGATATTGATGTTCATCAGGTAAAGACCGAACTTGCGTAGTTCCGTATCGATATTGTCGCGTACCTTGGAAAGGAATTTATCACGGTCGGAGTTCAACTCTTCGATCGTCATATCGGCAATAACCAGACGCATCTGGCCATACACAACATCGGTAATCAGGTTCTGCTTGTCTTCCGGCTGCAAACCCAACAGACGTTCGGCTGCATTCTGCATCACTTCCGGGTCGGTACTGATCGCTACCGTAATGGTGGTCGGAACATCTACTCGGATATTCTGCGCGGACAAGGCGCCGGTCAGTTTACAATCAATCTGAAGAGGTTTCATGGAAAGGAATTCGTATCCCTGAATAATAGGCCATACGAAAGCGGCTCCACCGTGATAGAGTTTGGCTGATTTCTCTCCGGATGTCTTACCGTACACAACCAACACCTCGTCACTCTTACACTTGCGGTAACGGGACAATATCCCGATAAAAGAAAGAATGATAACCCCTACCAGTATGGCTACCATGATTAACATTTCCTGTGTCATAATTTAATAGTTGAGTTTATTATTTATTACTGTATATAAATTGTTCCTGATTCAACCTTGCAGATCAACGTGCGGTCGCCGGTCTGGTACTTTTTTCCTTCCAGGGAACGGACTTCCACCTCACGCAAGGCTCCGTTCTGGGCGACCTGAACGATATAGCGAACTCCGTCGTGTGCATAGATCGTACATTCCCGGCCCACCAGGGCTTCTGTCTTTTCCGGTTTGTTTTCTTTCTGAAGCTGATAGGCTTTCTTATAGAGAAACCATAGGATAAAAACGAAGAGCAACCCGATCAGTATGCCGATCAGGAAAGTAGAGATGGCCGTACTTTTGGCAATATACATATACCATCCGAAACCGATGCAGAAGTGGGTTAATCCTTTAAAAGATACTGCGCTGCTGAGATCGACATCAACATCCGTGTCTGTATCCAGGTCTCCAAAAAAGATAGACATGATAAACTGTATCAGAAATATGGCGGAAGCAACAACTGCGATTCCAAGAAAAATAGTATTGACCATGGCATTGAATTATTAGTTTACACGAAAATAAGGATTATTTTATTAAAACGAGCATATATAAGAAAAATATGTATGTTTGTAGTAAATATATCATATCCTCTTATGAAAACAGTCATTGAACAAGTACGTCAGGCACTGGTTGACAATATCGACGAAAAGACCCGGCAGAATGCGCAGAGTTTCTTCAAAGAAAAAATTTTATACCATGGTGTGAGAATCCCCATGGTTAATAAAATCAGTAAGGAGTTTTATGATTTAATCAAAGAACTTCCTAAGAAAGAGATATTTACTCTTTGTGAGACTTTGTGGGAATCAGGATATTCGGAAGAATCTTATATTGCATGTAATTGGTCTTATTATCTTCATGCACAGTATGAACCGGAGGATTTTGACGTTTTCGAAAAGTGGGTGGATAAGTATGTATCCAATTGGGCTTCCTGCGATACCTTGTGCAATCATACGGTCGGTACTTTTGTAGAGATGTATCCGGACTATATTTCCCGTTTGAAAGAGTGGGCGCATTCTGAGAACCGGTGGATGAAACGGGCAGCTGCCGTCACGCTGATTATCCCTGCCAGAAGGGGCCTTTTCCTGAAAGATATATTTGAAATTGCCGATACTCTTTTCTATGATACGGATGATTTGGTACAAAAAGGCTACGGATGGATGTTGAAGGCCGCCAGTGAAGCATATCAGAAAGATGTATTCGACTATGTGATGGCTAAGAAAGCGGATATGCCGCGTACTTCGTTAAGATATGCGATCGAAAAGATGCCAAAAGAGATGAAAGTGTTGGCAATGGCTAGATAAGTCCATTCAGATAGTCGATAAACCATTGGTTTCTTGACGGATCGCCCCAATAAAGGTGGGTGTATCCGGCTAAGACGTTCTTATATCTGTATAAAGGGGTAGCGACAAGGCTTCCTTTGGCCGTACAAGCGGTAGCGACAGAAGCCAGTTCCTCTTTCTGAGGCTCAATACGGGAATAATGGAACTCGTGTCCGGTCATTACATAATCATTATAATATAATGTACGGTATCCCAGACGAAGTTTCATTTGCTCCATAGTAGCCGACTGGTTCAGTAAACCGACCATCGGAAAACTACTCCCATCCGACGATTTTATTTCATTGCATAAATACATCATTCCTCCGCATTCGGCAAGTAGCTTCCCTCCTGCTTCTGCATAATCGCGGACGGATTGAAGCATGGAACGGTTTGATGATAAACCGGGAAGGTATAATTCGGGATAGCCTCCTGGCAAGTAAACAAAATCGGATTCCGGTAATATGGGATCGTGAAGCGGACTGAAAAAGGTAACTTCTCCCAGCCTGTGCAGCAATTGAATGTTCTCCTCATAAGCAAAATTAAAGGCGGCATCACGAGCGATCGAGATTTTCAAAGGAGAAGGCAGCGTTTGTTCAGGCTGAACAATATGAGAGTTAGAAACAGGTTGGCAGGCGGTCAATGCCAATAGTCTGTCGATATCGACATGTTTCTCTACCAGGGCGGCTACACGGTCGGCAAATGTATCAAAACAAAATCTCTCATCCAGGGTTAAGCCCAAATGGCGGCTCGGTATCTCTACGTCGGCCTGTTTGGGAAGGTATCCTAATGCTTCGACACCGGCATCTTCACAGGCTTGTTTCAAAAAGGAATAATGAGTTTCGGAAGCTACAAAATTGAAAACGGCTCCGACAATGTTTATCTCTTTATAGAAATTTTTGAAACCGTACAGCAAAGGGGCAACGGAGTAAGCTGTACTTTTTGCGTTTACGATCAGGACGACAGGTATATTTAATGTACGCGCGATTTCAGCACTGCTTCCCTGCATAGCATCGTATCCGTCAAAAAGACCCATCACGCCTTCGGTTACTGCATAATCGGCTACCGAAGTATAGCGTCGATACAAATCACGTATATGTTGTTCGGACATCATGAAACTATCCAGATTGACGGAAGGACAGCCGGCGGCCATTTTATGATGGCGCGTGTCGATATAGTCCGGACCACATTTGAACGGCCGGACTTTTCCATACCGGTTCTTCAACGCCCGAAGCAAACCGAGTGTAAATGTTGTCTTACCGCTTCCTGACGATGCGGCTCCGATCAGTAGATGAGATTTCATGACTTAATCAGATATTTATGGCTACTGGTTGTAACTGGTTCCCCTCTCACGAGGGGAAATAGTTACTCCCACCACTATAAATTGATAACTCAATTATTTCTAATATTGTTCCTTCTCATTCGGGAAGTCCTGTGTCTTCACATCTTCGATGTATGCCTGGACGGCACGAGTGATTTCTTCTCCGATATTGGCATATCTGCGAAGGAAACGCGGAGAGAATCCCATATTGATTCCCAACATATCGTGCATAACCAAAACCTGACCGTCTACACCTCCACCGGCACCGATACCGATAATAGGTATGCTCAGTTCGGAAGCAACACGTGCAGCCAGTTCTGCCGGAATCTTTTCCAGCACAATGGCGAAACATCCGATCTCTTCCAACAGATGAGCGTCGTCAATCAACTTCTGTGCTTCTGCTTCTTCACGGGCACGGACGGTATAAGTACCGAACTTATTAATAGACTGCGGAGTCAAACCCAAGTGTCCCATCACAGGAATACCTGCACAAAGGATACGTTCGATAGATTCTTTTATTTCACTACCTCCCTCCAGTTTAATACAGTCGGCATGCGTCTCTTTCATGACACGGATAGCGGAAGCCAAAGCCTCTTTGGAGTTTCCCTGGTATGTACCGAAAGGCAGGTCGACTACAACCAACGAACGTTGTACTGCTTTCATAACCGATTTACCATGGTAAATCATCTGATCCAATGTGATAGGAAGCGTTGTTACATTACCGGCCATTACATTCGATGCTGAATCGCCGACAAGAATAACATCCATACCAGCCTGATCGATCAGTTTAGCCATAGAATAATCATAAGCCGTCAACATAGAAATTTTTTCTCCACGTTGTTTCATTTCCATCAGGCGATGTGTCGTCACCTTTCTTGTATCATCTAAATCCCTCTTTGCAACTGACATAATGCTTTTTTGTTAATTGTTACGGCGGCAAAGTTAAGGATATTCTGTAATTAGCAAGACAAACAATAAAATATTTATGCCGTACAACATATGTTTATTTTTGTATATCTTTGCGCCCGTTTACATATAACGTTTAATATACAAGCAAAGATGAAAAAGTTACTTTTTACTTTGGTGGTTGCATTTATGGCAATCATCAGTGCTGATGCACAGGTTTATGTAGGTGGTTCATTCAATCTTACTCACGACAAGAACGCCGATGTTACTAATTTTTCTATTGCACCAGAAGTCGGTTATAACCTGAACAAAAACTGGGCTATTGCAGCAGAGATCGGTTATACACATTTCAAATCGGACGGGAACAAGGCTAATGCGTTTAATTTCGCTCCTTATGCCCGCTTTTCATTCTTCGAAAAAGGTATTGTCCGTTTATTCCTGGACGGTGGCATTGGTATCTCAACCTATAAAAGAGAAAGCTACGATAGCGTCAACGGTTTCGAAATCGGTATCAAGCCGAGTATTGCACTTGAAATATGCAAGAACCTGACATTTGTCGCTAAATACGGATTCGCCGGTTATCGCGATGATTATAAATATGCCAACAGTACATCCGGTATCAGCCTGAGTTCTGAAGACCTGACTTTCGGTTTCCACTACGAATTCTAATTATCAATCAAACAGGAAGAGCCAGTCTTTATCCTACTCCGGATAGACAGGCTCTTTTTCTTTCTGAACGCCACTTCTTCAAAAAATATCCTGTTGCCCGAAATATATCATTATATTTGCATCCACTGAAATATAAGAAGATAATATGGACAATTCAGATTTACTATTCCGGAAAGCAAAAGAAGCAGATATAGCACGTATCTGGGAAATCATCGGACAAGCCAAAGCGCAAATGCGACGGTTGAACAGCCATCAATGGGATGAGAATTATCCGGCACTTGAAAACATTGCCAAAGATATTCAATCAGGAAACGGATATGTCTTTTGTAATAAAGAAAATATAGCTGTCACTTATGGCGTTATTTCTTTCGACGGAGAGCCTGCCTACAAAGAAATCGACGGTAAATGGACAAACGACCTTCCTTACATGGTGGTTCACCGACTGGCCGTAGCCGATGAGATGAAACATCAAGGATTGGCGAAACGTTTTATGTTGCAGGCGGAAGAAGTAAGCCGGAACAAGGGCATCTATGAATTTCGCATCGACACCAACTTCGACAATCAGTATATGCTCCGCTTAATAGATTCTTTGGGATTCAGTTACTCTGGAGAAGTTCCTTACAGGGGAGATAAACGCAAAGCGTTTGAAAAAAGCATCCGCCCCCACTCTTCTTCTTTCGGGATTCCGGGTTATACGATCCGGGAAGCTATTTATGAAGATGCAGAAATCATATACGAAGCGATAGATAAACATCGTGAGGATTTACGAATTTGGTTACCGTTTGTCGATGGTTTAAACAGTGTTGCGGATGAACAGTCATTCCTGGAATCTACATTAAAAGTGCCTTATAGAGAACGGGATGTCGTATATATCATTGAAAAAGGCTTTGCGATTTGCGGTCTGATCGGTTTTCATTTCTCAGACCGAACAAACCATCGTACGGAAATAGGATACTGGCTACTTCCGGAGTTTCGGGGAAAAGGTGTTATTACACGGGCCGTCCATTATCTCTGCCAATGGGCGTTCTTTGAAAAAGATTTCAACCGCATCCAGATACGATGTGCCGTTGGCAATCAACCCAGCAACGCCATTCCTCAACGTTTAGGCTTCACACTGGAAGGAACGGAACGTGACGGAGAATTACTTTCTTCCGGTGAATATATGGATATAAATGTATATAGTATCCTTAAAAAGGATGTCACATGTGCATAATTTGCACATACCACTTCACATGGTAAAAATGGAACAAGAAATTCAATTAAACGAACACAACAAGCAAGAATGTCCACCGATGCATACGGTCGATTTTAACCCATCCTTAAACGATATTATCATTTATCAAACGGAAGATGGAGAAATCAGGCTGGATGTAAAAATGGATAATGAAACTGTTTGGTTGACACAAACACAGATGAGTGAGTTGTTTCAGACCAACCGTACTTCCATCGTACGCCACATAAACAACATCTACAAAAGCCATGAATTAGAAGAAGAACCAACTTGTGCAAAAATTGCACAAGTTCGAACTGAAGGGAAAAGAGAGGTAACCAGATATATTCCTTATTACAATCTGGATATGATAATATCTGTCGGTTATCGAGTTAACTCAATACGCGGCACCCAATTCCGCATTTGGGCCAACAAGATATTGAAAGACTTTCTTATCAAAGGGTATGCCATCAACCAAAAGATAAAATTAGAACATTATCAAGAACTAAAAGACATCGTTCACATTCTCGGTACCACGCTCAAAAACCAGGAACAGCTTACATCCGACCAGTCCAAAGGCTTGTTAGCCGTAGTAACCGAGGTAATAAACGAATCGCAGCCATGCTATTCCTTTGGTTCATGGAAAACAACGGTATACTCTATCGTCCAAGCGGAGAAAAACGCATCGCCGATAATACATTAGTTGCCCTCACTTTGATGATTGCTGAAAGCCGTACGGAAGAAAAAGACATCATGGTAAAAGTAGTAGTTAATTTAATCAATAAAAATAATTAAGATGGAACAAGAAATTCAATTAAACGAACATAATAAGGCTGAATATCCACCGATGCATACAACCGAACATATTTTAAATCAGACGATGGTTCGCATGTTTGGTTGTCCGCGTTCGAAGAATGCCCATATAGAAAGGAAAAAGAGCAAGTGCGATTATGAATTATCGGAAGCGCCTACCGCTGAAATGATGGCTGAAGTAGAACGCCGGATAAATGAAGTAATAGAACAGCATCTGCCTGTAACGATCGAATTTATTCCGAAAGCGGAAGCCGGAGCCATTGTCGATCTCAGTAAATTACCGGAAGATGCGAGTGAGACATTACGTATTGTTCGTGTCGGAGATTATGATGCCTGTGCATGTATTGGTGCACATGTCAACAACACTTCTGAAATAGGGCGGTTTAAACTATTGAATTACGATTATACTGACGGACGGTTACGCCTGCGGTTCAAACTGGAAACTGCATAAACAAAGATATAACTATTAAAGAAAGGCTCTTATCCCAAACACAGGTAAGAGCCTTTTCTGATATTAATCGAATTAACGAGAACGAACTTCCCTTCTCATAAAAGAAACGTAAGACAAGGCAAAACAAACAACTGTTGCTGCAATCAACCCTGTCAGCTGCGGCCAGACAACGATCAGGCTCTGGCCCAGAGGCAACGGACTGGGGATAGCCCCATGCACCTGTTCCATCGTCAACGGTCCCAGACTTCTGACAGAAGGCATCAGCAAGGTTGTCGTTGCATCACTGAACAACTGGCTCGGCGCGAAGCGCAACAGGTTAAGCATAAAGCGCTGATAGCTGATTATCTGGTAATCGCTGGCAAATCCGGAAGGACTGAGTGCTTTCCCTATCAGATTGATGATCATATTATAGAACACACTGAAAAATAACCAGATGGCCACACAAGCCAGTGCGGATGTCGCAGCCTGACGGAACTGTATGGAAAAGAATATCGACAGATTCAGCCAAAAAGCGACATAGAAGATGCTGACAATGATAAAGAACACCATCCGCAAAAACTCTTCCGCCGTCGGAGGAATACCGATCGCTATCAATCCGAATCCCATCACCAAGAATCCCAAAGAAAACAACATGATGCCAATAACAATCAATGCCCCGACAAATTTGGCATTAATCAGGTAATCACGATGGATAGGTTGAGACAGGATACGACTCAATGTACCTCTGTTTTGTTCAGAATTGATCGCATCGAATCCTAACGCAATCCCCAGCAAAGGCCCCAGGAAGCTGATAAAGACAACAAAAGAAGGCAAAGTTCCATCCGAAACGGTAAACAGTTTCAGGAAAAGGAACGCATTGTCTGGGTCATTAGGCTTGATAGAGTCTCCGATATTAGTCAGAGCAGTATATAACGACCCCATACAAGTCAATGCAATAAGGACGATCATGATAATAAAACGCCAGCTTCTCATATGATCGGAAACTTCTTTATTCACAATTACCCAAAAGGGATGATATATTCTATTCATGACCTTTACCTCCTTCGAAATAATGATTATAAATATCATCGAGTCCGTGCTCTTTCTTCTGTTGCTCCGTCAGTTCAATGTCGGCCAACAGTTTACCACTGCTGAACAGACCTACACGGTTACAGACCTGCTGAACCTGGTCCAGATGATGGGAAGAGAACAGCACCGTCAGCCCTTCTTCATGACTCAGCTGATGGATCAGGTCCATAAACTCACGAACACCGGCAGGGTCTATTCCAGATGTCGGTTCGTCCAGAATGATCACTTCCGGATCTTTAATCAGGACATCTGCCAAGCCTAAACGCTGACGCATACCCCGCGAATATTTACCGGCTTTCTTATTCCCTTCATTCATCAGACCGACTCTTTCAAGCAATTGAACGGCTTTTTCCTTTGCATCCTTCTTCGGAATACCGTTTAGCTGAGCCGTATATACCAGATTCTCTATCCCGGTCATATCGTCATAAAACCCGACATCTTCCGGCAGATAGCCGACTATCCGTTTTACTTCTATCGGGTGCGTGGTAGAATCTACTCCACATACTTTCACAGAACCCGAAGTCGGTTCAGTCAGTCCCAGCATCATCAGGATCGTTGTAGACTTTCCAGCTCCGTTAGGCCCCAGTAATCCGAATATGTCCTTTTTATTAATGATCAGGTTCAAATCATTTACCGCAGTAAAACCACCATACTTTTTTGTCAGTCCGGTAAGTTCAATAACTGGTTGACCCATGGCTTACCTCCTTCCATATTTGCGGAACAGATAATAGACGCCTCCCAATACCAAAACAATGATCAGAACACCAACCCAGCCCCAGATCATCGGAGTTTTTACGGAAATACGAAAATCGGTTGTAGCATTTACCTCCGGAGTCTTGACTGTCATCTTTGTTACATAATCTCCGGGAAGTGCCTTTTTAGAAGCCTTTACCGTAGCAACAACGTTTGTAGTCTGTCCGGCTCCCAGCTTCATCACTTTTGCCGGTTCGAAAGTAACCTCCCAGTCTACCGGTTTGCTGGCAGAAAGCTCTATATCTTTTAGTTCGGCAGAACCGGTATTTTTCACAACCAGATCGATCCGTTTCGTCTCACCGGCTGTTATATCAGAACTGAGCAAACCTCTCGGAGTAGTCAATTCCATTTCATAAGAACCGGTTACTACCACTTCCAGGTCCAGATCGGCAGAAGTGGAACCCGTCGAGGCATGAACAGGTATTTTATAACTTCCTGCTGCAACATTAGCCGGCGGGTTGACGTCGATAGTTATATTCTGGGTTGCATTAGGTTCTACCTGTGCAGATGTTGCCTGCTTATAATTCGGCTTGAATACCACATTCCATCCCCGCTGTACATCGGCTGTCAAAGCATAGAGTTGCTGCTCCGCTGTACGGTTCTTGATCGTTGCGTTGAATGTAAATGTTGATTTGGAATTACCCTCCATGTTCGGCTGTGTAGTCGTGAAATCGGTCTGGTAAGTTCCCTGCTTGGAGACGGTAATCGTAAGCGGGAGTTTTGCCATTCCGTCGGCAGAGACCGTAAAATTATAAGTACCTTTATTCACCTTCACCGGCACTTCGACCTTTAAAGAGAAATTTTTCTTTTCATCTGGCAGGACCGACAACTGGCTGATTGTAAAACCTCCGGACTTCACCTCATAACTCCATCCCCGGGGCATTCCTTCCACGGAAATCGTCGCATTCTTCACTTCGTCACTCTTGTTGATGACGTCAACACTGTAATCAATCGACTCTCCCGGCGGAACAGAAATCTTTGTGTAGGGAGTGTACAACATCACGCTCTCTTTTGTGTCCGTAGCGTGGATCTTACAAGGGATAACACCCAATAACAGTACCAATAGTAGGTTTAAACAGTTAATTTGCATTTTCATAATGATTTTTATAGAGTATACAAAAATGATTACTTAATTAGCCGATGACAAATATATAAACTGTGATTATTAGCAATTATTAAAAGTGTTAAAAAAAATCTATTACACAGGACCTTTCTCCTTCTTCCTTTAAAGCCTTCTCTTGTTTGCGACAACAGAAAGTTCAGTACTCTATACATTATATATAGACAAAACCAGGAGAGGCCATTCGGTTGCTAAATAGACCTAATTATTATGTAAATGTAACACTGAAATAAAATATTTTTATGTAAGTTTGCGAGCGCTAAGAAAGACATTTTATACAGAAATTTAAATACAAGAGTTATGCAATCAATTGACAATTTCAATTTTGCCGGCAAAAAGGCATTTGTAAGAGTTGACTTCAACGTTCCATTGGACGAAAACTTCAACATCACAGACGACACTCGTATCCGTGCCGCTCTTCCTACTCTTAAGAAGATCCTGGCAGACGGTGGCAGTGTAATTATCGGTTCACACCTGGGCCGTCCGAAAGGCGTTACAGATAAATATTCTTTGAAACATATCCTGAAACACGTTTCTGAACTGCTGGGCGTAGAAGTTCAGTTTGCTAACGACTGTATCGGTGAAGAAGCCGGCGCTAAGGCTGCTGCATTGCAACCGGGCGAAGCATTGTTGCTGGAAAACCTTCGTTTCTATGCGGAAGAAGAAGGCAAACCAAGAGGTTTGGCTGAAGACGCAACAGACGATGAAAAGAAAGCTGCCAAGAAAGCCGTTAAAGAAAGCCAGAAAGAATTCACAAAGAGACTGGCTTCTTATGCAGACTGCTATGTAAATGATGCATTCGGTACAGCTCATCGTGCTCACGCTTCTACAGCGCTGATCGCTGATTACTTCGATACTGACCATAAGATGTTCGGTTACCTGATGGAAAAAGAAGTAAAAGCTGTTGATAAAGTAATGAGCGACATCTCTCGTCCGTTCACTGCAATCATGGGTGGTTCTAAAGTTTCTTCCAAAATCGAAATCATCGAAAATCTGTTAAGTAAGGTAGACAACCTGATTGTAACAGGCGGTATGACTTATACTTTCACTAAAGCTCAGGGTGGTAAGATCGGTAACTCTATCGTTGAAGACGATAAGTTGGATCTGGCTCTTGACCTGATGAAGAAAGCAAAAGAAAAAGGTGTAAACCTGGTATTAGCTGTAGACGCTAAGATTGCTGACGCTTTCAGTAACGACGCAAACACTAAATATGCTGACGTAAACGAAATTCCTGACGGATGGGAAGGTCTTGACATCGGTCCTAAGACTATCGAAATCTACGCTGACGTTATCAAGAACTCAAAGACTATCCTTTGGAATGGTCCTACAGGCGTATTCGAATTTGAAAACTTCACTGACGGTTCACGTGCAGTAGGTAACGCTATCGTTGAAGCTACAAAGAACGGTGCATTCTCTCTTGTTGGTGGTGGCGACTCTGTTGCTTGCGTTAACAAGTTCGGTATTGCAGACCAGGTTTCTTATGTTTCTACAGGTGGTGGTGCTTTGCTGGAAGCTATCGAAGGTAAAGTTCTTCCGGGTATCGCTGCTGTAAAGGGCGAACCGTATAAATAAGAAGTATTTTTAACTATATAAAAAGGCAATCTTTTTCATAAGGTTGCCTTTTTTATTTCTATATTTCCGCCTTAATCATTCAATTTTAATATAAGATGAAAGCTACCTATCTGATTTTATGCATTTTCCTGTTTGTACAAGGTCTTTTTGCCCAGCAACCCAGTAAGTCATACAACAGCATCACAGACTTATTAAACGGTACGTATGATACGACTTTAAGCGTTTTAGTTGAGAAACGGACTAAAAACCAGATATTCATGTCCGGAGGAGGTGATTATAAAATCTATAACGGAGACAAAGAAACCGACAAGCTGATCAAAACAAAAATCTATGCTATAGAAGTAAACGATTCACTGTATGTAAACTGCCGGAAGCTGAAATTCAAAAAACGCGTTATCGGAGGCTGGTTTGCCCCTGCCATAGTATGCCGGGGGAAAGTATATTTCTCTGCTATTTCGGTTGGCCCGAACGCTGCTGCAGCTTTTGGAGTTATAGGAGGCGCTGTCCAAGCAGCCAACGAAGCCTCTTCCCGCGTTTATTACGAAATGGACCCGGCTGAAAAAGAACTGGATAAAGTCGGTTCGGAAAAAATGATGGAAATTCTGAATGACTATCCCGAACTACGCGAGCAATATGAAAAAGAGGAATTAAAAGAACACATAGAAATCGTATCCAAATATTTACAGAAAATCAATCAGCTAAATCAATAAAGCCTGTAATCGCTTTATAAATATTTTTGTACCTTTGTCCGACATTATTCGAAAATCATTGAAAACAACATAGAATTAAAGAAAATGGCAAAAGAGCTGAAAGAACTGACTAAGAGAAGTGTGAACTACTCTCAGTGGTACCAGGATTTGGTTATTAAAGCGGATCTGGCAGAAAATTCTGCTGTACGTGGCTGTATGGTTATCAAGCCTTACGGATACGCTATTTGGGAGAAGATGCAACGTATCCTCGACGATATGTTCAAGGAAACAGGACACGTAAACGCTTACTTCCCTCTGTTGATCCCGAAATCATTCTTAAGCAAGGAAGCCGAACACGTGGAAGGTTTCGCCAAAGAATGCGCTGTTGTTACACATTATCGTCTGAAAACAAACCATGACGGTACAGGTGTAGTTGTCGACCCGGCAGCTAAACTGGAAGAAGAACTGATCATCCGTCCGACTTCTGAAACAATCATCTGGAACACATACCGTAACTGGATTCAGTCATACCGCGACCTGCCTATCCTATGTAACCAATGGGCAAACGTAATGCGCTGGGAAATGCGTACACGCCTGTTCCTCCGCACCGCAGAATTCCTGTGGCAGGAAGGTCACACGGCTCACGCTACCCGTGAAGAAGCAGAAATCGAAGCAAAGAAGATGCAGGAAGTATATGCAAACTTTGCTGAAAACTATATGGCAATGCCGGTTATCAAAGGTGTAAAATCTGCCAGCGAACGTTTCGCAGGCGCTTTGGATACCTACACTATTGAAGCGATGATGCAGGACGGAAAAGCGTTGCAGGCAGGTACTTCCCACTTCCTGGGACAGAACTTCGGTAAGGCTTTCGATGTTACTTTCATCGACAAAGAAGGCAAGAGTGATTATGCCTGGGCTACTTCATGGGGAGTTTCAACCCGTCTGATCGGTGCCCTGATCATGTCTCACTCGGATGATAATGGTCTGGTATTGCCTCCGCACCTGGCTCCTATTCAGGTAGTGATCGTTCCGATCTATCGCAGCGAAGAACAGTTGGCACAGATCAGCGAAAAGGTAAACGGTATCGTAGCCAAACTGAAAAAGATGGGTATCTCCGTTAAATACGACGATGCAGATAACAAGAAACCGGGATGGAAGTTTGCTGAATACGAACTGAAAGGCGTTCCTGTACGTCTGGCAATGGGTGGACGCGATCTGGAAAACAACACGATCGAAGTAATGCGCCGCGATACGCTGGAAAAAGAAACCATCACTTGCGACGGTATCGAAGAATACGTACAGAATCTGTTGGAAGAAATCCAGCAGAACATCTTCCAGAAAGCCCTCGATCATCGTACAGCTTGCACGGTAACTGTCGATACTTACGAAGAGTTCAAGGAAAAAATAGAAGAAGGCTTGTTCATCATGGCTCACTGGGATGGTACTCCTGAAACAGAAGAGCAGATCAAGAACGAAACCAAAGCAACTATCCGTTGTATCCCATTGGAAGGCGACAAAACACCGGGTAAGTGTATGGTTACCGGCAAACCTTCCGCACAGCGCGTATTGTTTGCACGGGCTTATTAAGCAACATAGAATAAAAAACAATAACTATTCAAGAGGATATGCCGTGATGGTGTGTCCTCTTTGACGTATTAGTCTACACACTACTACACTGGAAAGTACTGAAAAACCGACTAAAGAAGGAGGGAAATATATCAAATTTCACACGCTTTTTATCAACCTATATAAAGGTATCATTTTATAAAGTAAAAAAGTCAAAATTGGAACTAGAGCCTACACCCAAAGCCCTAATTTTGTAAAATAAAGGAATATATATTATTCCGATCTATACCTAACTTAATACGAATGCAGATGAAATTAACCTTCTCCCCATTATTGGCCGTCCTGGCTATCATACTGGCGGGATGTACTTCCGGCCATACGGTCAGTATCAAAGATCTTCGGGTTGAAATGAAAAAAAACCCGGTAGGCATTGGTGTATCACAGCCCCGCTTTATGTGGAAAATCTCTTCCGAATCACCCGATCTCATGCAGACTTCCTATCAGATACAGGTTGCCGAATCTCCCGATAACCTGAAAAACGGAAAAGAACTGCTTTGGGACAGCGGTGAAGTGAAAAGCGATGAGTCCATACTCATCCCCTACGGAGGCAATCCGTTACAATCCAGAAAACAATATTATTGGCGCATTAAAGCCAATACGAATCAGGGCTCAACGGATTGGAGCCCGATAAACACCTGGTCGATGACCTTGCTCAATCCTTCCGACTGGAAAGCAACCTGGATCGGAGAAAACAATCTTTCCAACCCCGGAGAGACGAAAGAAGGGAAAACACGTCTTGCCGCCCGCTATCTCCGCAAAGAGTTTGTTGCGGATAAACCGGTTCAGAGAGCTGTTCTATACATTTCCGGCCTTGGTTTTTCCGAATCCTATATCAATGGGAAGCCCGTTAGCGAAGATATTTTCGCGCCCGGACCATCCTGGTATCCCAACCGTGTATATTATAATGTATATGACGTGACAAATCTGTTGTCAAAAGATAAAAATACGATAGGCGTTGCCTTAGGTAACGGTCGTTATTTCGCAATGAGAGACCGACAGGAAACTCTGCCCTCCCTGCTTGCACAACTGGAAATCGAGTATACCGACGGCTCGCAAACCGTCATAGTCAGCGATACCTCATGGAAAGTAACCTCCAAAGGCCCGATCATCGCCAACAACGAATTTGACGGCGAAGAATATGACGCCCGCCTGGAACTGAGCGGTTGGAACAAAAATGGTTTCGACGACTCCAAATGGCTCACGGCAGATGTCATGGCAACTCCCGCCGGTAAATTAACCGTACAGTCCAATCCGAACCTCCGTATCCAGGAAGAAATCAAGCCGGTCAGCATCACCGAAAGACCGGACGGCAAATATATCATCGATATGGGACAGAATATGGTCGGCAGGTTGGCTGTCAGCCTGAAAGGAAAGAAAGATCAACCTGTCACCATGAAATTTGCTGAATTACTCAAAGAAGACGGTTCGCTTTACCTGGCAAACCTGCGTAGTG
The DNA here is from genome assembly GCF_023656785.1 of Parabacteroides caecihominis. Taxonomy (NCBI): domain Bacteria; kingdom Pseudomonadati; phylum Bacteroidota; class Bacteroidia; order Bacteroidales; family Tannerellaceae; genus Parabacteroides; species Parabacteroides caecihominis. The sequence continues at coordinate 19,311 of NZ_JAMOKS010000056.1, forward strand.
CCAATGTGACCGATATATATACCCCGGCCCGTGACGGGCAGTTCCGCTGGGAACCGATATTTGTCTATCACGGATTCCGTTTCGTTGAGATTTCAGGACTTGACTATAAGCCGGAATTATCCGCCTTTACCGGAAAAGTAATCTATGACAAAATGAAAACGACCGGAAAGTTTGAAACTTCGAACCCGCTGGTGAACCAGATCTATAAAAATGCCTATTGGGGTATTCGCGGCAATTACCGGGGCATGCCGACCGACTGTCCGCAACGCGACGAACGCCATGGATGGCTGGGAGACCGTGTAACCGGAGCGTATGGGGAAGCATTCATCTTCAACAACGCCCTCCTGTATAATAAATGGTTGCAGGATATCGAAGACTCCCAAAGCCCGGAAGGAAGCATCTCCGACGTATCTCCCCGTTACTGGACGATATACAACGACGATGTCACCTGGCCTGCCGCCTATTTCTATGTAGCCAACCTCTTATACCGCCAGTTCGGAGATAAGAGTGCCATCATCAGACATTACCCGTCTATGAAACGCTGGATGGAACACATGCAGCAAACAGCCATGCAGGATTATATCATCGTAAAAGACACTTACGGCGACTGGTGTATGCCCCCGGAATCACAGGAGTTAATTCATTCGCAGGACCCGGCCCGTAAGACTGACGGTGCTATCCTGTCCACCACCATGTATTACAGCCTGCTGAATATGATGAGCGAATTTGCCCGGTTAAGCGGACAGGAAAACGATATTGCAGCCTATCAGGAACTGGCTGCAAAGATGAAAGAAGCCTACAACGCGAAATACTTCCATCCGGAAACAGCCCAATACGGTAACAATACGGTTACAGCCAACATCCTGTCATTACGTTTAGGACTCGTTCCAAAAGGATATGAAGAAAAAGTGTTTGCCAATATTGTCAAGAAAACGGAGGGAGACTTCGGCGGCCATGTCAGTACCGGTGTCCTGGGCATCCAGCATCTGATGCGCGGCCTCACCGAATACGGCCGGGTAGATATGGCCTGGAAGATTGTGACAAACGACACCTACCCGAGTTGGGGATACATGACAAAGAAAGGTGCCACCACCATCTGGGAACTCTGGAACGGAGATACCGCCGACCCTGCCATGAACTCCGCCAACCATGTCATGTTACTGGGCGACCTGGTCATCTGGTACTACGAAGACCTGGCAGGAATCAAATGCGCTCCGGAATCCATCGCTTATAAAAAGCTGATCATGGCTCCGGTATTTCCCGAAGGGTTGAACGCCGTTTCCGCCTCCTACGAATCAGTCTACGGAGAGATCAAAAGTGCCTGGAAAAAAGAAAACGGTACTTTTAGCTGGGATATTACAATCCCTGGCAACACCTCTGCTGTTGTACGAATACCGAAAGAGTTCCGGATCAAACAATCCAACCAACCGGGTGTCAGGAGGGTGAATGACACTGCCTCCTATACGGAAATCGAGATCGGTTCGGGGAGTTATCACTTTAATAACTAAAAATAAATATGAAGAAAAGTCTGTAAATGACATCTTTGATCTTAATCATTGGTTTGCCATTTACAGATTTTTTTACTCCGTCAAAAAGATCGCCCAAGCTATAGAATACGAATAATTTAATTACCTTTGGGAGTAAAATAAATCAGTACCTGTATGGAACTCACTCTCCCTTCCAAGTTGAATGCCTCCGAAACGATCGTGCTCGACACGAATGTGCTTGTCGTTATCGGGGCAAATGGTGCCGGCAAAAGTTCGTTCGGCAGAGATCTGCTGGAGCGTTACTCCGACAACAGTAAAAAGATATCCGGCATGCACTCCCTGTTTATCAGCAGTGAAGAACCTGTGCCTGTCGAAGGCAATGAACTGGCACGCCTGCAATCGATGATCGCGGAACGCATCTTCATGCCCCGCCTTTCAGAATACGAAAAACTGATCCTCCACCTGCAAAGCGAAGAATTTGAGGCGGCAGTAAACTATAAGGAAGCCTGCAAGCTGACCCCGGACCTGGAACCGCCCGTTACCAAAATAGACCGTATACAGGCCATCTGGGAGAAAATGTTCCCACATAACCGCCTGGTCAGGAAGTCCGGCTTTATTGAACTAGCTTCCACCAGCCGCGACGGCGATTCTTATACGGCCGGCAGAATGAGTGACGGAGAGAAGATCGTCTTCTACCTGATAGGCGCCGTACTCTGTGCCCGTCCCAACGAACTGCTGGTGATCGAAGAACCGGAAATACTGCTTCACAACTCGATCAAGAACCTGCTTTGGGATGAGATCGAAGCTATGCGTCCCGACTGCACATTCGTTTATCTGACGCACGATATCGACTTTGCCACTTCTCGTCCGGAAGGCAAACGGATATGGATCAGGGACTACAATGCCGACGCCCATGTCTGGGACTACCAACTGATAGAAAACAGCGACAGCCTTCCCGAAGAAGTATATATAGATATCCTCGGGAGCCGCAAGCCGATCCTGTTCATCGAAGGGACCGACTCCAACAGTATCGACAACCGCCTCTACCCGCTGATCTTCCCCGATTATATGGTCAAGCCGATGGGTGGCTGCCAGAAGGTGATTGAAACGACAAAGGCTTTCCGGCAGTTGCAGGACTTCCATACGCTGGAATCCATGGGGATCGTAGACCGCGACCGCCGTACGCAGGGAGAGATCGACTATCTGCATGACCAGCATATCTTCGTTCCCGACGTAGCCGAAGTGGAAAACCTGCTGATGCTCGAACCCGTGATACGCACCGTGGCACGCCGTATGATGAAAGATCCCGATGTCGTATTTACCCAGGTAAAGGAAAATGTAATTAAACTCTTTGAGAAAGACCTCGAAAGCCAGGTTATCCTGCATGCCAAACACCGCGTCCGCAAGAAACTGGAAACAACGGTCGACCGCAAGATAACGACCGTCGAACAACTGACCGAGCATGTGGAAAGCATCCGCTACAACGTCCATGTCGATGAAATATACAATGGGATAAAAGATAAATTCAACCAGTACATCGAAACGGGAGATTACAAGAATATCCTTCGTGTGTATAATCAAAAAGGGATGCTGCCGCAAAGCCGTGTATGTAACTTCTGCGGTATCAGTAACAAGGAAAGTTATTTAAACTTCGTTCTTTCCATTCTGAAAGAAAACAAAGAGGATGCGGAAGTCATACGTTCTTCCATCAAAGAATCTTTAGGGACATAAAAAGTTATCAAAAATGAGGAAAAAGTCCGCAAAAAATCGTTCTTTTGCAAACTGATATAACGACATTAACTGGTTTAGTCCTCTTACAAAAAGAATATGCGTACACCGACATTACAATATCTCTACCTGCAAAAGCCGGTAACAATGGTTATTATAATCTGTATAATCTCCGTGCTTCCCTGGATCGGCTTGGGTGATTTCTCCACTAAAGGAGAGCCGCGTGAAGCATCTGTTGCCATATCCATGCTTGAATCAGGCAATTGGATATTACCCCAGGTTTATGCCAACGAATTTGCCTATAAGCCGCCGATGGCACACTGGCTGATGGCTGCTTTCTCTTATCCGCAGGGATACGTATCGGAGTTTACCTCTCGCCTGCCGTCTACAATCGCTTTTATCTGCCTGATGGGATGCACGCTCATGTTTTTCGGGCGAAGGATAAAATTCCAGCAGGCGTTTATAGCTACTCTCCTACTACTCACGTGCATTGAAATGCACAGAGCGGCGATGACTACCCGTGTCGATATGCTACTGACGACATTCATTGTCATCGGCCTCTATCAGTTGTTCCGATGGGAAGACCGGCTGGAGTTAAAAGGTCTGCCGGTTATTATCCCGGTATTGTTGGGGTGTGCGGTTCTGACTAAAGGGCCTGTAGGAGTTATTTTGCCTTTATTCGTGTTCGGTGCTTATCTGCTGATGCTTCGTAAATACAGCCTGCTGACAATCTTCAAGGCACTACTTTATATCGGCGTTTCGTCTCTGTTCCTGCCTCTGCTGTGGTATATCGCAGCCTGGAAACAGGGAGGGGATAAATTTCTCGATGTCGTACTTGCCGAAAACTTCGGACGTTTCTTCCATCTCAATACGCCCGATATCAATTATGACCTGGGACACGAGAATGGCGTATGGTATAACTTTATGACGCTAGCTGCCGGATTTATTCCCTGGACCATCTTCTTTTTCTTCTCCCTCTTCGGTTTGAACTGGCAGAGAAAAAAGGTATCGTTCAAACAAATGCTAAAAGACAGCTGGAATAATATTCTTTCCATGGAAAAGGAAAAACTGTTCAGCCTGGTAGCATTGGTTTGCATCATCTTCTTTTATAGTATCCCTTCCAGCAAGAGAAGCGTATACCTAATGCCGGCTTATCCGTTCATCGCAATATTCCTGGCACAATACGCCATCTATATAACAGAATACAGGACAAAGGTAACCCGTATCTTCGCTGCCTTCCTGGCATCGGTCACAACTGTGGTACTGATTGCCATCGGATTAACGATGATCGGTGTTATCGACCCCGTGGCTATTGCTTCACAGTACACAAGTCGTACCTCCACCCTGGCACAGGTCGAAGCTGTCAGCAACATATTTTCTTTCAGTTACGGACTGACGGTTTGCATTGTTATCGTCGTTTTGGTGGCGCTGCTGACGGTGCTTTACCAGATGTTCAAAAAGATAAACATCAAGATCCTGTATGCTACGATTGCCCTGAGTTTTACGATCAATTTGCTGATCGACGGGGTTATCATGCGAGGTATCCGCCAAGATGGTTCTGCCCGTCCTTTTGCGGAAAAGGTAATGAAAGAATATCCGCTGAATGAGAATAATATGTTCGTTATGAACAATCTCAAGAAATACAGGAACTTGTACGGGCTTAATTTCTATCTCGGCAACCGCTTCCACAACTTCGAACAGGAGATGCCGGAAGAAGGATTTTTCTTTGCAACTCCCAGCGACCTGGAGGTTGTCCTTAAAAATTACGAAGGCCAATATACTTTTAATATATTGACCTCCTCTGAACGTATCATCCACGAAGTGCGCCGCCCGGTTGTTCTGTGCAGCTTCCTCCGTGTAAAATAAGATTATTTTAATTCTTTGATTTTGATACTGCGGAAAGCAACTTCATCGCCATGATCCTGTAACAGGATATGTCCCTGGGGAGCTTCACCGAAACGTCCTGCCTCGTTATAAGACGGGGCAGCATATTTACTACCTTTCACCAACTCACGGAAAGCATCCGAACCACGATCGTATTCCAATGTTTTAAAGCCGTTCAGCCAATGTTCCACATGGTTATTGGGGAATACTTTCAGGACAGCCTGGTTCCAGTTGCCCACACCGTTGAAACGTTTGTTACCGGCCGGCATCATGTCGTAAAGGCTTGCCAGGGTGCGGCTGCCGGGAGTCGTTGTGTAGAGTTTGGCATCCGGATGCAGTTTGTCATCTAATATCTGGTATTCGAGGCCGTAGGCGGAGCCGCTAGGTTTTTCTGCTTCCGTCACGAAATATTTGATTCCGCTGTTTGCTCCCGGAGTAATTTTAAATTCCAGGCTTAACTCGAATGCTGCATATTCTTTATCGGTCACGATATCACCTCCGTTGGTAGACTCGCCGCCACCGGATTTCAGGACGATCAACTGTCCGTCTTCCACTTTCCAGCCATGATCCGGGAAGGCCTCTTTATGGGCGCCACGCCAGCCTGTAGTTGTCTGTCCGTCGAACAGGAGGTTCCATCCGTCCGCTTTTTCAGCATCCGTCAGGTAGTTGGGGACACGGTTCACTTCAGGAGCCAGGGTTCCCTGCATACGTTCGGCCTCCAGGTTCTCGGTCTTTATGCGGATATTACGCCATTTGATTTCTTTTCCTTCCAGATCGGTATTCTTTCCGATGCCATGCACCTGGAAAGCGATGAAGCCTTTGGCTGTTTCGTCGTCATAGAGATTGGCCGTGTTCACACCGTTCAGCCAGATGCGGATATTGTTGCCGATCGCTTCAATACGGTATTTGTTCCAATCTGTCTTCTTATAGGCGGCTTGTCCCGGTTTGTTATCGACAAGCGTCACCAGCCAACCACGGCGTGCTTCGTCGTAAACGCCTCCGCTCCATGCTCTGTCGGAAGGGTCCATTTCACATTGGTAGCCATGCACACGCCCGTTCTGGTAATCCGGACGGCTTTCGCTACGAAACTGCACACCGGAGTTCAATGCCGGGTCGCAGAGGGCTTCAAATTCCAGGATAAAATCGCCATACTCCTGTTCGGTAGCCATAAAGCTGTTCGGCTGGCCCGTCACCGAAGTTCCGACCAGACAGCCGTCTTCCACCCGGTAGGGCGCTTCGCCGTTCAATTGCTTGAAACCGGTAAGATCTTTACCATTGAATAACTTTTCCCAGCCGTCATTCGACTGACAGGAACAAAGCAGCGCGAGAGACAGGGCTGCTAACTTCAAAGATGCTTTCATTCTGTTTTTCTTTTAGGTATTATAAATAAGAAAATTGTTTTACTGGTCTGTCAACTAACACATGTGTACGGGCACAAAGATAAAATATTATTCATAAATGCACAGCAAAAGTGTTGCTATTTTACAACAGATAGAAGCTTTTTCAAAGAATAGCCTTATCTTTGCGTGCAAAATGTAATCAATAAAGGTATTTTTATGAAATTAAAAACGGCTCTCTTTGACTTTGACGGCGTGCTGGTCGACACAGAACCCATTTACGATATTTTCTGGAATGAAGCAGGCGAACGCTACGGAACAGGTATCGACAACTTCGCTGCTGTCATCAAAGGCACTACACTCCCCTATATCATCGAAAAGTATTTTTCCGACCGCACGGAAGAATTTCGTCAGATGATCATCAAAGAATCGACCGAATACGAAAGCACCATGCCCCTGCCCGCCATGCCCGGCTCCCTGGAATTTCTGCACCTGCTGAAAAAGAACGGTGTGCAGATGGGATTGGTCACCAGCTCGGACAATACAAAGGTTGAACGGGCATTCAAACTGCATCATCTGGAAAACATGTTCGATACAATCGTGACCGCAGACCGCATCACAAAGGGGAAACCTGACCCGATGTGTTACTTGCTGGCCGCAGACGACCTGCATGTCTCCCCTGCCGACTGCCTCGTTTTTGAAGATTCATTTGCCGGCATACAAGCGGGAACGGCTGCCGGCATGCGGGTTATCGGCCTGAGCACCACCAACCCGGAAGAATCATTAAAGGATAAAGTATATGAAGTGATTCCGAACTTCGAAAAGGTAACTTTCGAGGATTATCAGAAGTGGTAAACAAATTGTTACCTAAAAAAGCATATATGTTTTGAATTCAAAACATATATGCTTTGCAATCAAAAGATAGGTATTTTGAATTTAAAAGACCTATCTTTTCAAAACAAAGATGTATCAATGAAAAAAGACCTCCCAAGTGAAATAATTTTCTACCGGGAGGTCTTTCTATTTATAAAGCGATCTGTTTATCAAAAATTATATCCGATGCGAAGCGCCAAAAGCGGCTGAGATAATCTCAGGTCTCCCCAGGATTTGAGTATATTATATTTGAATTCCAAACCGACACTCAACTGATCGGTTGCATATACTTCACCTCCTAAACCGATATTGGCTCCTAAACGAGTCTTATTCAGACTTGCACTATTTCCCAAACTTACTTTCCAGAACGAAAGGTCAAGACCTGCCAAAGGATAGAAACCGAACATATCGCTCAATTTGAATACATAGTGGGCATTCACGTCGATAGCCCAGGCACTCAAACCATCATCTTTCACAAAATAAGACAAAGATGGCGCCAAACGAACCTCATCCGTCAGATTATAACGATAATCCAACCCCAACAACGCATTTCCATTCTCGTTAAACCCATAACCAAGATTAAAACCGAAAGACGATTGTCCTTGCTGAGTCTGTGCAAATGCACTCATGCTGATAATTGCCAGCATGCACATAACAATTAATTTCTTCATACTCTCATTAATTTAGTTCAACATTATGCGCAAATATAATTATTTTACTTTAAGTCTGTCACCTGCACTTTTCACAATACTGCGATAATAATCTTCATCGTAGCCAGGGAAATCAGGATATTCGGACAGCCCGTAGCCATTTTGCTTGAACTGGCCGTTTTCTTCTTTCTTAACGTTTCCGTCCATGTATTTTACTAAAAGATACTCGCCGAGCTTCTTCCAGCGGGCAGTTGCCTGATCGGCAGTCGTCGTGCTGAACCAGGTCAGGAACCGGACTGCTTCCGCCGGATTCTTGGCATACAATTCGGAGGCTGCCTTGTCGATAGCCGGAATTACCTCTTTATAACTGTTTTCCAATTCCTGCTGAACCGGACGAATGTCTTTGATCATAAAACTGTATTTGCCGTAAGCCTGGTTTGCTACCCAGTTGTGAATCCAGAATGCGGAAGTCCACGAGAAATTCATAATGTCCCCGTTTCCTACCCGGTAGCACTCGGGCGATTCCGTGATAGAGCAATACAGCGGAGTGAACACAGCCATATCGGCATCATCCACACCGAACCAAAGGATTCCACCGATCGCATCCGGCAACCAGTTACGCATCTGCGGAACGATTACAAAACCGGTCTGCTGCGTAGCGATGGCACGTTCGTTGGTATATTCTTGTCCATCTACCTTAAACGTCATCGGACGCCAACGATACGGCACTTTATAAGAACCGGCTCCGGCATCTTGCGTCATATCCAGATCGGTTCCTTCAAAATGGTCGCGCATACCGTTCTGAACGTCCTGAACAGACAACAGACGGTCCGGCTTCACATACAACGGCATCGGCTCCTTGGAAGGATCACCCTTGATAAAGTCGGTGTACTTATCCATTGTTTTATCGTATTTACGGAAGAAAGACCATACGCGTGCTTCACAACCTCTCAATGCACTGAAGTCGTAAGGACAATAGGCCTTCTGGAAACTGAAGTCTTTATCTTTTCCGCTGAAATACCCTTTTTCGCGAGCCAAAGAAACAACATCGGGCGAATACATACAGTTTTCCTTGTCATCAAAAGGAATCTGCTGGATGCGCGACTGGTTGGCATGTGCAGAGATGCAATCATCCGGAATACGGATGGCCACCCAAACAGCCCCTTTGTTACCCGGACCTTTACCGATCAGCTCCATCACCCATGCTTCGTTCTTGTCGGCGATAGAGAAAGTCTCGCCGCTGCTGTAATAACCGTAGTCCTTCACCAGGTCGGTCATTACTTTGATTGCTTCGCGGGCCGACTTTGAACGCTGGAGGGCGATGTAGATCAGGCTTCCGTAGTCGATAATACCTGTTGTATCCACCAGCTCCGGACGTCCGCCCCACGTACTTTCCGTGATAGCCACCTGATGTTCATTCATGTTGCCGACAACCGAATACGTCTGTTCCACCTGCGGAATCTGTCCCAGCGGCTTATTTGTATCCCATTCCCTGACTTCCAGCATGGCGCCTTTCGGCCAGGTCGCTGCCGGCCAACGGTATAACTCGCCATACAGGGTATGCGAATCTGCTGCATAACTGATCATCACCGATCCGTCGACCGATGCCTTCTTCCCTACCAGCAAACCCGTACAAGCCATTGCCTCCATTCCGGAAAGCAAAACGGCACAGGCTGCTGCGATAATCCATTTTCTTTTCATATAAATAAGTTTAAGCGAATAATAGCATATATACTGCCGCACCGCAAATATAGCCAATCAATGCCAATATTGAAAATCGCTTTGTATAGTACATGAAATCTATTTTCTCCAATCCCATCACCGTGACACCTGTTGCCGAACCGATAATCAGGATGCTACCGCCTGTTACGGCACAGTAAGCAAGGAATGTCCAGAATCCTCCGTCGGAAACAAAAAACTGTGCATAGGGTGCCAAATCCGGCGCTTGCTGCACGATCGGATACATACCCATCGTCGCTGCCACCAGCGCCACGTTATCCACGCAGGAAGATAAAGCTCCGATCACAAAGCTGATTAAATAAGGTTCATGCACATGTTTGTCGAGATAGGCGGACATGATCCCCAACTGTCCCGATGTCTCCAGGGCGCCTACCGCCATCAGGATTCCCAGGAAGAAAAAGATCGTTGCCAGGTCGATGTTCGGCAACAACTGGGTAATACGCAGTTTTTCTGATTCATGCACATGCAAACGGCTGTACATGACATCGGTATATATCCATAAAATAACCAGTCCCAGCAATACCCCCAGAAACGGAGGCAAATTGGTCAGCATCTGAAAGACCGGAACCAAAGCCAATGAAAGTACGCCGATCACAAAGATCACCCGACGTGAATGATTCGGTATTTCCGGAATAAACTCATCGGCAGCCTCTTCCTCACTCATGACACGCAGCTGGGCATCTTTCTTGAACAACCAGAAATGAGCAATGGAGAGCGGAACCAGCATATTAACCAATGCAGGAATAAATACATGCGAAATCTGATGCATCGCCGTCACATTCTTTCCTACCCAGAGCAGGATTGTCGTCACATCGCCGATGGGCGACCATGAACCGCCGGCATTGGCTGCGATAATCACCATACAGGCATATTTCAACCGGTCGGTCCTGTCGGGAACCAACTTACGAAGTACCGCCATAATCACGATCGCTGCCGCCAGGTTATCCAGCAAAGCGGAGAAGAAGAAAGTGGCAAAACTGATATACCACAACAGTTTCCGCTTGTTGGAGGTGCGGATATATCCCGTCACGGCCCTGAAACCACCGTGTTTATCTACAATATCGACAATCAGCATGGAACACATCACAAAGAACAAGGTCTCTGCCACATTTCCCAGATGGTAAACAATAGAACGGTTGGTTATAAAATTAATAAACTGGTCTTTTGCAGGCAGATTTGTCATTTCGGGGTTCTGCATCAGAAACTCTTCGAACAGCGGGTTCGAACGTTCAACGAAAATATTATAAGCGTCGAACATCAATATCATCCATAAGGAAATGGCCATAAAAAGAGCTGTTGCCGCTTTGTTGATCTTTATCTTATCTTCAAGCGCAATAGCAATGATACCCCCAATAAAAATAATTGGCATTAATATAAACATAGGTGTATTTTATTTAGTCTACCCTTCCGTAAAAGGGATTAATTAATGATATACGTACAGTTCAAATATTATCAAATATGAACTATCCGATTATTGACCGGTTGTACCTGGCTCCCCTCTCGAGAGGGGGAAGGGGGTGTGTCATATCCCCGCCATACAACCACCATAATCAGAGTCACTTGACTATTACAGGTTCATTTGCCGTCTGCTTCAGCTGACGGTTTACAAGTTGTTTCTCTCTTTTGGCTTCAGCCACATTTCTCCTAGATAGAAACCTGTAAGAAATGGGACTAAAGTCCAATGAGATAAACCCTTGACTAATCCGTCAG
>NZ_JAMOKS010000057.1:0-30388 GCF_023656785.1 Parabacteroides caecihominis
ACTACAACAAGGTCGATTTCAGCCAAAATTTGAGAACAAGAACTTTTTCCAGAACTAATTTTCTTTCTATTTACTATACAAAATGTCAAAGATCTTTTTGAGATATGTTTTTACACAGTCTCTGGAGAGGGGGAAGGGGGTGTGTCATAGTTTCGCTCTATAACTAGCTTTAACACACCCCTTATCCCCTCTCAAAAGGGGACTTGGTTACTCCCGTCTCTATAAACAAAATCTACGAATCCCCCGCCATAAATTACATATGACGGGGATTTTTTTGCCCCGTCGTGAATATATAACTTATATAAAACGACGAATTATGAAACATTATCTATACCTGCCGGCCTTATTTCTGGCCGGTGTTTTCCTCGGAAGTTGTTCGGAGGATGAAATTGTGAAAAAGGGAGATACGGAGACACCGGCCGACGGTGCCCGCCTGCAACTGTCTTTCCGTAACGGTACGACGACACGTGCCATCGGCGAATCGTTTGCCGCGACTACCGAAGAGAAGAAGATCAATAAACTGTCCTTCTATGTCTACCCCGCCAAAGAGGCGGATCAGGAATTTGTTCCTTTCCAGCGTTATGTGTTCGATATGACGGAAGTCACCACCACTACCCCGCTGGAAACAGACAGCGTCACCATCACCCAGGCTGCCGACGGCGAATATACCTGCGACTTTATCCTGCGTGAAGGGGCGGGCTTCGACTGCCGGGTGGTAGCCGTTGCCAATGCCACCGATGCTTTCAACGAGACAAACAACCAGAATACCTATGCCAAACTACAGGAAGCCCTGTGCGACGCATCCGCCATGCCCTCCACTCCTTCTGCCAATCCGAAGGACGACGGTCACTACGGCCTGATGATGTATGCCGAAAACCACGGGATGATCCGCAAGTCGACGACCACCGGCATGAGTTTCCGGATGCAACGCCTCGCCGCCCGCATCGACATCACCAACCGGGCTTATAAAAAGGAGAAGCCGGAAGAAGGTTTCGTGCTCGAATCGGCCCGCATAGTGAACGCCAAACGGCAAAGCTACGTAATCCCTGCCACTGCCGAACCGTGGACCGCTCCCTGTCTGACAACCGACTACGCCTGGATAGACAACAGCGGGACAAAGAAAATCCTCGTGTTTGCACAGACCGGTACGGCCGGAGCCGACGGCATCGACGAAATAGACGACCAGATGGCCACCGGAACCATCGAACAACGCCTCTGGCACGAACTATACACCAGCGAGAACGACGACAACAACACGGCAACCTCGACCACAGTCGAGATCAAAGGCCTGTTCCGCGACGCACCGTTCAGCCGTGTGATCCCGTTCGTGAACAAAGACAAAGAGCCGGTCCTGATCGAACGCAACCATCGTTACCTGATCCTGATCAACCCGGCTCCCGACCAGACAGACGTCACCTTCAATATCCAGGTAGCCGACTGGGATGCCGTCGACACCATCAACGTGAAGCCGACGCAGAAGGTTGTGCCGGAACTGGCAGAGATCACCTGTGGCGGGACGGGAGGCAGTTACACTGCGGATACGAAGACGGTCGCCTACCCGGCAACTGGTACGGATGCTTCTTTCACTTTCACAGCCGTCTGCCCGTTCGATACGGATACGAAAGTAGTTTATCCGGAAGGGTATGAAGGGGCAGCATGGATCAACGTTCAACAGGGAGAATCAACGAATACAAAAGCCTCCACCGGCCTCAAACGCACCTACACCGTCACCCTGACCGGCCAGGAAGCTGCCGATGCCGCCGAACGTTCTGCCTTACTGTTAATCCGCAACGCCGCCAATGCCACCGCACGCGATACGTTACATATTCAACAAACGGTGACAGCAATTCCGTAGTAGAAATAATTGAACTATCTACGGTATCTTGTAAACGAGGCTTGCCTCGTGCCGCAGGCTCTCTTTTGCCGTTGGTTTCAACCTACGGTTCTAAATACAGGAGGCAAAGCCTCTTCCTTTGTGGGATTTATCCCCTTTCATTATATGATACCCGATAAAGGGGTTGAAACCCACAGAGGAATCCGGTAAAACCGGAAGGTTTATCTATCCGTCAGTTGAAACTGACGGCAAAAGAGAGCCTGCGGCATGGGGCTTTGCCCCATTAAAGAGGCACAAGTAGTTCATTTCTGAGAAATATTAAACCAAGTGACACATCACTAAAACACCAATCATATTATGAACAAAGCAAATCTTATAAAATCAATTGCCCGGCGTACAGGGGCAACGGAATGCCAAAGCAAAAAGATGCTGGAGGCATTTATAAAAACACTGGAAGAGGAACTGGATGAAGGGAACGGGATCATCCTGCAAGGTATCGGCACTTTCTCTCCCTGGTATCAGAGCAAACGGCTCGGACGTAATCCGCGTACGGGAACGACCTGTGAGATCGCTCCCCGCACCAGCGTCAAGTTCAAACCAGGGAAATTGCTGTTGCAGTGGCTGAACAGGAAATAACACGGCTTACTCGAGCCTGATCTCCTTACTCTGTACATAGGAAACATCCAACTGCCCGCCGGCACTCCCGTTGCTTTCCTGCAAAGGACTCACTTTTGCACGGCTCAGCGACAGGGTTGCCTTACCGGGCAGTGATGAATTACTGAACGTGATATTGATGGAACGGCTGCCCTCGTCGCGGTTAAAAATGCTGTTCACTCCGCCATCATAACTGATAGTAACTTCCACCACTTCATTCGGACCAACCGGATCGCCTTCCCAGGTCAACGTGGTCGTACCTTTCACCTTTGCCGATGTAAACGATTCGGGAATAGCGATCGGTTTTACGTCTTTTATGGAAGCGACATTGGTATAGACCTCATCTTTTGCACGGGTAAAGGTGAAAGTCATATCTTCCAGTCCTTTAAAAGAATACGTATAGAAATAAATACCCACATTGGCAAAGTTGGGGTCCTTGCCGTTGAACAGGATGGAAGCCGGGCCATTCAGTTTAATGTTGATCCCCGCACTATCCTGCTTATTGAAATTCGCTCCGACATTTGTCTTATTATTAGTCACATCGTAGGAAACACCGAGATTCTGATAGAAAGGGACATCCGGTTCAATATCGGAAGAATCATCACTGTCGCAGGAGGTGAGTGTCCATGCGAATAAAAGGGAGGCAAACAAGAAATACTTTTTCATGACGTTTACTATTTTGAATTACCTCTATATAACAAACGAAATGAAAAAAGTTTATCCCGTTAACATTCTCTGTCAAGTCTCAAGACACATCAGCAGTTCTTCTACAGAAGCGACCTGCCGCGGCGGATTACCCGAAAGATAAAGGGTGATCGGAGATTCTACCGTCTCTCCCGCATCAATCCGACTTTCCGATTCTATTTCGCAGCCGGCATGAATCCCGTTCCGCAGAAGCGCCTTACGCACCATCGCATATTTCTGGCCGCTGCCGGTAAGGCGGATTTCCCTGTCATAACGGTTGTCGATGCGGAACAGGCCGGTTTCCATATCGAAGACAATCCCTTTGCGGGCAAAGAAACCGCTCAAATAACCGCTTAAAGCGAGGTCCTCGGGCGTACCGGTACTGATCCCTTTCACCTTGTCCATCAACCATATCTTATCGGCGATCTGAAGGGCCAGTTCAAGGTCATGGGTAGAAAGAAAGATCGTTTTATTGGTCGTGCGGGTAAGATGATGCAAAAGCTGCATGATCTCCACCTTGCTGGGAAAATCGAGAAAGGCAGTCGGCTCATCCAGGAAGATTACAGGCGTTTCCTGTGCCAGTGCTTTGGCGATCATGACCTTTTGCCGCTCACCGTCGGAAAGGGTGTGTACCATGCGCGAGGCGAGGCTCTCGATCCGGACCATGGCGATCGCCTCTTCCACGATCCGCCTGTCTTCTTTACCCAAGCGACCCCAAAAACCGGTGTACGGACTGCGTCCCATGCCGATCAGTTCACGGACAGACATGTTGCGGATGTCACACTTATCTGTCAGCACCACTCCCACTATAGTGCTAAGCTCCTTATCACTATAGTCCTGTATATCGCGGGACAGTAGTGCTATTTCGCCCGACAGGCGAGGCTGGAAAGCGGATAATGTACGTAATAAAGTAGACTTTCCGACACCGTTGGCACCCAGCAGGCAAGTTAATTCGCCACTATAGATAGTAGTCGTTATATGACTTGCTACCAGCTTTGTATCACTTTTAGAATGATAACCGATAGACAGGTCTTTTATCTGTATCGTTGCCTCTTTCATACTCATTCGTTCAATTCGTTCTTACGTTTGCGGAACAGGACGGAAGCTACTACCGGAGCTCCCACCAGGGCCGTTACCGAGTTGACCGGCAAGGCTCCTTCAAAGCCAGGCATACGAGCGATCAGGTTGCAGGCAAGCGCCAAGGCGGCACCGGCAAAAAGGACAGCCGGCATCAGTACACGATGGTCAGAAGTCTGAAAGATGGCGCGGCAAAGATGCGGCACTGCCAGTCCCAGGAAGATGATCGGCCCGCAATAAGCTGTGACGATAGCCGTCAACACACCCGCCGAAGTAATGACAAGCAGGCGTGCCCGTTTTATATTCAATCCCAGGTTACGCGCATATCCGTCACCCAGCAACATCAGGTTCAGCGTCTTTATCAGCAGGAAGGAAAGAGGGATCAGCACCGCCATAATGATCACAAACAACATCATCTGATTACCCGAGACACGGGAAAAACTTCCCAACCCCCAGATCACATAAGCACGGATATCCTCTTCCACACTAAAAAACTTCAATACCCCGATCACGGCATTCGCCACATAACCGATCATCACACCGATAATCAGCAACGTCACATTTCCTTTTACCTTCTGCGAGACATATACGATCAAAGCCATCACGGACAAAGAACCGATCACGGCTGCAACCGACAGGGCTATCTCCCCCATGAACCCCAGCTTGCTGAGCGCCACACCTCCCAGGCTGCCGCTCAACAGGACGACAAAGGCAACCCCCATGCTCGCCCCCGAACTGATACCCAATACGGAAGGTCCGGCAAGCGGATTACGGAACACGGTCTGCATCTGAAGCCCGCTGATCGACAATCCGGCACCGGCAACCAAAGCCGTCAGTGCCTGCGGGAAACGCGACTTCCAGATAATGTTCTGCCAGGTGACAGGCTCTTCGCCGCTACTGAAAATGATATGCCAGACCGACTGCAACGGGATGGAAACAGATCCCAGCACCAGGTTCAGAAACAACAGGACAACGATGGTAACAACGATCAGAAGCATCAGGAAAGTATTCGAGTATTTCATCGCCGCTTATTTAAGTAAATCATAATAGACCGGTGTATGGTCCGGCAATAAGTCCGGATGGAAAATATGCAACAGGTCGGCTAGCAAGACCTCCGGCTCGGTAGGCATGCTCTCGTAAAAAGGCTTCTCCCGCATGTTGCAATAGATGACGCCTTTCTCCCTGAACGCACGGAAATCGGCATAACGCGGGTCTTGCTCCTTCAGGGCCTCATAACTGTATGTACCGGGATAGCTGTTCACGATACGCCAGTAATCGGCATCGTCAGCCTGGTTGTATATCGTTTCAAAATCGAGCGTGACACCACCGGAACGGTCGTCGTCCTTCAAGAAATAGTCAGCACCGGCATCCTTGAAGAGTTGCGCCAGGAAGCTCTTCCCGCCTACCGCATACCAGTTTCCTCCGTGTATCTCGCCGCTGAAGACGATCGGACGTTTCTTCACCTGTCCTTCGGCTGTCAGCGCTTTCAGTTCATTGTAACGTTTTTCTATGGCGGAAAACTTATCGTTCGCCTCTTTCTCCATACCGAGCAGCAATCCGACGAACTTGATCCATTCCGCCTGTCCCAGCGGAGTCGTTTCCTTATATCCCAGATGGGGGATCAAAGGAATGCCGATATCTTTCATTGTCTCATATCCGCCCCGTTTGAAAGGGGAAATAAGAATCAGGTCAGGATTGATGCTCATGATCACTTCGTTATCAAAATTACCCTCAATACCGATCTTGGCTGTCTTTCCTTCTTTCAGCTGCTTATTGACAGTCTGGTTGAAAAGATGACGGGTACTGGTGATGCCGACCACTTTATCTTCCGCCCCTAGCTTGATGAAATTGGATAGCTGCAACGAAGTCATGCAAATGGCACTACGCACAGGGATCTCGATAACCGTATAATCCGCAGGGATACCTTCCGGCTTCGTTCCGCGCTCTACCAAGGCATATTGGAAACGGGTGCTTTCTTCATTCTGGGGATCTTGTATATCCATCAGGATATAACCGTCGGCATAGGACAGTTGAAAACCTTTGGCATATTGTGGCGTAATATGCGCCTCACGATCAGCAGATGCTGTCTGCTGTGCCGAAACACTCTCCTTCTCCTGCCGATTTCCCTTCGATACACACGACGTTGCCAGCAATGCAACCAGGCAACAACCTGCTAAATACTTGTTCATATTCATATTTGTTTTTATCCGACACAAACTGTCCAAACCCACGAGGAAGATACTCCATGAACAGGAGTTTTACAGAACCTATTTCGATCGCAAAAGTAATAAGAAGTTTGCAACTTTGCACTATTTTCAGCACATTTGCACCCCAAATAAAAACGAGAATAAAATGACTTACCCGATCAGTTTCGTATCATTAGGTCCCGGAGAGCCGGAACTTATCACAGTGAAAGGTCTCCGACAACTTCAGAAAGCAGATATTATCTACTGCCCCGCCACCCGTAACAGGCTAGGCGAAATCCTCTCGCGTGCCGCCGATATCGTACGTGCACTGGAAATAAACGAAACTGCCATCCGCTGCTTCATGCTCCCCATGAGCAAAGACCGCACGGAAGCCTGGAAAGCCTACGACGCCCTCTACAACGAAGCCGCCGCAAACTATGCGGAAGGCAGACAGATCGTTATCGTAGCCGAAGGCGATGCCGGCTTCTATTCTTCCATCCAGTATATATATGACAAGTTTATAGAGACGGGAATCGACGTTCAGCGTATTGCCGGAATCCCCGCCTTCATCGCTGCCGGAGCATTGGCCGGCTTGCACATTGTCAAACAGGAAGAACAGATTGTCGTTATCCCCGGCACTCCTTCCGCGGAAGAATTATCTGAAAAGATAAATGCCGGATACGTGGTCGTCATTATGAAACTGTCGCAATGCGTGGAAGCCGTACATGCATGTATCCGCAAGCATCCACAGACACAATTCCATTATTTTGAAAATGTAGGAACGGATAAGGAATACTACACCTCCGACCGACAAATCATCGCAGAGAAATCTTTCCCCTATTTCTCACTGATGATCATACAATAAAAAAAGGGTGTAGCAGAAGAAACTTTTGCTACACCCTCAACTTAAAAATTACTATCCCAATTATTGTATCGCAAAAACTATACGGATTCTATGATACCGTTCAGACGGTTCATATGGTAGCGAAGCGACTGAACAGACTCCCAGTTCTGATGCCCCGACTTGCACAACTCACGTGCACTCACTAATACTCCTGAAATGTGACTGCTGATCTCTTCAATCTTTTTATTCGTTTCAGTATAAAGAGTCTCAGCCTCTTCCGGTGAATAGATGGAAGCAGATTGTGCCAACGATTCAAGTAACTTCATCTGATAGACTCCGGCCCTGGGGATCAAGTTGCTGATGGCATAATGATGAAGATCCTGGATTTCCTTCTGCTTGGTGGTATCCCAACCGACATTATTCATACTCTCCGAAGAACCCATCTTCGAAAACATTCGAATACCCAAACAATCTGCAATTGTTCTAACCCATGATCCTGTCTCTGTTTCTCTTGAAACGACGCCTGCCAAACTAAATCTCATTGTTGCCATAATCAAATCTCCTTAATTACATAAACCGAAGTTTTTAAAATTGTTATTTACTTTCTTTTTATCACTCTAAACTTGCTGTTAGTTTCATTTTGTCATTGTGATGTCACAAAATTAGGCAAATTATCATACACCACAACCCTTTATCTATATTTTAAAGTTCTTTAATACAAAAACTGTCGAAATGCACTGTTTTTGCCAACCGAAGATTACAAATAAGTTGAAAAACGCGCACTTCACTTAACAAAGAATCATCACCAACCTCCTTTTTGTGACTTTTATCAATATAACACCAATTTTATGCAGTTATCAGGTGTAACAACCTTTCATTCTATCATTTTGTTATTTAATTAAAAATAGTATACTTTTGTTGCCTCTTTAAACTTACATAAGCACATGAAATCGGATATAGAAATTGCAAGAGAAGTCTCCCTTCGTAAAATAAAGGAAGTTGCCACAGGTTTGGGTATTCCGCGCGAAGAAGTACAAAACTATGGTCGGTATATCGCCAAAGTGCCCCTTCACCTGATCGATGAAGAGAAAATCAAAGAACATAACCTGATCCTGGTAACGGCCATCACGCCTACCAAAGCAGGTATCGGTAAAACAACCGTATCTATCGGTCTTGCCCTGGGCCTGAACAAGATAGGTAAAAAAGCAGTCGCCGCCCTGCGTGAACCCTCGCTGGGTCCGTGTTTCGGTATGAAGGGCGGAGCAGCCGGAGGCGGATACGCACAGGTACTGCCGATGGAAAACATCAACTTGCATTTCACCGGCGATTTCCACGCGGTTACATCTGCCCACAACATGATCACGGCGTTGCTGGATAATTATATCTATCAGACACGCAACACCTGCGAAGGGCTGAAAGAGATTAAATGGAAACGCGTGCTCGACGTAAACGACCGTAGCCTGCGCAATATCGTATCCGGCCTGGGAGGCTCGGCAAACGGTGTTCCGACAGAGACAGGATTCGACATCACGCCGGCTTCCGAAATGATGGCTATCCTTTGTCTGGCGACCGATCTGGAAGACTTGAAACGCCGCATCGGGAATATCCTGCTGGGATATACAAACGACGACCAGCCGTTCACAGTCAACGACCTGGGTGTTGCCGGAGCGATCACCGTACTGCTGAAAGACGCCCTTCTGCCTAACCTGGTGCAGACAACAGAAAATACCCCTGCTTTCGTGCATGGCGGCCCGTTCGCCAACATCGCCCACGGCTGTAACTCGATCATCGCGACAAAGATGGCGCTTACCTACGGCGATTATGTGATCACGGAGGCTGGTTTCGGTGCCGACCTGGGTGCTGAGAAGTTCTTCGACATCAAATGCCGCAAAGCCGGCCTGAAACCGAAACTGACGGTTATCGTTGCTACCGCACAGAGCTTGAAGCTGCACGGCGGCGTTCCCGAATCACAGATCAAGGAACAGAACATCGAAGGTCTGCGCAACGGCTTTGCCAACCTCGACAAGCATGTGGCCAATATGAAACGTTTCGGTCAGGAAGTGATCGTTACCTTCAACCGGTATGCAACCGATACGGACGAAGAAATCGCCCTGGTTGCCGAACATTGCAAAGAGCTGGGTGTAGGTTTCGCCATGAACAGCGTATTTGCCGAAGGCGGTGAAGGTGGCGTGGAACTGGCCAAACTGGTAGTAGATACGATCGAAAACAAGCCGTCGGGCGAGTTGAAGCTGATCTACGAAGATACAGACAATGTACGCGACAAGATCAAAAAGGTATCCGAAGAAATCTACGGTGCTGCCTCAGTCACTTATACGACATTGGCGGATAAAAAGATCAAACAGATCGAAAGTCTGGGTATCTCCCACTACCCGATCTGTATCGCCAAGACGCAATATTCATTCTCTTCCGACCCGAAGGCTTACGGCGTTGCCAAAAACTTCGAACTGAAAGTGCGCGATATCATCATCAACAACGGTGCCGAAATGATCGTTGTCATCATGGGTGAGATCATGCGTATGCCGGGACTTCCGAAAGACCCGCAGGCAAAACGGATCGACATCGTGAACGGGTTGATCGAAGGGTTGAGTTAATTGAAAATTAAGAGCTATTTGTTTATAGTGACAGGAGTAACTAATTCCATCACTATAAACAAATATTCATATCCGATCAATTATGATTCAACGCATCGATCATTTATTTCTGTTGAAAAATTTATTGAAGAATACGATCTGATAGTCAATGGAATTGCGCCAATAGTCGCCATTATGCGCACCCGGGCGGACAATGAAGTCGTGGTCGATCTTGTATTTCAGCAGCTTTTCATGGAAATTGTTATTTACTTCAAAGAAGAAATCACTGTAACCACAATCAAAGATCAAAGCTAAATCACCGTTCTTCAAACGATCAATCTGGTTGATGACCGTATGTTTCTCCCATACTTCTTGATTTTCACTTTCTTTGCCCAGCCATTCACTCATATTCCAGTTATTGGGGAAAGGACGAATATCAACACCGCCGCTTGTGCTCCCGGCTGCACCGAAAATATCCTTATGACGGAATGAGAGCCACATGGCACCGTGGCCTCCCATGCTCAGACCGGTGATGGCGCGTGCCGTGCGGTCTTTTATTGTCGGGTAGTTGGCGTCGATATAATTGACCAGCTCCTTAGCGACAAAAGTTTCATAGCGGTAAGATGGATTGACCGGACTGTCCCAATACCAGCTGTTCTTGCCATCCGGACAAACAAATATGATTCCATACTGGTCAGCGATCTCGGGTAAGTTTGGTTTCAGACCGATCCAGGTTTTGGCATTTCCTCCATGCCCGTGCAGTAAATAAATGACCGGAGCCTTTGTCTTTCCGCTTCCCGGCAGGACGATAACGGTTTGAACCTCTTTATTCATCGCGTCACTGCGTACATGAATCGTATCGACAACTGCCGCCTGCACAGACAAGGCGAAAAAAGCGACCAGAGACAAAAAAAATATCTTTGCTTTCATAATCTTGTATAGAATTTATTAGTTGAAAGCAAAGATATTCATTTTTTGGTTAGAAGACTTCTTTCCAGTGCTTCAGATTTGTATCGATCGTATCCATTACTTCTTTTGAACGGCCTTCCATCAGCAGTTTATACATGGTCTGCGCAAATCCGAGCATCTGGGTGAACTCGATCTTCGGAGGCATCGCCAGGGCATTCGGATCGGTCATGATATTGACCAGGACGGGACCGTCGGAGGCAAAGGCTTTTGTCAGCGTCGGCAGCACATCATCCGGATTGCTGACATTGTATCCTGCCATTCCCATCGAGAGGGCAACGCGGGCAAAGTCGGGATTGAGCATCGTTGTCTGCCAGTCCGGCAGTCCGGCGACTTCCATTTCCAGTTTGACCATTCCCAACGAACGGTTGTTGAAGACGATCAGCTTGACCGGCAGTTTATATTGTACGATCGTCGCCAGGTCGCCCAGCATCATCGAAAGGCCGCCATCGCCACAGAGGGCAACCGCCTGACGGCCGGGATAAGCCAGTGCCGCCCCTATGGCTTGCGGCATAGCATTCGCCATCGAACCGTGGTTGAACGATCCCAGCATCTTCCGTTTCCCGGTTGCTTGCAGGTAACGGGCGCCCCATACGCAGGTCATGCCCGTATCGACCGTAAAGACGGCATCTTTTGAGGCCAGTTCGTCGATCATGGAAATGACATATTCCGGTTGGATCTTTTCATCTTTACCTTTTACTTCGGCGGCCGAGCGCAGGTTTCGCTTTACCTTGTCATAATGGGCCAGTTGTTCACGCAGGAAGCTGTCATTCGTTTTCTGACGGACCAAAGGGAGCAGTTCCTGTAAGGTATCTTTCACATCGCCGCAGAGTCCCATCTTTATTTTGGCACGACGCCCCAGACGGTTTGCTTTGATATCGACCTGCACGATTGTATTGTTTTGCGGCATAAAGGCTTCGTAAGGGAAATCCGTACCCAACAACAATAAGACTTCCGCTTCGTGCATGCTGTAATAGCCGGAAGGCATTCCCAACAGGCCGGTCATACCTACTTCGTTCGGGTTATCGTACTGGATTTCCATTTTACTTTTGAAAGAATATGCCACCGGGGCATTCAGGCGCCGGGATAATTCGACCAGTTCCTTATGGGCGTCTTTCGCTCCTATCCCACAGAAAATGGTTACTTTTTCCGCTTTGTTCAGCAGGTCGGCCAATGCGTCGATCTCTTCTGCCGAGGGGCAGACGCGCTGTTTGGTAGGGAAAGGCTGCTGGGATGATTCGTCCGACGTTGCAGTCTTCGAAGTCAGGTCGCCGGGCAGACCGATCACTCCTACTCCGCGAAAAGAAAGGGCGGCCTGTATGGCTCCTTGCAACATGCGGGGGAACTGTTCGGGCGTTGTTGCGACCTGGTTGTAATAACTGCAATCTTCAAATAATTTGATTGTATTGGTTTCCTGAAAATATTCCGTACCGAACTCGTGGGTCGGCAATGTGGATGCGATGGCCAGCACCGGGGCTCCCGAACGTTGGGCGTCATATAACCCGTTGATCAGGTGGACATGCCCGGGGCCGCTGCTTCCCGCACAGCAGGCCAGTTCGCCGTTCAATTGCGCTTCGGCGGCGGCGGCAAAAGCGCCTGTTTCTTCGTGGCGGACGTGGATCCATTTGATCTTTCCGCTTTTACGCACTGCTTCGTTTACCTCGTTCAAGCTGTCTCCCGTGACAGCATAGATACGTTTTACGCCTGCCTTTTCAAGCGTATCGACTAATTGTTCCGCTACATTCTTTGCCATAATTATATGTACTTTTTCTTTTATGTTTTGTTTATAAAAGAACTATGGTAGAATGCAAAATGTTTTGAAAACAGGGTATAATAAACATCGGCAGATTTTATAAGTGTATCCCAGTCCTTTTTGATATAAAATCGTTACCTTTGCGGCGATTGTTTAGGGAAATAGTTATGGGAACTTCAAAAGAAATGACCTCCGGCGCTGCATTACCGTTGATCTTCAACTTTGCGATGCCGGTACTTTTAGCCAACTTACTCCAACAGACCTACTCTTTGATCGATGCGGCTATTGTTGGCAAGTTTTTAGGGATCGATGCTTTCTCGGCTGTCGGTGCCAGTACTTCCGTCATTTTTCTTATCATCGGGTTTTGCAACGGATGTTGTGCGGGATTCGGCATACCGGTAGCGCAGAAGTTCGGCGCCAGGGATTACAGTACGATGAGACGGTATGTTTCCATCAGCCTGCAACTGGCGGCTGTCATGTCGGTTATTATAGCGGTCGTTACAAGTCTCTATTGCCGGGATATTTTAAGAATCATGCAGACGCCGGAGAATATATTCAGGGATGCTTATTTCTATTTGCTGGTTACTTTTATCGGCGTTCCGTGTACATTTTTCTATAATCTGCTTTCCAGCGTCATCCGTGCACTGGGCGACAGCAAGACTCCATTCTGGTTCCTGCTTTTTTCAACGATACTCAATGTGATTCTCGATCTGGTTTGCATCCTGGCATTCAAATGGGGAGTTGCCGGGGCAGCCATTGCTACGCTTCTTTCACAAGGTATATCGGCCGTTCTCTGCTACATTTATATGTATCGCCGCTTTGAAATATTAAGGAGCACGCGGGAAGAACGGAAGTTCCGGTCTAACCTGGCAGGGAATCTGATGTGGATCGGTGTGCCGATGGGACTTCAGTTTTCCATCACGGCAATCGGCAGCATTATGTTGCAGAGTGCCAATAATGCACTGGGATCGGCCTGCATTGCTGCATTTGCTTCGGCCGTGCGCATCAAGTCGTTCTTTATCTGCCCGTTCGAAAGCCTGGGTATTGCCATGGCCACTTATACCGGACAGAATTACGGAGCCGGAAAGCCGGAGCGTATCTGGCTGGGTATTAAGGCAAGCGGATTGATGATGATTGTTTATGCCGCATTTTCTTTCCTTATACTGATGCTGGCATCACGCGAACTGACGCTGATCTTTGTCGATCCTTCCGAGACGGAAATCATAAATGATGCTGTTCAGTTCCTGCATATTTCCTGCTCGTTTTTTCCGATTCTGGGAGTTCTGTGCATCCTGCGTTATACAATCCAGGGAGCCGGATTTACGAATCTGGCTATGCTGTCGGGCGTATCCGAGATGATTGCCCGTACGCTGGTCAGTATTTATGCGGTACCTGCTTTTGGATTTATGGCCGTTTGCTTCGGTGATGCGACTGCCTGGATGGCTGCGGATCTATTTCTGATTCCGGCCTTCATCTATGTATATAAGAAAATAAAAAGGGTAAAAAGATAAAACTTACAGTACGGACTGCGGAGAGAGCGGGATTCGAACCCGCGAAACCCTTTAGGGGTTTACACGCTTTCCAGGCGTGCCTCTTCAACCACTCGAGCATCTCTCCTTTTGTGAAGAACCGGAGAACATATAGCCCTCCATATATAATAAAAAAGCAGCTTTTATGCTGCTTCTGCGGAGAGATAGGGATTCGAACCCCAGGAACCTTTCAGTTCAACGGTTTTCAAGACCGCCGCAATCGACCACTCTGCCATCTCTCCAATAAATCAAAATTATCAACGCCTCTTTAGAGGTTGCTTTTCAAAGCAGTTGACGTTTCTTGTTTACGGGTGCAAAAGTAGGTAAAAGATTCATACGCTCCAAATTTTGGA
Organism: Parabacteroides caecihominis; assembly: GCF_023656785.1. Taxonomy (NCBI): domain Bacteria; kingdom Pseudomonadati; phylum Bacteroidota; class Bacteroidia; order Bacteroidales; family Tannerellaceae; genus Parabacteroides; species Parabacteroides caecihominis. The sequence continues at coordinate 14,472 of NZ_JAMOKS010000057.1, forward strand.
TGCTTATTTTTATATCTTTTTTTCACGATATCCAACATGAAGCCACCTTTTTCACAGGTAAGTTTCTGATACTCTTTATAGATAGAAAAGATCACAAATTTTGAATCAGTTCACGCTGTGCTTTAAAAAATGCGATCCTCTGCCTCTCACCACTGACTGAAATCATGATGGAAGAACGGATCAGGGCCCTCAACCATTTCCGCAACTTCTCGTAAGTCCCCTCATCCAGGGAGGCGACCGAGCTAAGAATGAATGTTTTTATCAGGCTGATATGATAGTTTTTTATCTGGACGCACCAATAACTCGTATCAAAATTCACACTCGAAATATAGATAAAGACTTTATTCCCGGTCTCTTCAAAATAGCCGCGTGTTGCGAGTTTCTCCATTTCATCCAACAAGTCCATCAGTTCATCTTTGAGATGTTTCACATCCTCTTTTCCGATCAGATGAATACTCATAAAATAATGAATATCATTCACCAGATAATGAAATATCAATGGATCGAGTATGTAATATGAATTATGGATATGCCGTGCTTCTTCTACCCCGGCCAACTGTATTCCCAGAAAGCGGTCGGTGACCTCTATCTCTTCAAAACGTTTTGTTTTTCCCGGAGTTCCGCATTGGTATAGCCACTTGAAAAGATAAAACCGCGAAATATATTTATATTTCATATAAAGCTGCTGAGGCAAAATGTTCGTACAATCGATCAGTTCGGACCTATCGTCTTCACGAGCCAGACCTAATATATCGATATACTGATCCAGCATATCATAATCAGTCTCCATCGGATTCACAAAATCCACCAATTTCAATTGGAACGGCCTGCTTTTCGCAGTAACTGTACCGACCAGGTTATCCAATGATATTCCAAATGCATTCGCGATAGTGACGATCTCTGCAAATGTAAAAGCGACCTCTCCCCGTAAACGCCGGTAAACAGCTTCTTTCTCAATACATAACAAATCAACAAGCGCATTTACTAAATTCGTTTTTTGAGGAAATTCCTCTTTGATGGCATTTAGCAAATTATCATACAAAAGTTCTTTTTTCATGTTACAGAATTATAAGTCTTGATATTAGTGGATCTATAGTTTTCATGCAAAGATAAATAAGGAACCCATAAATTAACTGTCGGACAATCCGGTAAAGCATCTTTTAAAACCCAAAAAAGGCTAACAAAACAAACAGACATTGAATCTTGGCTGCTGATAAAAGCCGTATTCTCAGTTAATAATCTATAACATCCTTTTTCACAAAACCTATAAGGCTTTAATAATGGAACGTTGTTTCTCAAAAAAGCAGATACGTTGCCTGGCACCACTCACGGAGATCATTGTCGACGATCGGATCACAGCCTGGAGCCATCCCGATATCCGTTCATACGTCTGACGGTCCAAAGAAACGACAGCATTCAGGGTAAAGGCTCTTATCAGGCTGACACGTAAATGTTTCACCTCCACACACCGGTAACTGGTGTCGAAATTCGTACTCGATATATAAAAATAGACACTGTTTCCGGTATCATCAAACTTTCCTTTTATTGCCAACAGTTCCATATCATCCAAAAATTGCAACAGTTCTTTTTTCAGCAACTGCAAATCCTCTTTTCCCAGCAAATTGACACTGGTAAAATAATTTATATCATTGGCCAGATAACAAAAGATCAACGGGTCCCATATATAAAACGTCTGGCTGATAAGTTTTGCGGCCGCAACGCTCCTCTCCTGTATCTTTTCCAGACTTTGAGTCGGATAAACGTCTTTAAAACAAAGTTTCCTGTCAAGGTCCTTATTCTGATAGATCCATTTAAAAAGAAAAAAGCGCGATATATTTTTATATGCCAGATAAAGGGACTGGGGCAAAACGCCGGAACAATCCATGGCTTTCGATTTTTTATCCTCTTTTCCCTGGTTATGGATATAAATATAATGTTCCAACATCTCATAATCGATCTCACCGGAGTCAACATATTCAATCAGCCTCAACTGGAAAGGCCTGCTATGAGCATACCGGGCCCCCACCTGGTTATCAAGAGAGATCCCAAGCGTACTCGCAATGACAGCTATCTCAGAGAAAGAAAAAGCCACTTCACCGCGCAGCCGTCGATATACCGCTTCTTTTTCCAGACTTAACAGATCCGCAAGCGTATTCGTCAGCATTCCCCGGTTGGGTATTTTTCCTCTGATAGCATCCAGTATATTATCATACAATAAATCTCTTTTCATAGTTTTATCCTTTCCATGCCAGCCTGGTTACCACCTGCTTTCATGCTTATTATCACAAATATAAAGATCTATTCTCCCTAAAACCAGACGATATGAAATAAAGCCGGCATTTTTTCTGATGTTTTCAGACATTACATATCCGCCCAATCCACACATAATCAAATAATAAAATAAACAAGTACCGATTTACGGCAATTGCCATTCAGAAAAGCATAAACCGGCAAAAAAAGAGAAATAAGCGATTCGGCAAGACAAAAACAGTCGGTTCCTTTCCGTCGTACACCAATAACACCTTTTATAAACAAAGAGAAATACCCAGTTCTCCATTTTACATCAGGCCTACAGCATAATACTTGTTATCAGGCAAATACAAGTAAATTAAAAAACATACATTTACTTTTGTAAATATGGCAAAACTTGTACTTTAAACCGACCCCAAGATGTGAACTCAGACAGGATTACAGCATCCTCATATAATGTACATAGGAATGTGAATCCGAATCAGTTACAAATAACCAAAACATTCTCGGTAATAAAATGAAAATTGCAGCGGTAAAAGGGGATGCTGCTAAAAGGGGTTGTCCGTTCTGACGACAGGTTGTGAAATCTACAAAACGGCAGCTCCTTTTCTTTCAGGGATTCAAATACATTCATTATCTTCGTAAACTAAAAACAATAAATATATGCATATCACAAAAATTCTTTCATTTATAGTCACTATGACCCTCCTTCTCTTTTCCTGTATAAAGGATGACGAGAGCGAAACTATTAATTATATTAATGTCAAGAGCCAGATCCCTACATTTGCAGTCGAAGATACAGCCGGAAACACATTCAGCTCCAAACAGTTCATCGGCAAACAATCCTTACTGGTATTCTTCGGGACTTACTGTCCGGATTGCAAACAGGTCCTGCCGGTTATAGAAGAGGTCTGGAAAGAACTGAAAGACGATCCCAAATTCCTGCTGGTAACGATTTCCCGGAAAGAAACAGCCGAAGCTGTTTCCAATTACTGGGAAGAGAATCAATTCACAATGCCATTCTACCTGGATACCCGCGGTGAGGTTTTCTCCCTCTTCGCCAACAATACGATTCCCCGGATATATATTATCAATCCGGATAACGAAGTCGTCTGGATGGCTGTTGAGTCTTTGGATATTTCAGCAAAAGAACTAATTCAAAAGATTAAAGGATTGAAATAAAGCAAGGCACACCATCATTCTTTCATAACAATCCGTACAGGACCTAACAAACCGGATTCCAATAAAGGAGAATCTTTGGTATAATGGGTAAATGTAGCGAAGGTATATCTGTCGCCCGGTCTTTTTTCACCATGCAGCAACCATTCCGGCCATTGTCCATTGACAATCCCGTCATACGGCTTAAGTTCATCTCCGATCAGTCGGTTGGGCCATAGATTCGTGACTTCTATCCGAAGCTCATTATCTCCTTCTTTTATAGCATCCGTAATCTCTACTTCCCACGGATTTGTCCATATTACACCGAGGTCTTTACCGTTCAACCAGACTTTTGCGATATTTTTTACCTTACCCAAGTCCAGATAAACCGGCTTCTGTAAAGACTGTGAATAGTTGAACGATTGGTGATACACCGCCGTGCCGGAATAATATTTTATTCCATCATCCGAAGACTGGCTCCAATCCTGCAATTCTGTAAATTCAACCTGTCCAGGTCCGCCCCATTTTGAATCAAAAGAGACAAGCCAGGTGTTATCCAGTTTCTGTATTTCTTTCGATGGCTGGAAATTCTTCATACCGGGAACAGGCCGAGGCTTCCCGTCAAAAACAATAAAGAAACTCTGATTCGCATCAAATGACAAATCAATGGAGGTGCAGACTCCGTCCTCGGTAAATGAAGGTAAATTTCTGATTTCCCCGTTAACCGGATTCCACAATTGAGGCTGTTTGCCAGCCACGCGGAAAGTACAGGTAGTAGTCAACGATTCTTTTGTACGGTTAGAAACGAAATAAAAATCCAGTTCCTTTATCTTTTTATGAATATATCTTACCTTCCCTGCATCCGACCGGAAATCATCTTCCAGATTCATTTTACTTAATAGACCCGAAGTCAGTTGATAGTCCGGATAAAGATTATCTTCTTTTATTTTAATATCCTGTCCCCAGTAAACAAGCCCCTTGCCATAAGCACGCTCGACAAGCCCTTCCGGAAGTTCTTTTCCACCCCAAAGCTCCGTTATCTTTGCTGATAACTCCTGATCACAAGCCGGATAATCAGTCAACCCGGGAGCATGCAATGGTGGTATTCCTACCAGAACCGCACCTTCCTGTACCAACGATTTTATCTTTTCCAATAGCCGGGGTGTCATAGTTTCAAAAACAGGAAGGACCAAAAGACTGTATTGCATTCCGGACGGAAACTTTATTTTACCGTTCTCGACCGAAGCAGTATATAACAGGCTCGGAGGACAAGCATCAAAATTATGCCCACGCTTATCAATCAAAAAATCACCATCCAATGCTGATTTAGGTGCCCTGAAGACGAACGGAGCCTCTTCCGGTGCCAGATAAAGGACATCGGCAACCGTCTGCCCCTTTTGCATCATATACTGACAACGGGCTACATACTGATGGTAACCGTCCACATAAGGCCACCAGGTCTGATTCCGGTCCCAATGTACACCGTAGGGTCCCATAGTCATTCCCGGACGCAAATCGTCCCGCAAAGCCTGATGCTGGAAAGTATGGAAAGTAAGCCGGTTGATTCCGGCCGCAAAAGCCCAGTCCGTCTGATCTTTCATCGAGGCCGGATGTTGCTTCCAACCATCTCCGGCAGCGGTAAAGGCTTCCGAAGGGACCACCGTCTGCCCCTTTATATTAGCCAAAGAACTCCCCTCTACAGCGCTGAAAGAAGTATTATATCCTCCGGGACTCCAAAACTCACACATCGGTATATCGGCTGAAGCCCCCAACTCCAGGTCCTGCATGGGATTCATGTCATAAGGCTCTATCGAAAGCCTCATACCATGCTTATGTGCATAAGCCTTTACAAACAAAGAATGGTTTTCAAGCATTAACTCCTGCATAGTCTGCCGCAGATCCCACAAAAAGCGTTCACTGATCTGTTTATTTCCTACAATATAGCCGGCATAAACGGGATAATAAGGTTGAGGATCATATCCTCTTCTTTTCTTAAACTCCTGGCGTAACTTAGGAGTCCAGTTCTGAGCCCCCATCTCCCAACTATCCATATGCAGAATTTTCAATCCACCGGGTAAAAGCGTATCACGCTCACCCAACAGGGAAAATAACTCTTCTGTAAAAACACGCAGATGGGCCATCAGGGCTGTCGTATCCGCTTTATCACATTCGAAACCAACTCCGGGAAGTGGTGCCGGACGTGTTACAGCACCGTTATTGCGAACTCCCACCCTCATAACTGTCCACTCTCCCGTCGGGACATCCCAGGTCACAGAGCCATTAGCCAGCTGATCTGTCAAATCAACAATCTTATCAACGGAAACTATATCACGCGGATTCAAATCTGTACTATCATTATCCCTGAACAAGAATTGCTTCACACCGGGGACCGAACTATAGGGAGCACGGTAATATAACGCTTTTTCCTGAACATCCTTAACAAAAGTCTTTTCGTCCGTTCTGGGAAAAGCCAGAACCGCTACATCTTTATAAAACTCCTGCCATCTTTCTTTCAGTTCCGGAGTAAAAGCCCATTCACCGAAATAAGGCGGCATAGGATCCGGCTTTGCCAAAAGAATGGTTTGCTTACCTCCTCCGGTTACATGAGTAACAGAAGATACCAGGCTCTGCATGGATTCTTCCGCTTTCACCCAAGGACCGCCGCTCCCGGTCCATCCAGGGCCTATTCCCAAAATCATACTGATACCTAACCGTTCACATTCCTGAACAGCATGCTTAAAACAATCTTTCCATTCTTTACTCAGGAAATCCACATGCCCCCTGGGTATCCCCACATTCACCTCCAAAAATACAACAGAGCCGATGCCCGCTTTCTTCATTGACTCCAGATCCTTCGTCATTCCTTCTTTGGATAAATTTCCATCCATAAAATACCAGTATACTCCCGGACGGGCATCATCGGGCGGTGTCACGAAATGTTTCCGCAAAGAATCTATTTCTTTATATGAATTATCAAATCGGCAAGAACCCGCTAAGAACAAAAGACTTATACTTATGAACCCCCAAAATACTTTTTTCATCTTCGATCAAATTTAAAAGGTTGTTATCCATGTTTCATGATATGCAAATATATCGAATCCGAATCAGCCTTATTTTTACAAATTTGACTTTATATCTCTAAAAAATGACAGTTCTTATATAAATCATTACGGATTTATCTACAAAAGACGTATTATGCAGTAAATGTGGTTTATACTAAATGAAAATTGTCCATATAACAGCTTCAAGCAATATGCTCTTAACTAATTACATGGACAATTATCTATTTCTATTCTTTACGAAATGTGCGCAGAATGAGACTCGAACTCACACACCGGAACCGGCACTACCCCCTCAAAGTAGCGTGTCTACCAATTTCACCATCTGCGCGAATGGTGCCCAGAACAGGACTCGAACCTGCACGCCTTGCGACACACGCACCTGAAACGTGCGCGTCTACCAATTCCGCCACCTGGGCATTTTCCATTACATAAAAAAGGCGGCCTCTTACCGCGCTTATTATTTATGAGCGGAAGACGGGACTCGAACCCGCGACCCTAACCTTGGCAAGGTTATGCTCTACCAACTGAGCTACTTCCGCGATAACGGGTGCAAAGATAGAGGTATTTTTTTATTTTCCAAAACCGGAAGATACTTTTTTTACACTATTTTTTCCTTACTCACCCGTTCAAATTTCTATCTTATTTTAACACAGCAACTTTCACCCCGAAAAAAATCAGATACGGGAAACGAGTTCACTGAATAAAGTTGTCATCACTACCGCAGCCTTGTTGGCTGCTACGATCACGTCCGCTCCGTCATTCACAAAATCATCGGCAAAATGGTAACCTTCATTCGTAATCACCGACATTCCGAAGACTCTTAATCCTGCATGGCGGGCTACGATTACTTCCGGAACCGTACTCATTCCAATCGCGTCACCTCCTACCCGGCCATAAAAAGCATATTCGGAAGGTGTTTCAAAAGAAGGACCGGTCAGACCGACATATACACCTTTTTTCAAAGGAATATTATGAGATGCTGCAATCTCTTCCACCAAACGGACAAACTCACGGTCATAGGCACGGGTCATATCCGGGAAACGAGTACCGAACAATTCATTATTAGGCCCTATCAACGGATTAGGCATCATATTTATATGATCACGGATAATCATCAGGTCACCAACTTTGAAAGTGTTATTTATTCCTCCGGCAGCATTCGACACCAAAAGATTCTTTATACCCAACAATTTCATCACACGAACGGGAAATGTCACCTGTTGCATGGAATACCCTTCATAATAATGAAAACGACCCTGCATAGCCAAGACTTGTTTACCTCCCAGTTTGCCGCAAATAAAATTACCTTTATGACCGGCAGCCGTAGAATGCATAAAATGAGGAATCTCTGCATACGGAATTACAATGGCATCCTGTATCCGGTCTGCCAATGAACCTAATCCGCTGCCGAGAATAATAGCCGTTTCCGGATTTCCGGTGATGCGTGCAGCTATAAATGCCGCTGCCTCCTGATATTGTTCGTTTGTATAACTTGTATTCATAGCATCATAAATTTATTTCAATATAATAATCTCCTTGAAATGCCATTACGACAGAAACGTATCTTTATAAAGACTTTTCTGTCATACCTACCTCTAAATTCATTTAGACCTAGGTGTAAATAGATTTAGAGGTAGGTGTAAATCATTTTAGACGTACGTCTTTTACAAAAGACATTATGAACTATTCCTGAAAAGCTACTGATGATATAAAACAATCACCGGCAACTTAAAAATTATCTTTTCATTAAATTGTAGGCTATTTGTGCCGCGCGTTCCATTATCTCCTCTTCACCCGGTACTTTCTTATCCTGCATCAGGATTTTTCCGTCACAAATAACGGTATCGATGCAGCTGCCGTTTGCAGCATAGACAAGGTTGGATATGAAATTGAAATTCGGAGTAAATGCCGGCATATTCAAATCTACCAAAGAAAGGTCTGCCAGGTAACCTTCTGCTATCCGTCCGGCTTTTAAGCCCACAAAAGAGGCTCCGGCTTCCGTGGCGGAATGGAATATTTCATCGGCTGTAACGGCTTCCGGGTCTTTTCGCCAGACTTTTCCCAACAGGGAGGCCAGCTTCATCGCTTCCACCATATCGAGATTATTGGACGACGAACAACCGTCAGTACCCAGACCGACAGTGATGCCGGCTTCACGCATTTCCTTAAATTTGAAGTGCATGCCGGAAGCCAGTTTCATATTGGAGGCCGGATTATGCGCGACCTTCACTCCATGGTCTGCCAGCATACGGATTTCATCCGCATCCACATAGATACCGTGGGAAATCAACAAACGGGGAGACAATACACCCAACTTATATAAATACCGGACAGGAGTCGCCCCGAACTGCTTTACAGAGTTCTCCACTTCCCCTTCCGTTTCTGCCAAATGCAGTTGGATTGGCACGTTATGTTCTTTTGCAAAAGTATCCGCCCATTGCAGCAACTCGCCGGAAACCGTATAGATGGCATGCGGACCAACGGAGAAATGTATCCGCTTGTCGTATCTGTCCATCTCTTTATACAACTTCTGGATGGTCTGTTTGCTTTTCTCCGCCAACTCCGGTTGGAAATGGTCGAAACAGGCACTGGAAATGACTGCTCGGATTCCCATCTCCTCGACAGCCTCTGCCGTAGCATGAAACTTATGATACATATCGAAGAAAGTAGTCGTTCCGCTTTTTATCATTTCCAGACAAGCCAGTTTAGCCCCCCAGAAAACATCTTCTTTCGTCAGTTTCGCTTCATTGGGCCATATCTTTTCTTCCAACCAGGGCATTAAAGGCATATCGTCTCCAAAGCCGCGGAACAAAGTCATAGCCGCATGTGTATGCGTATTGACAAATCCCGGAATGGCAGCCTTACGGCGACCGTCAATCACTTTATCGGCGGCAACAGACAGGCCGGGACCTATCTGTTTGATGTATTTGTTTTCTATATAAATATCGGTAGCAACACCATTCAGTTCTACCTCTTTAATCAGCAGCTTCATATAAACTTAGCTTTCATATTTTTTATTTTCTCCTCACGGATACGCGCCAGCAAACCCTCTTTCTTATCACGTTTTACTGCGGCATACGCACAACTTTCCTTTATTTCCACAACGCCTAAATCATCTTTGTCTAATCCGCCTTTCTGAAACAGGAAACCGACTACGTCCTTCTTACTCAACTTATCCCGTTTGCCGCGGTTAATGGTCAATGTAACCCATTCCGAACGGAGCGGCTTTTTGGCCTTCTCCGGCAGGAAGAATTCATCCGGCTCACGGGTGATATATTCGGGAACAGTCTCTATCTCATTCAGTATCATAAAGGCATTTCCTTCCGCATTCATACGGGCCGTACGTCCGTTTCTATGGATAAAGGCTTCTTCATTGATAGGAAGATGATAATGAATCACATTCTTTACTTCCGGAATATCCAGTCCGCGGGACGCCAGGTCAGTAGAGATAAAAACGGATGCACTGCCATTACGGAAAAGCGACAACGCCCGTTCACGTTCCGGCTGTTCCATACCTCCGTGGAAATATTCATTATCCACTCCCATTTCTGTCAGATAATTGCTGACACGTTCCACTGATTCACGCTGGTTACAGAACACCAGGGCAGACTCGCCTTTCAACTCTCCGAGCAATTTATACAATGTCTCCAGCTTATCCTTAATCGGCGATTTCACGATACGCAAAGTCAGACCTTTCGCCTCTTTCACTCCGGTCAGGAACGACAGGCGGACAGGCGATGTAATACCGGTAAAGGGAGGTATTTCCACCGCTTCGGTTGCTGAAGTCAACACTCTGCGACGCACTCCGGGAAGATGTGAGAGAATATCTTTCATCTCATCCTGAAAGCCCAGTTCCAGAGACTTGTCGAATTCGTCCAGAATCAGTGTACGGACGGTATCCAGATTAATATTCCCCCGTTCCAGATGGTCGAGGATTCGTCCGGGCGTACCGATAAGCACCGTTGGCGGATGCTCCAGACTTTTCTTTTCTGTCCGGATAGGATGGCCGCCATAACAGCAGTTCACCTTATATCCGGCTCCGAGTGAACGGAATACCGTCTCTATCTGTAAAGCCAATTCACGAGACGGGGCGATGATAAGCGCTTGTATCTTCTTATCCTCATCCGTCAGCGTAGTAAGTAAGGGCAGCAGGAAAGCCAGGGTTTTACCCGACCCCGTGGGACTGAGCAACACCATATCCTTTGTCGTACCGGCATCAAGCACGGCCTGCTGCATTTCATTTAATGTCTCGATACCTGTATTCGACAGGGCACGGGCTATCACTTCGTTTTGTATCATTTATATTCTTTATAAAATTCGGCAACCGATTCAATCCCTTTATAGAAGAAGTCGAGCGTGCAACTTTCATTAGGAGAATGAATAGCATTCTGTTCAAGTCCGAAACCCATCAAGACGGTTTTTATACCCAATACCTGCTCAAAGGTGGAGATGATAGGAATACTTCCTCCGCGACGTACTGCCAGCGGTTTCTTGCCAAAAGCAACCGTGCAAGCCTTTTCCGCCGCCTGATAAGCCGGCAGGTCAATCGGACAAACATAACCCTGTCCACCGTGTTTCGGCGTGACTTTTACCTTAACAGATGCAGGAGCCACCTGGTTTATGTAATCTTCAAACATTTTTGATATTTTGGAATGTTCCTGATGCGGAACCAGGCGGCAGGATACTTTTGCATAGGCTTTGGACGGAAGCACCGTTTTACTGCCCTCTTCCGTATAACCTCCCCAGATTCCACAGATATCGAACGACGGACGGCAACTGTTTCTTTCCAGCGTTGAGTAGCCTTTTTCACCGGACAAAGCATCCACACCGATAGCAGCCTGATATTTCGCCTCATCAAACGGGATTTGTGCAATCATTTCGCGTTCGGCCGGAGACACTTCTTCTACATCATCATAGAAACCGGGAATTGTGATACGTCCGTCAGCATCGATAATATCGGCCATCAGTTTACATAATACATTAATAGGATTAGCCACTGCCCCACCGAAATGGCCGGAATGCAAATCGCGGTTCGGACCGGCCACTTCGATTTCCCAATAAGCCAAACCACGCAGGCCGGTCGTCAACGACGGTGTTTCGGCATTTACCATGCTGGTGTCGGATACCAGAATCACATCGGCCTTCAATAAGTCTTTATGTTCACGGCAGAAGGTTTCAAGGCTGGGAGAACCGATCTCCTCCTCTCCTTCGAAGATAAACTTCACATTGCACTTCAGCAGGTCGAGCTTCAAGGCTGTTTCAAAGCCTTTTACCTGCATCATAGACTGGCCTTTATCATCGTCCGCACCACGAGCCCAGATACGGCCGTCACGTATTTCGGGTTCAAACGGTTGGCTTTTCCACAAGTTCAATGGCTCAGCCGGCATTACATCATAATGGGCATAAACAAGCACAGTCTTGGCATCGGGCGAAATCATCTTTTCGCCATATACGACCGGATTGCCTTCCGTCGGCATCACCACGGCTTTATCCGCTCCAGACGATAGTAACAGTTCCGTCCAGCGCTGGGCACAAGCCTGCATATCAGGTTTATGCTCTTGTTTAGCACTGATGGAGGGAATACGGATTAAGCTGAACAACTCTTCCAGAAAGCGTTCTTTATTGGATTCGATATACGATTTTACTGACATAAAACAGAAGATTTAATTTTAAATTTAACGTTTTTATTTAAGGTTACAAGTTTACGAATAAATTACTTAAATCCCCATTTTATTGTCATATAAAATATAGTAAGATGTTAATGTAACGTCAGTTTTATCTCAATGTCATTAAGTTAAACAAATAGTGACGATGACGGACCCGAAGGGCCCTATTGTGAATAGCCCCCGGCTTCACCGGGGGCTATTCACAATAGGGCCCTTCAGGACATTTGCTGTCACTATCCTTAACTTAATGACATTGAGTTTTTCGCTAAAAGCTTATTTTATCTTTAATCCGGGAATTAAGGGAGTAGTATCCACCAGTTCCAAATCCTTTACCATAGACAAAGTTCCCTGCTTATATTTCTGGAAATGGGATGTTTGGATATGCTTTTTATAAGCCTCCTGGTCTGCATAAATCTCCAGGATCGTTATTTTATTGGGGCTTTCTTTATCAGCTGTAGCATATAAAGTAAGTACGCCCGGTTCCAGGCTCATGGAGGCTTCAATCTCTTCTTTCAGGTAGGCATTATATGCATCCAATTGTGCCGGGTCTACAGTAATTTTGGAGAGGCGGACCAGGTTATTTGCCGGACTTACGGCAGATGCTTCCTTTATTATCTTCAAGGCCTTTATTGCCGGCGGGAAACCGATATACGGAAGACATTGTATGACTGCCGCCACAACCGTTTCCTTACTGTTACCTGCATTCAGATTTCCCTGAAAATGAGAACGAAGCTGGCTATCGGCTCCCAATGTCGTCAGGACACAATATCCCAGTAACTCACGTGTTTTGAGGTCAAGTCCGCCACGGGTATACATATCACCGAAACAATATTCTGTCAGGAAACGTTCCACATCGTCACCCATTTCACCCGGAATATCTTCCATCACCTGACTGATACCTCCGGGATAAAGCCGGTCTTGCACAGCCGCCCCTTTTTCATGACGGTTTTCTTCCGTAACCGTGCCTTGTTTTTCCAATGGCAAAGAAATGCCCCGTTCTTTAAATACTTCATTAATGACGGTCAGCGCGTTCAAGGTTTTGGGAAAACCGATAAACGGAGCGCATGAATAAATAGCTTCACGAAGTTCAACAGGAGTAACTCCCACATTCAATGCCGCTCCTGCATGTGCCTTCAGCTGGGGCAAAGTCTGCATAGTTGCTAATGTAACACAGGTAATCATTTCACGGGTCTTTATATCCAGTTCTCCCGTGCGGAATACTTCTCCGAAAATAAACTTCTGAAGAATATCCATCATCTCCGGGTCGGTTCCCTGCCCGGTCAAGGCTTCGCCACCGAATAAAGTGGTATAATTCTTTTTACATAATTCAATCCTATCCATATCTTTTTCTGTTTTAAGGTCCGAAACATTCTGAGCAATAGCAGGCATTAAGCCTGATACGATGAATACCAATGTTAACAATTTACGTTTCATATCTTTCTGTTTTACTGATGTTGCAAAGCTAAAGAAACCGGACCGTTTCGATCGTAGACGGATTACAGATAAATATACCTAAATTACAGATGAGAGATTGGTAAATATCAGAAGAGTCTGCCAGAGGATTCCAAATCGAGCAGCCACTGTTTGGCAGGCAGGCCACCGGCATATCCAACCAGCTTTTGGTTACTCCCGATAACACGATGGCAAGGAACAAGTATCGAAATGGAATTAGCACCATTAGCAGCAGCCACAGCACGAATAGCTTTCAGTTTACCCAAATCCTGCGACAAAGTAGCATAAGAGACCGTTTTCCCATAAGGGATATTCAATAACGCATTCCAGACTGTTCTCTGAAAATCAGTACCGGCAAATAGCAACGGGATGTCAAACTCCGTCCTTTTTCCGGCAAAATATTCATCCAGCTGGGCAACTGCCCGGACAATCACTTCGGATTCACCTGTTTCATAGCGGGCATGCAATACCTTTTGCAGCCGCCGGTCAATCAGTGCCCTACGGTTCTCATCCATCCAGTCGCACAAACAAAGTTTGCCATCCAGCGAACCCAGTATCAATTCTCCGCAAGGAGACTGATAGTTTTGTATCCAAATAATATTTTCCATACTCTTTTCTTTATATTGCAAATATAAGAAGTTTATGAGTATGGAAAAACTGAATCTTGCTATTTTAATAAGGGCAGTCGGTTTAGCATATTCTTGATACGGATGGCGGTACGGGGCATCGCTTCCGCAACAGTCAGGCCGACCACCTCTTTCTCGGCTGCAATATCATTTATCACACGAATAACCTGTTCCATTTTCATACCGTCGGGGTCTGTTCCGACAGCCGCAATGATTTCAGCGGGGTCCAATACATCCATATCAAAATGGATAACCACCTTCGATGCTCCGCAGGATTTCAGCCATTCACGGATTGCATCACTGTTCTCCGCCACTTCTTCTCCCGTAATATTTCTGATACCGTATTGTTGCTGGCGGACTTTAATCTCATCGCGTTCCCAATTCCGTATCCCGACTAACAAAACTTTAGACGGGGCTATTTTAGCAGGCAACACGGAAATAATCTGTTTTTCTCCATAACCCATACAAGCAGTAGCCGCCATAGCATGATAACCGGGATAGACATCACCGGGTAATGTCAAATCCGGATGGGCATCAATCCATATCATGGCTACATCATCTTTATATTTGTCGGCAAGGTAAGTAAACGGGACGACACTCACCGAACATTCACCGCCAAGCGTTATAATCCTGTCCGGATTGGCTGCACGCAACATTTCCAATGCAGCTTTCGATTGCTTCAAAATAGCATCGCGGTCAATCACCCCGTCAGTTACTATCCTGTCAGTCATATCAGTAGATACGGGAACGGTCAGTGTCTCCTGCCCGCTATCAGGAGCGAGAAAGTTTAATAATTGCGCTCCTAAATAGTATCCTCTGGAAGCCTCTGCCGGATTATTTTTAAGTTCCGGTAGCAGATGGACTACACTTGCTCCCTGCCATTGCGGATAAATCAATCGAACTGTTTTTTCTTTTTCCATACTCTTATTATTTTCAGCAACAAAATTATAGATTCCATTCATACCATACAAGTACTGCTAAATTATTCAGGCAGTTATAAATTTAATCCGGCAGTCTGCTCCGTCGGGAAATACGCATTTAATTAAACTTTATCTCCAAACTTCTTGCCATTGGTTGATTTATAACGTATCTTTCGCAGAATTAATAAACCTTGAATAAGAAAATCATGGATGAACCGTTCGATTACTCGGAAGTACCTTTCGATTTTGGCATGTGCGCAGCCGAAAACTGCCCGAGTGCCGCTACCTGTCTGCGTCAAATCGCATTAAAACACACTCCGGAAAATATTCTCTTTCCCCGGACACTGAATCCCCTGGCAATCAAAAAAGGGAAAGGGAAATGCAAATACTACAAGGATGCTACAAAGGTTCTCAATGCCGTAGGATTCATGCGCACGGTAAATGCACTGACCCTTTGCGTTGCCGATACTTTCCGAAACCGGATGATTGCCTATCTGGGACGGAAGAATTATTATCTGAAACGTAAAGGCAAATTACCTTTATCACTTTCCGAACAAAAAAAGGTCGTTACTCTCGCCAAAGAGTTGGGAGTGGTTCTGGACGAATACTTCGACGGATATATCGAGTCATACAACTGGAAAATTTAATAGCCGGTGAAAGTGTCTTTTTGTAAATAAGGTTGACTCTTTAAAGAATCAACAATGAAAAAGAAGAATTATTATCAAGAGAGAGAGCATCATCTGATGTGTCATGAGATTTATCGCCTTCGTGTAGTAGAAGGCC
>NZ_JAMOKS010000058.1:0-25665 GCF_023656785.1 Parabacteroides caecihominis
TGAAAAAGAGTTTATTAAGTATGGCAGCATTGGCCCTGATAATGGCAAGCTGCTCAAATGACGAAGAGAATGTGATTGACAATGGCGAGGCGGCAAATGCGGTGCCTGTCCAGATCAGTCAGAAGGTCAGTGGAGTAGAAACAAAGGCAGCAGTAACTGTCGGTAGTGATATGACTGCTGTGATATTAATGGCGGATGGGGATAATCCTGCGTTTACACCGTTTACTCCGAGGACGGAAAATGTATTAACCGGGGAACAAAATAACACATTAGCAAATGATGCTGCCCGTGCCAATGTTTCCAATACCCAGTTTAAAGCAAGTACAACTGCCGGAGAAATAGAATTAACTCCTACACTGTATTATCCGGTAAGTTCTGCTTCTACGAAAGCCTATATTTTAGGTGTTTCTCCAAAGGGAGTTGTAAACGGAACAACAGTTACATTTAGTGATGTAGATGGTTTACAGGATGTGATGTATGCAACGAAAGTAAATGCAGGAACAAGTGGTTCTCCAGAATCAAGTATTGAATTGAACTTCACACACGAAACTACCCAGCTTACTTTTGATGCGAAACTTGATAATGCCGATCTGTCAAAAACCGAATGGGCAGGCAAAGACGTAAGTGTAAAAACAATAACTATCCAGAAAGCTAAATTGCCTGAATCTCTGACATTCAGTACAGGTGAAATTAACTGGACAGCAGAAAAGAGTATCTCGGTTTTAGGATGTAATACGGCTCTTACTGCAAAAACCTGCGCTCCTAGTGTACCTGTAATGGTTGCTCCGGCGACAAACATACTAGTCGATTTGGAACTATCGGTAGGTGGTCAGATTAAAGTTTATAATAACCTGCCGGTGAAAAAAGACGGAGGAGAAAATCTGGTTACAGCGAAGGGTAAATCGCACCTGGTTACATTTACAATTACTGCACCGACCGCAGCAGCTGGTGCTGAAAAAGTTACAACGAGCGCCAAAGTGACTGACTGGGAACCGGGTGAAAAAGGTTCCGTAACAGTAAAATAATCTCAAAGCGAATGAAGCGACAACGTATATATCTGCTTTTATTCCCGGCATTATTGCTGGTATCAGGCTGTTCAGACTCGGAGCAATCCGAGCCTGAACAAGTCCCGATCGAACTGCATGCCCAGGGGGATGCGACAGTGGAAACGAAGGCCGATGCCGATCAAGCGATCACCAAGGCTTTCGGCACCACCGTCTTTGCCTCTATGCGCAGCGGCGATTACACCGGCCTCACTTCTCCGGCTAATGCGAAAGAATGGAAGATAGACACGGAGGTACAGACAAACGGTACGGTTCCATTGTCTGGAAACCCTACTTACCCGGAAAACGGAGACTGGCTTTACCTGATTGCCGTAGCTCCCAAAGCATCTTCGTATAGCGGTAATGATGGTAAGGTTACGTACACCCTTACCGGCCAGACCGACCTGATGTATGCCTCTCAAATCTCTGGCAACCGATGGGATGGGAATCATTTTGTTCCACTCACTTATAAGCATTTGCTTACGCAGTTGACATTTAAAGCGAAGAAGATAGTATCCAATGGTTTGACCGTGAAAGTCAACAAAATAACCGTTACAGCAATGAACAGTGTCACGCTGGCTCTAACCGATGGTAAAACTGCATTTTCAGGTAGCGGTGAATCGTCTTTGGAACTCTCTGACGGAGGAACAGAGATCAGCGGTACGGCAGCAACACCTTTCTCGGGTTCCCTGCTTTTACCGCCGCTTACCGGCACTTCCGATGCTTATAAGCTGACAGTCGAAACCTCCATCGGGACATTCAAAGATCTTGAGATCACCGCCCAATCAGACGGAGGAAACCTGTCTTTTGCCGGTGGAACTTCTCACGAAATCACCCTGAATATAGGTGATAAGGAACTGGGTATCTCTTCTGTTACCGTATCCGAATGGGTTCCGGTAGTAAAAAATGATGATCTGAATCTGGTTGAATAACCCTATAAAAACAACAAGTATAAAAAAACGAACAACATGAAACAAACGAAATTATCTATTTACCTGATATTTTGGGCTGCCCTGTCTGCCGGTAGTTGCAGCAACGAAGACGCACCCTACAATCCGAATGACGATCCGGATGCCGTCGAACTAGGCGTCACCGCCGGCGTGACACTCACAAAAAGCGCAATAAACGGCAGTGACGAGACTGCTTTCGATAAGATCGCCGTATTTGCCTCTGGGAATGATTACAAAGAAGGAAACAACTATGCCATCTATACTAAAAGTGATGGTAGTTGGAAAAATGACGCAACGACTCCCAAAATCTACCTGACACATGAAACAGCCACTATTTATGCTGTTTATCCGGCTTACGACCCGAGCAAAACTGCAAATACAAAATGGACGGTTACTAATCTATCCAGCGACAGTCCGACTGTTCCCATTTCTGTTTTTGCGGGAAACAGTAGTGCGGATGACAATAATAAATATCCGACAGGTATCAATAATGCTGATAAGACTTTCAACACTGATTGGAGTGGAGATAATGCTGATAAAGACAAAATCATCTCTGCCCCCGGTGAAATAGATTTCATGTGGGCCGAAGATAACGATAACAAAACTCACGCAGCCACTGCCAGCAACGGAAAAAAATCAGGTTCTACGCCTCCTGACGCTTCAGTCAGTCTGAACATGAGACATGGCCTCGCAATGGTCAGTTTCCGTATCTATAATGACGGAACCTATTATGGTACAGGTAGCCTGACAGGTATAAAATTAAGTAATGTTTCATCCTCAGATGTCGCATTGAGCAAAGGAACGAATCCTACAATGAATATTGGTAATGGTACTATTATCCCGAACGCTCCTGTTGATATAACTTACAATCGTTTTATAGATGGAGGATACACCCTTATAAAGAAAGGGACACCCGCTTCTGCCACTGTAGCCACTACGGAGGCGGATGCTAAAAATGCTTCCAAGAAATTCAGCTTTCTGGTCTTGCCTGATCCGGTTGCTACCGATGGGATTGATAAAAACAAAGTCCAGGTAGCTTTTACGATTGATGGAACAGATTATATTGTAAAGCTGGCTGGTTCTACAGATAAATCGAAATGGTCAGCCGGCAATAACTATCAATATACCGCAAAGCTCAGTGGTCAGGAGTTAACGATAACCAGCGTGACTGTTCAGGAATGGGGTAACGGAGGTAATAAAGAATTAGAAGTCAAATAATAATCAGAAAATATGAGACCTAACACATATCTGTTATTTTTCATCCCCTTATTAGCTTCTTTATCTTGCGCCAGGGAGACGGAAGGAGAGGAGAGTAGCCCGGTAAGCCTCTCTCCCCGCATTGCGGGCGTTTCCCTGACACGTAGCGGGATAAATGAGGCAAATGAAATTGACGCAATCGGTTTCTACGCAGTCGGCAAAGATAAGGATGACGCGACGACGTACTACGGAACATGGCCCGCCGGAATATACGGGAAATATGTCCGCACCACCCAAAGCGGTCATACTACCTTTATCCCGGACAACAGCGCCAGTACAGACCAGGCCCTCTGGCTAGTACCTGAAAAGGATGCTACAATCTTTTCCTGTCATCCCGTACCTGCCAACGGAGCCAATGATATTGTGGATGCCGGTAAGCTGAAAGAAGACGGGACACCTGCGGATGGGACTGTTACTATCAGTGTTCCCGTCCCGGTCATCCCTGTTGTTCCGGCAAGCACTATCGATCTATCGCCGATACTTCCGGCAGATGGCAACACCGATTTTACCACTCCGGAAAACGATTATATGTATGGTGTCGCTTATGATGAGAATAAAGCGGAAGCTGATAGATTCACCGACAGCCAGCCTGTTGCCAACGGTAATCGTACAGGCGGCACGGTAAACCAATCCGGTCCGTCCGTCGCAATCGGCATGAAACATGCCTTTGTGCAACTCAAACTCATCCTAAAAAAAGGAGATAGCTATCCGGGTACTCCGATAGTAAGCGAAGTAAAGTATGCCCGTTCGATGCAGACCCTAACCGCCAACACCAAGATGAAACTGACCGACGGCACGTTTCTAGGAACAACGGCTGCCAATGCGTACACTTACAATCTGGTTTCCGGCAGCAAAGGCAAGGAAGTTGAGACAGGAAACGATATTATCATCACCAGTTATGCCTTACCATGTGCCAAGGCAGCTTCCACCATTAGCCTGACTGTCGATAATAAAGATATGAGCATCGCCTACGGTGACGATCCCGAGTGGGTTGCCGGAAAGATATACACCTATGCAGTCACAATCAACGGTACCGGACTCTCTTTTTCAGGTGTTTCGGTAGTCAGCTGGAATGCCCCCGACGATGACAGCAACGATTCAAGTGGAACCCTGTAAATACGATAAATTATGGTCAAACAAAACAATATAAAGAAATCTTTCGTACTCCTTTTGCTGCTTGCCGCCTGCACATCGAGCGATGAAGAATGGTCGTCAGACGGGAAATATGCCGTCCTTTCTCCCCGGATACAGATGGAAGGGAGCAAAACCCGCGCTGTAATAATCGGTACCGATGCCAATCCCGGAACGAACCAAATCAATCAGGTACAATTATTCATTACCCGGAATGCAGACTCTCATACAGTCTACCCCAATACAGAATCCGGATGGGATGGACTGTCTGTCTACACCCTGACGTCCGGAATAAGCGATGGAAGTGACGAATGGAAAGGCACTCCAGCCGTAAACCTGTCCAGCGACATGGCACGTATCTTCGCCTTTTACCCGCCCATAAAGGCCGAAGATTCCAATATGGGTTTTATTCCTTCAAACGCAGACGAGAAACACAAAATAAAAGTAACCGTCCCGGCCTCGCAGGAATTTGACGGCACCAACGACCAGGATTGTACGGCGACCGATTATCTGTATGGCTCTGCTTCCGGCGAAGTAGGCGTAGCTAGCCCTATCACGGCAAACAACGCTGCCGAAACAGCCGATAAGAAACCTTTTTCTCCGGAAATATCCATGCAGCATGCCTTGTCGTTGCTGGTTTTTACCCTGCAAAGCAAATCGGGCCGTGATGTAGACCAGATATACGACTATGTAAAGGAAATACGGTTATCGACAACAAACGGGACCAACCCGTTCCGTGTTTCCGGCGCTGCCGATAAGAACACCATGCAAATCAATGACGGGACTTTGGCGTTGGATAACAGCCCGACGTTAACGTTGACGGCAACCGCAGGAACGGCCCGATTATGCGGGATAGCCGGTTCTCCCGCACCTGTAGCCTATGGCCTGGTGGCTCCTCTCGAAACGGCACCATCCGATCTGAAACTGACGGTAGTACTGGACAAGAAGGGCGAAACGACAAGCGACAAACGTGAATTATCCGTCACTCTCCCCCCGAAAGCCTGGCAGAAAGGCAACCGTTACAAGTTTAACCTGACGTTGACCGACCGTGAGATTGCCGTAGAAAGCACAGAGATAAGCACCTGGGGCAATGGCTGGGGAGGAGATGACTCCCAGGGGGACGGCTCGCTTTATCCCGACGGATACGAACCATCGAAGGGAATATAAACCTGATAAATAGTAATAAGATAAAGGTATAAGAGATGAAAACATTGAACTTAGAAAATCGGAAGATGTTACCGGCAGCCCTGTGCAGTCTGTTCCTGGCATGGACAGCCTGCTCAGGTGAAGCCGTGATAAACGGCCCCGAAGAAGGAGAGATCCCTGTAACGGTACAGGCGGAGATCAGCAACCTCCCAAACGATACGCGGACGGATAATGCAGCCGAAGATCTGGCAAACGCTTACGACCGGAGCCGTTTTGTTGAAGGCGACGTGATTCTTGTCACACGAACCTATAGCGGTAATAACGATAATAATATAGCCAACTATAAGCTGGGAAGTAATGGTCGATGGAGTATACAGGGAAGTCTCAGCCTCCGTATCGGAGCAACCTATCAGGCTACTTTCCCAACAAACTACAACGGCATAGAATGGAACCAGTCTACAACAGCCAATTATCTGAAAAGTAACCTGCTGAAAACACCCGATATATCTTCTTCCACCGGCGAACTCCAATTCACGGGTGCCAATGCTTTTGTCCACCAAAATACGAAAATCACACTGGTATTCACGGGTGCCGCTACCGGATCTGCTGCCGGAGATGTGTTATCCGGTACTTTCTCTGATTTTACGGTAAGTGGCGAAGGACTGTACTCCGGAAAAAACACACAGGAAACGATGAACTTTTATCGACCGGACGGAGCGGCGACCTGGTGCGGTATCGTTTATCCCAAAAATCAGGAGGAAACAACTGTCGCAAGTACGGCCATTTCTCTGTCGCTGACTTATGAGAAGGTAAATTATAAAACAGAGATTTCCTGTCCGATGGTAGCCGGCCAGCATTATAAATACAACCTGAAGATACAGAACAATATATTAGTCCCTGACGGCATGGAGATCGAAGGCTGGCTAAAAGGGGATGAGACCACAGGTAATTTTGATCCTACCACTTAAAGCAGAACAACATGAAACATTATCTAACACAAGCGACTCTTATCGGACTCTCAGCTTTCTTGCTGGCAGCCTGCACCAGCGAAACACCGGTCGATGGAGACAGACAGGATAAAAAGGATTTGGTCGTATCGGCAGAGATCGTCTCCTCCGTAACCGGAAGTAAGGCGGTAGGAGCCCCGGCCAATAGCTACGACAAACGCTCGTTTGTCAATGATGATCCCATCAGGATCATCATTGGAGATGTATACAAAATCTATAAGAAAAAAGACGCGCAATGGTTGCCGGAAAGCGAAAGCCTGACGGTCGACGGCACCAGCAAAACGATCACAGCCGTCTATCCGGATGATTTCAGCACCATTCTGGCTGATCAGGCTGACGGTGATGCAAATACCGGAGCAAACTTCATGAAAAGCAACAAACTAATGTCGGAGATAACGACTGCAAGCAATTATGTGAAGTTCAAATTCGCCCCTGTATTTACGAAGATCACTATTACGGTTGCTTACAAAAGCGATAGCAAACGAAAGAATGTAACCGCCACGCTGGCTGGCAATGATCTCTGCACGAATGATAACAGCAGCAAAACAATCAAGATGCTGCGAACCTCCTCGAATGCGGATGCGTTGATGAACCATGCGTTCACCTGTATCCTGAATCCGGGAACGCAACGGGGATTTGCTCTCACTGTGTCAGGATTTACAAACAACGGTTCACCTGCTGAGAATGAAACTTATATCCAGGCTGCAAAAGAGTTCAAGCCCGGTTATAATTACATCTATAACTTTTCCTCCAACGACAACCTGATCCTGAACAGTGTCACAGTGGAACCATTTGGCGAAGGGGGAACAAGTGATGTGGGAAGCGCAACCTGATCCGAACGTATCTTTATTATCAATATTTATAATTGCATTCTATGAAATACATATCAAGCAAAAATATCAGCTGGCTGGCCTGTCTCTTACTGGTAGCCTGCCAAACAGAGGAAGTGTCGGAATCCGGTGACGGCAATTTTCTGCAAGTGCTTTCCGTCAATCTCGAAAATGAAGGAAGTAGTACCAAAGCCGTAGTGAGTTCGATTGACAAAGTGAACGTATATGCCACCCACACGGCAGAATCCGCTCCGAGTGCCGGCAGTTCGGAAAATAGTGAAATAGCTGCACACGCCTTGTCCGTCTTCTCCTACGAAGGTAGTTCATGGGGATGCGAAACGCCTCCCGAACTGGCAGATGCCCCATATAATATCTATGCCTACTATCCGCTTAAACGTACCGACGGTACGACGCTAACGGCAAAGAACAGTTCAGACGGCAAACATTACATCGAGATTGTTGTCAATTCCGAAAACTTTTTCAGCACTCAAAACCAGGATGATTACCTGTATGCCGATCAGAGTGCGCCGGTCACTGCGTCAAAATCAGATAAAGCCATCAGTTTCACCATGAAGCATGCCCTGGCGAAAGTAAGTTTTGAGATCACTAAAGATGCCTCTGCTTCGGAAACGCTTACACTGACCAAAGTGGAGATCGTCAGCCGAACGGGATATCTGCTAACAGGCCAGCAGGGCAAGATGTATCTGAACAACGGCAAACTGACGGCTTTGTCTTCGGGAGAACTGATCACGCTGAAAGGTTCGGTCGTATTGAAAAATTCGCTCCCTTCGCCCAATGTATCTTCCCTGGTTGCACCGATAGATGCGCCCGAAAAAGCATTATTGTTTCGCCTGACTGTTAGCGTAGGGGGTATAGAGCGTGTTTTCGAAACCAGTACGGTCAAAAATGATCAAGTAGCAAACTGGGCAGGCGTACAATGGCAAGCCGGATTGGAGTATATCTATCAAATCAAAGTAAGTAAAATGGGAGGGACGATCAGCGGCGTGACAGTGCACGACTGGAAAAAAGACTCCGACCAGAATACCCAGGTAGGTATTTAATAAACAGACATTAGATAATGAATATGAAACAACTATTTATACAACTAATAACCGCGATGCTCCTCTCGCTGACAGCTTGCCAGAACGAGGTGATCCCGGAAGAAAGCGGTGATAAGATCGCCCTTTCATTCAATCTCTACCGGGCGGAACTGACGAAAGCGGAGAGTGGATCGGCACAATTAACCAAAGGCACAAAAATCCGTGCTTATGCTTATACCAAAGGAACCATGACAAACGACGGTTCACCGGTAGGATCGGGTGACTATGTGGTCAATGAGGCCGGTACTGCTGTAGCTGTCGACGATATAGGCTTGACTCTTTACCGCGGAGAATATGATATTTACCTGGTATCCTATAATAGTCAGGATTTTTATCCTACGGCTAATGGTGCAAAGAATCTGATCGAAGTATCCAACGGCAAAGATTTTATGTATTCAAACCTCAAAGGAATCTCCGTCCAACCGACATCGGCGGGCGAAGACATGATGTCGGTTACCTTACCTGAACCTTTTACACGGCTTTGCTCGAATGTGGTCATAAAGGTGCAAGCGAATCGTACCCAACCGGTTTCCGTATCAACATTAGCTGTTTCATCAGTAAATATTACTAAGCTCTCCGGTAATTTATCCTATCAGATGGGGGAAACGGTCTGGAACAATGGTGAAACTATTCCACAAACAGGTACTGCCGGATTGGGTGAGACAGACTTCTCTAATGGCAACAATGATAATGTACAAGCCGGTCGTGAAAATACAACGCCTTTAGTGATACTGCCATTGAAAGGAGCCGATCCGTTGGTGTTTGAACTCAATCTGAATATAGGTTATATGAAAAATGGTAAACTGACGCATAAAATATTTCCCTACAGGCCTAAGGTTTATAAATCATTTCTTCCGGGAATGACATACGAGTTCGAATTCACGTTGACATTCTTCGGAGACCAGGAACCGACAGACCTTTCACTGGCTATTCTGGAATATACGACTGTAAAATTTTCGACAGACGAAGTCGGCAAATAATAAAAAGGAGGAAAAGAAATGAAAAAGATAGAAGGAAAAGGGATATTATCCCTGTTATTCTTTTGCATATGCTTCTGCGGCTGCGAAAAAGAGGGCTTGCAGGAAAAAACAAGGCAGTTATATATTCAGTTAAGCATGCCGGAGTCTATCCATGTGGAAACAAAAGGAACAGGTGACACGAAGCCTGTTTTGGGCGGTGTAGAAGTACAGAATGTATGGATCGTTCAGTTTAAGGTAAACGACGATGATAATAAAAGTACCGGTAGTTGCCTAAAAGCGCTTTATGTTCCTCAGTCCGGCATCTCTAAATCCACAGACGAGAATCAGGATGGCCTGATTGTCAATCTAAAAACGGGAGGAGATACGGATATAAGCAAATTTACAGCAGACAATAGCCTCTTTTATGTGATTGCGAACGGAAGCAGGGCAATGTTGACAAATGAAGGAAGTGATGATGCTATGTATTCACTGACAGTAAATGAGTTAGCAGAAATAACGGAAAGCAAATTAAAAGCAAAGACTGTGCTTATAGGGACTTCGGAAAAGCCATTTGTGACAACATCTCCCAAACTACTTACATCTGAACCGTTTTATTATACCCCGACGAACGAAGGTGTGATAAAAGTGAGGGCGCAGATGTTTAGGGCTTTCGCTAAAATAAAAGTGAATATCACATCTGTCTCTCCCGGCCTTTTTACGTTGGATGAAACAAGTGGCAGTGCATCTGTCAAAATATATAACCTTCCCAAAAATATGGCAACCTATAGGGCAGGAGGGACAAATGAAAAAACGTATCCTGCCACCGATGACGTAGTCAAAGGAGCCTTTAACATGACGGTCGACCAGATAACAACTCCAAACCAGACCGTTTCCAGAGAGTTCTATATGGCCGAGAATCTCCGTGGTCTCGGCAAATCTGCCACCCAGCAGGGAAAGAACCAGAATGAAAATGGGCCGGGAAGTGAGTCCGACAAGTTAGCCGGATGTACTTATATTGAACTGACCGGTACTTACAAATATGATCCGTCACATACCGACGGTGTAAAAGTGAAATATACTTTTTACCTGGGAGGAAACTTCACGAACGACTATAACATAGCCCGCGATTATTCTTATGACATTACATTCAGGATTGCCGGTCCCAACAGTGCCGATGTGCGTGTAGAGATCACCGATGGGAATGTCGCTATTTTTGATGAAGTAGATGTAATAAAAAATATTATTGTTGATTTTTAAGTTATGAATAAGATTGAATTTGCTAAAAGAATTGCTGCCCGTTTATCTATCTCACAGAGAGAAGCTCTAACGTTTATCAGTGCTTACGAAAATATACTGGCGGATGCCCTTATTGATGAAGGGATGATGGTTAGCCAGGGGTTCGGAACCTTCACACTATGGTCGCAAAGCGAACGGCCGGGACGGAATCCCAAAACAGGCATACCGGTAACCATTCCATCGCGTAACAGTGTAAAATTCAAACCGGGCAAAGGCTTGCTCGAATATCTGAATAGTAAAGGAAAACGTAAAGATTGAAGTCTACATTAGAGAGGCTGCAAAAGTAGAGGAGGTATACCAAAGTTCACTGTCCTGTCATCCCGGATCAAGTCCGCCATGACAAAACAAGGTTATGACATACCTCCTTTGACACCTTTATATTATCAACTTGTTGCAAACATCAGCAACCGTGTTGCCAGCGATGTCAGTACATTTTTCCATCTGCTACCGGAGGAAGAAGGCTGGGGTTGCCAGGCTACAACAGGAGGGGCGGATACTGGGGCAGGGGGCGCGACGGGTACGGAAGGTTTCTAAAGTTGTTTCTTCCGGCTGCCACGAACCAGGTGATCCAGCATATCTTCGGAAGCCTTATCCATCTTTGATTTGGATAACTGCCCCAGATATATTTGTGTCGTTTGCAAAGACATATGACCGAGCGACTGGCTGATAACCCCTATCTCCGAACCCGATTCCAGCATCAGCGACGCCCAACTGTGGCGCATCACATAAGTGGTCAGGGGATAAGGAAGGTTCAATCTGTCACCGATCTCTTTCAGATACTCGTTCACACGATGTAAAGACGATTGAGCCGTCAACACACCTTTCCCAACCAGCTTTTCGTGCAGGAACGGGAATACCCAGCGAGATTCTTTCCGTTTGTACAACTGCATAATATGGTGCATTTCCGAAGTAATCTTTACCTGTAGGACAGCCTGTGTCTTGCTACGGTTATATTGGATATATCCGTAATGCACATTTCCCTGTTCCAGTTTATAGGCATCAACGAAACACATGCCACGGGCATAGAAAAGGAAAAGGGAAAGATGAAGAGCCTCCAGTTGCTCCGGTCTCTCAGACAGGTCGAAGGCGGGCCAGCCTCTTGATGTCACGCTCGGGAAGAGCCCGTTTACGGGTGGAAGGGACTGTGATATGCAGTCCCTCAAAAGGATTTCCGGCAGGATCATGATAGTGCAGATCTTTTTTTATATTATTATAGATTGCTTTCAGATTGCGCAAGTAAAAGTCCTGGCTGCCGGGACTAAGTTCATCATTTCTTGATTTCTTATCCTGCAACAGCCACATGACAAATTCCTGTACCAACCCTGCCGTCAGGTCTGCAATAGTCAGTTCCCTTACTTTACGACCTTTATAGGCCACAAACTTGTTCCATGCACTTCGGTAATTGGCAGCGGTCCTGTCCCTGCCTGCTTGTATCTTCCGCTCGATCAAGCGATTTACGCAATCGCGTAACGGAGGATAAATCTGCTTAAATTCTATATCCATCATAATTGTTGATTTAGTTCGGCAAAAATGCAAGTAAATTCAATAATATGTCCGGTATATAGAAACAAAAAGAAAACAAGATAGTTTGACTATCAAACCGAATTGAATGAAAAAGGATCTGAAAATATGCTTATTTATCCAACAATGTATTTAGCTTTCCGGCCGACAACCTTATAGATCATATAAACAATTGCCCATGAGACGCTGAAAGCAACGACAGCAGCCAGCGGAATCTGCAAACAAACCGGAATGCCGATCGTACGCATCAGGATCACACTCGGACCGGTAAAGAAAAAATGTACCATATAGATACCGAAACCGCAAAGTGTCAGATTGGCCAGCGCTTTCTGAATGGTAACCGACTGTATATTCACTTTCTTCACCAGCATAAAGATCGGGGCAGTCATCATCACGACATTAAGAGAGTTGTAGGTAAAAAACAGTTCCAGCAGTTCATCGCTGTATTCCGGCAATGAAGTTACATGGCGGAACCCGGTGAAAGTAACGGCATAGCCGATCAGGAACATCGGGACACCGATAGCCAGTATCTTTCCGACCGGCCATTCCAGCTTGCGCAGGTAATGTCCCAGCAGCAGATAACCGTTGAAACCGGCAAAGTAGTACAACATGCCGAACGAGTTCCAGGAACAGGTTCCCCACAGGTATTGCGATACATATTCATTGTAATAAGGAAGAAGAGTTGTCACTCCCCAGGCTGCCAGGAACCATAGCTTTGCTTTATCAGACGCTTTTTCCACCCAGGCAGAGAAGATCGGCAGATACAGATACAAGCCGATCAGCAGATAGATGTACCACATATGTACATCCAGCAGGGAGAAGTTGAACGGTATCTCAGCGATATTTTTCAATGAAACACTCAAAGCCTGGTGGGTTGCTTCCTCTCCGGAGTAAGGGAAAAAGTCAAGTATCACTTCCGGACTAAGTCCTAACAATCCTGTAATCCAGGGGAATAAATTGTAAAGAACCGACCAGATCAGGAACGGCCAAAGCACACGTGGGATACGTTTCTTATAGAAAACGGATGCTTCTCCTTTGACCGGCAACAACAAAGCTCCGGTTATCATGACAAACAAGGGTACGCACGGACGGAGAAAAGCGCCATAGGCAGCTCCCCAGAATTTAATTTCGCCGATATTGGCTGGCAGTTCACCCGTAAAGAAATTGAAAGGATCGGCACAATGGCAACAGACAACAGTGAACATCGCGACAAACCGCATTACATCCAGCCAGACAATATGCTTGTTGGCATTAAGGATAGCTTTGTTTTCCATAAGACTTAAAAGTTGATATAAGTTTGTAATTTATTTAGTCTAATTGTAAGTATCCGGCATAAAAAAGCCTTTTCAACCATGTTTTAATTGAAAAGGCAAAAGTAAACATCTTAAAGCATTTATTTTTTGCTTTATAGCAAAAATTATGATCTTTATTGCTTATTTATGCAGCGCTTCAATCAGCAGGGTGATATTGGCTGTAAACAACCTGACGGATATTGCCAACAGGATAATGCCGAAAAACTTACGGATGATATAGATACCGCCTTTTCCCAGCAGATGTTCCACCTGCTTAGTCATACGCACCACAAAATAGACCCATAGCATATTCAGTATCAAAGCGACTACAATATTGATATTGGCATACTCGGCCCTCAATGAAAGCAGGGTTGTAAACGAACCGGCACCGGCCAGCAAGGGGAAGACCAGAGGCACCAGCGTGGCTTCCTTGATCGGCCCGTTATTCTTGAATATCTCGATATCCAGTATCATCTCCAACGACAGCAGGAAAATAACGAATGCACCCGCCACAGCAAACGATTCGATATCCACATGGAATAGTTTCAAGAGAAAATCGCCTGCATAAAAGAAGCCGATCATCAGGATAAAAGATATAACCGTTGCTTTTAAAGCATTCACGTCTTTTCCTTTTTCCTTCAGATTGATGATAATGGGGATGGAACCAATGATGTCGATTACGGCAAACAGTACGATGAAAGCACTTATCATCTGTTGAAAATTAAAATCTGCAAACATATCCGGTCCTCCATTTAAAGTTATTATCCGTGAAGGTACTAATTTTCAATAAGAACATGTATCTTTGAATCCGATTTTAACAAAAAGTTATGGGCATAGTAATTGGTATAGACGTAGGAGGGAGCACTACCAAAATAGTGGGGATCGACGATAAGGAGATCCGGAATCCCATGTTTGTCAAGGCGACCGACCCGGTAACATCGCTGTTCGGTGCTTTCGGCAAGTATTTATATGAGAATGATATTCCCCTTTCCGATATAGAGAAAGTGATGCTTACCGGTGTAGGCAGTGCATACATCAATCAGCCGCTCTATGGTTTGCCTACAGCCAAAACAGATGAATTTCTGGCTAACGGACTCGGGGCGCAATATCTGACGCAGCTGGATAAGCTGATCGTTGTCAGTATGGGGACGGGGACTTCGTTTGTAAAAGTGGACGGTCCGTTGATCGAACATATCGGCGGTATAGGGATCGGTGGGGGTACCATACTGGGCTTATCCCGGCTGTTGCTTAAAACGCAGGATTTTCACCAGATTGTCAAGCTGGCCCTGAAAGGAGATATAACGACTATAAACCTGCAAATCCAGGATATCTGCAATATACCTTTGCCCGGACTGCCTCTGGATGCGACAGCCTCTACTTTCGGAAAGGCCGGAGCCAATTCTTCGCAGGAAGACGTAGCGCTGGGTATTATTTACATGGTACTCCAATGCATCGGGCAATCAGTGATCCTCGCTGCACTGAACAGCGACATACATAATTACGTCCTGATCGGAAATCTGACGAAACTGCCGCAGTGTGAAAGTATCTTTCCCCGGCTGGAAGAAATGTACGGTGGTCATTTCCTGATACCGGAATATGCAGAATACCGGACGGCGATCGGTGCGGCACTGACCTATATTAATAACCGGCAACATCAGGAGATAAAATAGCCGGATAATTAAAAAAGCGTCAGCAGGCATATGAACCTTACTGACGCTTTCGATGGTATATTATCCAAAGTATAACCCTTGTTGTATTCCGTTGCTTACCAATATCTGCCCGTTCTTACGTTGTATATAAATTTTGTTTTCCCTGGCCAGCCATCCGATAGCTAAGGTGGTATCTTCGTGGCTCAGGTCAATCCGTCTGCTCAGTTCTGGTATTGTCAACTCTCTTCCTTCGTTCAGCACATGCCAGACTTTGCCGGCATTTTCTCCGATTTTCTCTAGTTCCATAATTATAATTTTATTAGATAATACATGTCCTCTTTCTAGAATAAAACAAAAGAGAACTCTTTCGGTTCATTTTTTCTTTCTTTGTTTAAACTTTTGCAAAGTACATAGATTTGAACGGAACGATCAATACCTATTATTGGGTTTCTATGTCCTGTTTTTGCGATTATTAGTGTAGAAAACTCAAATATACTATCTTTGAAAATCATTTATCAGGACAATATGGAGGCAAACATACAAATATTTGACATTTCCACGGATTTTATTGCAGGCGACAATATCACCGGAGACATGCTGAATCGCTACGTGCGCTTTTCATGTAAAATGAAAGCAGTGCTTTTTGCATTTTGTGTAGAAGGTTCTGTCCATGCTACAATCAACCTGTCTGAATACACAATCAAAAAAGATGATTTTATCACATTAACGCCGGACAGTTTCATCCAGCTTAATGACGTTTCTCCGGATGCTCATTTCTTCTATGCCTGCTTTTCGCAGGGTTTCATGGAGAATAATAACCTGGTCTTAACAACCGTACGGTTACTTCCTATACTGGCTGAGAATCCGGTCATTTGTTTATCGGAGGATCTTTCACAGTTATATCTGGATATCTTCAAACCGTTGATCCATGCTTATTCATTGCCTTGTACGCTGGAGAATAAGGAGATCATTAAATCTGTTTTCACTATTTTTATGCAAGGCACGGCCGAATTGTATAAGAATCACGGCAAGTGGAAAAGCGCATTGCATTCACGCAGTAAAGTGATGTGCCGTGAATTTATCAAACTGGTCATGTCGAATTATACGAAACAACGGAGCGTTGCTTTTTATGCGGAACATCTGGGTGTTACCGTTTCCCATTTTTGTTCGACCATAAAAAAGGAAACAGGAAAAACGGCGCTCGAAATAATAACGGCCATTGTTATGATGGACATTAAAGCACAGCTGAAATCAACGGAACTTCCGATCAAGGAGATTGCCTTTTCGCTGGGATTCAACAATATGTCGTTCTTTAACAGATATTTTAAAAGGCATACCGGCATGACACCCCAGGAGTACCGTAACAGTTAAGCTATAAATTCCTTACTGTGATTTCAGTATCCGGAGGAAATCATCTTTATAGCTGGACGATATTTCTATCTCCGTATTATCTTCCAGCACGATGTAACCGCCGGAGTTTTTGTGGTATGACCTGACACAATGGAGATTGATTATATGTGATTTGTGTACACGGACAAACGGGAACGGCAATATCTCGCTGAAATATTTCAGAAAGCGGCAGACCATCTTCTTGCTTTTATCTTTCAAATAGATATCGGTGAAATTTCCGTTTCCCTGCAACCGGATGATATCTTCCATTTTTATTACTTCAAATCCTTCGAGAGTAGGGAGGATCACCTGGCGCTTCTCTGGTTTCGGCTCGCGCATATTTTCAATCAGGATCTGATTGCGATTGAATATCTCCCGGTTGACGATGTGTTGCTGTACCTTATTTACGGCAAGGATCAGTTCTTCGATGCTGACCGGTTTCAGCAGATAGTAAGCTGCACTCTGGTTCAACGCCCGGAGCGAATATTCAGAAAAGGCGGTGACAAATATGGTTTCGAAATACAGGTCTTTACATCCTTCCAATACGTCGAATGCATTGCCGTAGGGCATTTCCACATCCAGAAACACCAATTGCGGTTCCAGTTCATGGAGTAAAGGGACGGCCGATTTACAGTCGTGGGCTTCTCCGACCACTTCGATGACCGGACAGTATTTTGCCAGATAATTCTTCAATGCCTCACGGGCAGCCGATTCATCTTCAACGATGACGCTTCTTATTTTCTGTAGCATTTCCATATTCAGAGTCTTCCGTTTTTATATATCGTTCAGACAAAGATACTATTTTAAGCCATAAAAAAATCCCCTGTTCCGGACAATTATACCGGAACAGGGGATTCTGAATTTTTATCTATGGCAAGTCCTTAGAACTTAGACATATTCAGGTCTTTATCAACCAGTATGCCATCGATGGCCTTCAGATTGAATTTGACTTTACGTTTTGCTTTCAGCTTCAGGATGAACAGGTCGGTTGTACCTTCCAATACTTCCTTATCACCGAGATTAACGAAAGTAGGATACAAAGCCTTCTGGCCGTTTGTATGCAGACGGTCGTAAGTAAGGTTCTCCATGACTTTCAGGTTTAACGGCTCTATGCCGACAAATTCGTAATCCTGCTGGTCGTACGGCAAAGCGAAACTCAATGCGTTAACCGCTTTGAGGTCTGTACCTGTAACCTTGACTTCCACGATCTCGTCTTTGTTGTAAGACTGTTTAGGAGCGCTGATCCCGATCGTTCCGGCTACTTTTGCTGTATCCTGTTCTTCGATGCCGCCATCCAATTGAGTGGCAACGACAGATATATCGTAAGCATCGATCAGGCCGTTCTGGTTGATATCGCCGGCACTTACATAATCGAAGTCGCTGTCACCTTTACGCAAACCTGTGTAGTTCATG
This sequence comes from Parabacteroides caecihominis, assembly GCF_023656785.1. Classification (NCBI taxonomy): domain Bacteria; kingdom Pseudomonadati; phylum Bacteroidota; class Bacteroidia; order Bacteroidales; family Tannerellaceae; genus Parabacteroides; species Parabacteroides caecihominis. The sequence continues at coordinate 17,984 of NZ_JAMOKS010000058.1, forward strand.
TAAGAAGTCAGGTCATTGCTGTCGATCTTCTTGTCGTTGTTGATATCACCCGGCAGATAGCTTTCTGTTCCCGGTACCTTGAAGACGTACAATTCGCGGCCTGAACCGTAATTGCCGACACCTTCCGTCACATTCAGTTTGATGTAGCGTGCTTTCGGTTTATCCTTGAATTCGAATATCTTCACATCACCGTTACGTTCGAATCGGAAGGAATCGACCGGTATCCAGTTTTCTTTATCCATACTGTAAGAGACGAAACCTCGCAGCATTGTTCCGTTACCGCCGTCCTGACGTGACAGATAATGGAATTTATCCAGCTGGTTAACCGTGCGCAAGTCGATGATCATATCGAACGGTATAGCATTCTTGCGGTATTTCGTATGGAACATGTCTCCCAGTTCAGCAAAGTCGAACAGACGGAAGATCTCGAAACCACCCTGCTCTTCGGCAGTCACTTCACCACGGATTCCCTTGATAGCAAACTCGAGCGGGTTCGATTTCGTCTTCACATTAAAGGAAGACCAATCGGAATAACCGTCTTTATTTACAGAACGGATCTTGAAGGCATAATCAGTTTCGGCTTCCAGTCCGTCGAACAACAATTCTGTATTTCTGATAGTCGTGTACAGCATATTGTTGAATTCAATTTCGTAGAAGTCGGCACCTGCCACTTTATTCCAGGTCAGTTTCAATGAATAGGCTTCCAGGTTTTCATCTGTGACCTGTGCAACAGGAGCGGCCAGTGTACCGGTCGAAACACGGTGGCTGTTACCCATATCGAATTTGTAACCTTCAAAGCTGATACTCGTTTCGTTCGCTGTGATGTCCGCAGAAGCGAGCTTTACCAATAACTGCGGGTTCTTAGTGATCGTTACCTTTTCAAACTCGCTTCCTTTCGTTGCAAACTTGTTCAGGTTGGGTGTTGCATCATAGAAATAAACGTTTTCACCTTTCAGGAATTCGTCCATCGAACGGGCTTCCATCAGTTTCACCTTGTTTTTACCAACTTTGGCAGCCACTTTTTTCGGCATTTCGGAAACATTGATACGAAGTTCGGTTGCTTTATCTTTTACGAAGCCGTCAAAGCTGCCTGCTGCCGGCCGGATTGTAATCGTTACATTATTCTTACTGCCTACTTCCGATTCGATCCGGGTCGTTACACCTTCACCTTTCAAATAGGCTTGTGTCGTGCCATCGTCGTCATATTCAGTAAACGAACTGTTGCCGTCCGGATAAATTTCATAAACGCGCAGGTTCTTATTGATCTCGGTAACATTATTGTTAGGGTTGGTCATCGGAATGATGGCGCCGCTCTTTACAAATACCGGCAACTTCCATAACGGAGAAGCAAAATTGTTGACAACGCAGTTGCCTTCATATTTTTCTCCGGTAAAATAGTCTACCCAGGTTCCTTCCGGCAGATAAATGCCGTCGCGTATATCGTTACCTTTTTCGTCTGCCTGTGTTTCCTGATAGATAGGGGCAACCAGGAAATATGGTCCGTACATGAACTGGTATTCAGTTGCTTTACCATAAGTATACTGATTCGGGTATTCCAGGAACATGGCACGGATCATCGGCTTACCATCTACTGCTTCCTTTGCAATGCTGTAGGCATAAGGCATCAACTCCGATTTCATTTTCAGATACCAGCGGTTGATAGATGTTGCCGGTTCGCCAAGAGCATGCGGATATTTCTCATTGGCACCCCAACCGTCCATATTCAACTGCATCGGCGTCCAGGTCTTCCACTGAAAATCGCGTGTGTTCATTGCCAGGTTCTTTCCGCCGAAGATACCATCCATGTCGGAAGTGATATTCGGTTGTCCGGACAATCCCGAACCGATATAAGTCGGGATATGGAAACGGATATATTCCCACTGCCCGCCTGTCTGGTCACCCGACCAGATACCGGCATAACGTTGCGTACCGGCCCAACCGTCAAGGGAGATAATGAAAGGGCGCGCATCGTTGCCATAATAAGGCATGATATGGCCTACATCAGCCACACCGTTCAGTCCGAATGAATAACCGGCACCTACCCAGGCCACGTCGGTCTTCAAAACACGGACACCGGCATCGCGCACTTCTTTTACGATATCACGCTGCAATAAAGCACTGATTTCGGGTTTCGGATGCAAATCCGACTGTGTCCAAAGTCCGATTTCGACACCGTTCTTATGAGCATAATCAGCCAGACTTTTCAAGTTCTGGATATTCCCGTCCAATGTTTCGGTCTGTCCGTATCCGGCGCCGTAACCGTCGTTTGGCAATAGCCATCCGAACGGCATATCGTGGTTCTTGTAGCGGTCGATCACGGCACGGGCGGAGAACTGGTAATTGTTCTTTTCGCCGTTCAGAGATTCTTTTACACCGCCATTGTCTTTCTGGCTTTCCTTGTAACGTTTGCCATCTTCAAAGAGGATACCTTTCTCGTCTTCCACCCAATAGTCGCGATTATAAGCATTCAGGTGTCCCTGGTAGAAACCGAACTTCGGTAATAAAACCGGATTACCTGTCAGCTGATAGAAATCGTTCAACAAGGATACGGCACCGTCATTGACCATATAGAATGCATCCAGGTAATCGGTATCATGCGACAATATTACTGTCCCTTTTTCGGCTGCACCGAAATCATATTTACCTTGTTTGAAGGTGTACCACATAAAGCCGTAGCCATTGGTAGACCAATAATAGGGGGCAGGCGAGGCAACGCCGCCATCGGTCCAGCTGTTCTGGTTTTCGATAGCGATCGCTTTTCCTTTATGCGAGAAACGCCCGTTCTGTACACCACCGCCATAGAAGTATTCGCCGGGATTTTCCTTTAAGGTAAGGATTGTTTTTCCCTTATCATAAAGAACCGGTTTTACCTCCTCCAGAACAACTTTGTCTGTTGCCAGATTGGTCACCTTCAACAGGGAAGTGCTTTTATCCAGTTCCAGTCTGATCTCTTTGGTACTGATAGAAATAGTCTTATTATCTTCTTTCAGCGTTAACGGGGATATTGGCTTTCTCGGGTTATCGACCAGGATCTGTGCTTCCGGTTTGGCCTCCGGATCACGGATGATCCCTCCGTTGACGTCCTGAAATACTCTGAAGATGTTCTCTCCGTAAAAGTCAAAGGCCATTCTCTGATTATCGGAGAACAGGAGTTCAACAGTCGTAGGATTGATCTGTTTCACACCGACAATTTTCTTATCCTGCTGTATTTCCATACATACATTGTCGGCTTTTTGTATGGCTTGCATGGATAATGGTGAAAACAAGGGGAAGGCCAAAGCGAGTATGAGCACTTTCCTTTGTTTCATTTTTCTAATAGTGTCATTCATGTTGATGTTGTTTTAACGAATAAATGATTTAAGCAACAAACTTACAGGATATAATTATCATTAGCAAAAAATAATAAATATATCCTATAACAAAATTTCATGCGCAATCAGACAATAAGGGGGAATCTGAGCAGGACGATCACGCCTGTATCTTCATCATCTCCTTCCTTCTCAATAATTTCGATCGTGATATGCATACCGTACAAGCTGTTCAATAGGTTGATACGCTCACGGGTATTAGTCAGGCCGCGTGAATGATGCTCTTTCTGGTGCCGGGTTTTAAGCTCGTTGCTTTTTTTCAGTCCGATCCCATTGTCTTCGATTTTAACACAAAGACTATTGCCTTCCGGCTTTACGGACAGTTTCAGCAGGCCACCGGACTCTTTATACCGTAAGCCATGCCAGATCGCATTTTCCAACTGGGGTTGTATCAGCATGTTAGGCACAGAGATATGGTCGGTGTCAAGCGATTCATCCACCTCTGTCTCGTAAACAAACTTATCGCTGAAACGCATGTGTTCCAGATCGAGGTATTCTTTCAATTGTTCGAGCTCCGTCGAGAGCGGCGTAAAGTCTTTATTGGAGTTTTCCATTATATTCCGCATCAGGCGGGAATAGGAGGAAAGATACTTATTCGCCTCCAACTCATTATTCTGGGCAATAAACTGATTCACACTATTCAGGCTGTTGAAGATGAAATGAGGATTCATCTCACGGCGCAACGACTGGAGGGCTATCTTTTTATTCTTCCGTCTGATGGAATACCAGGCTTTGACGATAAACACGAGAAAAATAAGGATCAGGACAATCGAGCCGATCAGTACATAGTTGAAGGTGTTTTTCTTTCTGATCAGTTCGTCTTTCAGGATACGTTCTTTCTCCAACTGGGCGATACGGGCTTCATGTGCCTGAAAGAATTTCTGGTCTATCAGTGTGCTGTCCGATTTAACCAGTGGTTCCAGTTTTTCCATAAAGTCTGCATATAAGTCCAAGGCTTTCCGTTGCTGGTTCTCTTTCCTGTATTGCTCGACCAGCTGTTCCAGACTTTTCTTAGCCTCTATCGTATGGCCCTCCTTCAACGCCATATCATAGGATTGCTGAAGGGAGGCGAGAGCCTTTACCTGTTGGCTGTCGGCGGCATATACTTTGGCAATTTCTCTTTGTACCTTGATGGTTTCTACCGGTTTGTCCTTCACTTCAGACAATATGCTGTTCAGGTTACCTATGGCGGCTTCCTTATTATCCATGACCAGGTTGACATTTGCCATCTGATGGAAGGCGGCGACCCGGTCCTCTTGTTGTTCCGGTTTGTAGGAGGTGTTCAGCAATTCAATATTTCGCTGGATATAAGGAGATTGTGCAACCGGGTTCGAGATGTTCTTTAACCGGTTCACATCATTCGTATTCAGTTCAATAAAATTAGTGTCCTGTGATAGGTGGGCAGCATTGCCATAACTTAAAATAGCCTCTTGTATCTTCCCTTGTATTTCCTGTATCCTTGCCATTTCACGGTCGACCCGTGCTATCTTTTCATTGTTTTTGATTTTGTAAAACAACTGGCGGGCACTGATAAGATAATTCATTGCTTTCTCGTATTCCCCCTGTATCATGAGTGTTTTTGCCAATGCTTCATAATCCGTCGCAACCGAATAATCCGACTTTCCGCTTTCCAGTGACGTGGAGAGTTTCATCACTGCTTTTCTGGCACTGTTTTGATGGACAGGAGGAATGGAATCCTGTGCTGTCATTGTTATGCAGGGACCTGTTAGCAGCCATATTGTCAAATATATAATCAGTCTGTTCATATCATGTTTTATTGAGATTGTAAAGTAAATATAAGTAAAACATTTATATCCTATATTTCACCAACTCAAAACGCCGGTTCACCCATTCTTCCCGGAATCTTAATTATTAACATTCTATTTTTGAGCCATAAACCTATTAAAAAAATTCCGAATATGAAAAGAATTATTCTACTATGTATCTTATTTACAGCATTAACAACATCAATAGGTTGCATGCTGGAAGCCAGAAACGTAACAGCGAATGCAGAGCCTGCCAGTACACCGGTCACAAATGCCGTAACTGCCAAAAAGACGAAAATACAGGTTGCTATCCTGCTGGATACTTCCGGCAGCATGCAGGGACTGATCGAACAGGCTAAATCCCGTCTGTGGAATATAGTCAATACACTCACGACGCTGAAATATAAGGGGGAGACACCGGAAATAGAGATTGCCTTATACGAATATGGCAGTTATATGCTGTATAAAGGTGATTATATCCGTCAAATAACCCCGTTGACAGTCGATCTCGACCTGATCTCGAAAGAATTATTCGCCCTGACAACCAGCGGAAGCGAAGAGTATTGCGGTACAGTCATCCAGCGGGCAGTAAAAGAGTTGGAGTGGGGGCGAAACGAAGCGGATATGAAACTGGTCTATATTGCCGGCAATGAAGAGTTTACGCAGGGTTCTATCTCTTACAAAACGGCTATTGCCGATGCCTTGAAGAAGAATATATTTGTCAATACAATCCATTGCGGTGATGAAGAAATCGGTGTCCGTGACTATTGGAAGGATGCCGCTTTGAGAGGAAACGGCAAATTCTTCAATATAAATGCCGATGCGACTGTCCGTGCCATCAAAACACCTTTTGACCCGCAGATTATCCTATGCAACAATAAGTTGAACGATACTTATGTCAGTTATGGCTCTACCGGGAGAGAACGTAAAATGAATCAGATTGCCCAGGACAAAAATGCCGGCACAATATCGTCGGCCAATTATGCCGAACGTGCCGTAAGCAAATCCGGATCAGCTTACAAAAATACGTCATGGGACTTGGTAGATAAGATGAAAGAAGACCAAAACGTCTTGTCGAGCATCCAAAAGGATGAACTGCCCAAAGAACTGCAAAACAAGTCTACAGAAGAAATAAAGAGCATCATCACTCAAAAGGAAAAGGAGAGAACTGCTATCCAAAAAGAAATAGCCGAACTGGCAATCAAACGCCAGGCTTATATCGAAGAACAACTTAAAAAGGAAGGAGATGAAAGCGGAGACGATCTGGGTAAAGCAATCAACAGCTCCATCCTGACATTTGCCAACCTGAAAGGGTATACGGTGGAAGCAGAATGATGACTAATATTATGTATATTATTTATCGAATAGTTGTTTTATACCTGTAATTTTACTTTCTTTGCTTGTATTGAAACCCGCAGTTCCGAAATGCACAGTTCGGAACTGCGGGTTTCGGAAAACGATAAAAGGTTGATAATATGAAGTTTTATAACAGAGAAAAAGAACTGAAGCAGCTAAAAGAGATAGGAGAGATGTCTTTGCATAATGCTCAAATGACTGTTTTAATGGGGCGCAGGCGTATTGGAAAAACAAAGCTCCTTTTTAAAGCGACAGAAGGAATTCCTATGCTCTACTTTTTTGTAGCACGCAAATCTGAACCAATGTTATATACAAACCTGGGGGCTATTGGGATCGAAAAGGAGAAAACGAAATCGATTTGATCGCCTTAGATGATTTTGATAAAAAAGCGATAGTAGCAGAAATAAAACGAAATAAGGAAAATATAAAATTGGATAAACTGGTTCAGAAAGCAACTTCCATACAAAAAGAACTGAGGGGGTATGATATTGAATATCGTGCGTTGAGCATGGAGGATATGTAAGTTTCAATTACATAGTTTTTTCCGTAAAAGACCGTTCACCCTTCACCTGTACAATGGTAATATATTATTATACAGGATATTATAATTGTGAATAGTAGGTGAATGAATAAAGAAAAAGGTGAACGGTTACTTTAAACCATTCACCTTTTAAAATATAAATGAATACATACCGAGGAAGTAAGTTCAAAGCTATTGAAAGCTAAGGCGAAGGAAGGGACTTGTTTACTTGCCGACGCAGGTCGTTAAGCTTACCGATACAGGTCGCAAATCTTAACGACCTACGTCGGCAAGCTTTGCGACCTGTATTGAAAAGAGAGTAGGTTATAGTATTTGAGATAAAAGTAAAAGACTTTTGAGTTAATACATAATAGCCTGGCTATTACTGTGCAGTAATATAAAACAAAAAAGGTGAAGGGTTTAAAGCAACCCTTCACCTTTTGAGGATGTAAATTAAACTGTGTCAGCAAGGAATAAAGTATTAACTTTGCTAACACAGTTTTTTTTATGAAAGAAGAATTTGATTTCGAGAGTATCAAGAACAAGGCCATTGAACAGCTGAAAGCCGGCAAGCCTTTGTTGGGTAAGGACGGCGCCTTTGCCCCACTATTGGAAAGTATATTGAATGCAGCCCTGGAAGGAGAGATGGATGCACATTTGACAGAAGAAGAA
>NZ_JAMOKS010000059.1:0-25158 GCF_023656785.1 Parabacteroides caecihominis
GCCTTCTACTACACGAAGGCGATAAATCTCATGACACATCAGATGATGCTCTCTCTCTTGATAATAATTCTTCTTTTTCATTGTTGATTCTTTAAAGAGTCAACCTTATTTACAAAAAGACACCTCCTAAGGAAATTAAGACAGGGTGTATGGCTGAAAAAAAAATATTCCGGCAATCATTGAAAAAAACTTCATTTTCGATTGTGTGTAATTCTCCGGTTAACCTACACCTTTATAAAGACGGAGATTTATGGAAGAAAACAACAATACGAAACAACTCATGCAGCTCTACTTCGGAAAGCACTTTTCCCGATATGGACGTATCTTGTTTGGGCGTTGGTTGAGGGCGGACGATGCAAAAACGGAGAAGGAAGAAATGTTGCAGGATTTGTGGGAGGAATCTCTGCCGGAGGTGACGGCATCCACCCATAGTGACTGGAAGGCTTTGCAAAGGAATCTTTCCGTGGTCCCCGTTCGTGAACGTTCGGTGCCATTCTATCGCCAGTGGCTGAAATATGCGGCCGTTATTCTCTTGATGATTATGACCGCCGGAACGACCTATTGGGCAACCGACCGTTTTAAACCGGTCCGTCATGTGGAAATGGCACAGATATTCGTCCCCTACGGAGAAAGTGAACGGGTGGTATTGCCCGACGGTTCGAAGGTGTGGGTAGATGCCGGTACGCTGTTGGTTTATCCGAAAGATTTTACCGATACCGATACACGAACGGTTTACCTGACCGGGCAAGCATCCTTCTCTGTCCGTAAGAATCCGGAGCAACCCTTTATTGTGAAGACGACTTACCTTGATGTTCAGGCGTTGGGTACTGTCTTTACCGTGGAGGCTTATCCGGGCGACTCCTGTTCCATGGCAACATTGGAGGAAGGAAGTGTACTGGTATCCGTCAGGAATGAGGACATTCAGCCGACCGTGCTAAAGCCTGACCAACAGTTGGTTTATTCGCATTCGGAACATACCGTGATGGTCCATTCTATCGACGCTTCCCTATATAATATGGAAAGAAACGGCTATCTGATATTTGAAAATATATCTTTCAGCCGTCTGATGGCCTCTTTGGAACGTAAGTTCAATGTGACGATTCATTATAATTCCCAGAAGTTTGCGGGAGAATATTATAATGTCAAATTCTCGCCGGATGAAAAGCTGGAAGATGTGCTGAACATTCTGCAACAACTGATTGGTATACACTATAAAATAAAAGGAAAGGTGGTATTTATAAACTAAAATATAGGAGTGAACAAATATGAACAAAAGAAAACCGGAAAGACAGAAAGTGCGAAAATCCCTCTTTCCGGAATTCGAAATCGAATCTTGAACATCATTGGATTGACGAGTAAATCGTCATGGTTTTATTAATATTCAATTTTCAAATGTACAAATATATGAAATTAACTAATCTAATACGTATAAATAACGGAAAAAGTGTATCCAGGCTGTTGTTTATTACAGCTTTATCTTCCATCAGTTTATTTTCTTATGCGCAACATCAACAAGTGCGCCTGACCGGAAGCAATGTAACACTGAAGACAGCCTTCAAACAAATCGAGCAACAGACCAAACTGTTTGTCGATTATAACACGCAGGAAGTGAACGATTCCCGCGTCCTGACAAAGTTACCAAAGAACAGTAATGTGAAAGAGGTTATGGAACAGTTGCTGGAAGGTTCCGGTTGTTCGATAACGTTCAGTAACGGACATATTATTATCAACAAGCAAGCCCGTACTGTTTCTTCAACGAAAAAGATATCAGGAGTTGTGAAGGATGAAACCGGTGAACCCGTTATTGGTGCGAATGTAGTCGTAAAAGGAACAACGAACGGGACAGTTACGGATATGAACGGACGGTATAGTCTGGAAGTCCCGGAAGGTGGTGTGTTGCAGATATCTTATATCGGTTACAACACGCAGGAAGTAAAAGTCGGAAGCGGAGATGTCGTTAATGTTTCACTTCGCGAGGATTCCGAAGCGTTGGATGAGGTTGTGGTTATCGGTTATGGTACGGTAAAGAAGAGCGACTTGACGGGAGCTGTCGGTTCCGTACAAATGAAGGACGTGAGCCAGGTGGGTATAACCAGTGCCGACCGTGCGTTGCAAGGACAAATAGCCGGTGTGCAGGTTAATGCCAGAACCGGTCAGCCGGGTGAATCAATGATGATTCGCGTCCGTGGAAGTAACTCCCTGGCAGGTGGTAACGAACCGCTTTATGTCATTGACGGTATGCCGGTAGAAAAGATGAATTCGGATATTAACCCGGAAGACATTCTGTCGATGGAAGTATTGAAAGATGCATCTTCTACGGCTATCTACGGTTCACGTGGTGCGAACGGTGTCGTTATGATTACGACGAAAAGAGGACGTACCGGCGATACGGTCCTGGAATATAATGGGTATGTCGGTGTTTCTTCTTTAAGAAAGAAACTGGATTTATTGGGAAAAGATGATTATATCGCCATGGTAAATGAAGTTTCCCAGAATGACGGGAACGGTATTGCCATCACACCGGAGCAAGCTGCTCTGCTGCCGAACAATGACTGGCAGGACCTGGCTTATCAGACAGCCTTGACGCATAGTCATCAGGTATCTGTTTCGGGCGGTACGGATAAAACGAAGTTGTACTCCTCTCTGAATTATATGAACCAGGAAGGTATTATCAAAGGTTCTGATTATAACCGTTTTGCTTTGCGTATCAATGGCGACCAGAAGCTGGCGAGAAATTTGTCGTTGAATGCCAGTATCGCTTATTCATACGGAACTCAGAATACAGCAAACAGTAGTGCGGATGGCTGGGGAGCGATTGCTTATACGGCAATGGTCATGGCTCCGATACAGGAAATAAGAGATGCCGATGGCAAGTACACCAATTTCTCGGGAACTCCCTGGGGAGGAACAAACCCTGTCGGTATGGCTGAATTGTACAAGAATAAAACCGTTAATTCCCGCTTACTGGCGAATATGTCGCTTATCTATGAGATTATTGACGGATTGACTTTTCGGGTGAATGCCGGTGCTGAGGTCAATGCGGGTAGTTCCGACCGGTACATTCCGATTGGCTTGTCTGCCGGAGGTAAATTGGATGGTGATGCATCTAAGTCAAAATCCAATTATTATACTATTATTAATGAGAATATTTTGACCTACGACAAGCGGTTCAATAAGAATCATGCATTGAACCTGATGGGTGGTGTTACTTTCCAGACCTATCAGTATAATGATTTGGGCGGCTCAGGTACAGGTTTTCTGCGCGATGTCTATGAAACGAATAATTTGGGAGTCGCTTCTACACCCGGAACTCCGTCTTCCGGTTACAGCGATTACCGGATGGCTTCTTTCCTGGGACGTGCCAATTATAACCTGATGGAAAGATATCTGTTGACTGTCACCGCACGATATGACGGTTCGTCTAAATTCAGTAAGAACCATAAATTCGCTTTCTTCCCTTCCGCTGCATTGGCCTGGCGTCTGTCGGAAGAGAATTTTATGAAAGATATTGATTGGCTGAGCAATCTGAAACTGCGTGCCAGTATCGGACAGACCGGTAATCAATCTATTAGCCCGTATCAGACTTTCGCCCGTCTGGGAACTTCCGGTCCTATTTTCGGTGATGGAAAAGATATTGGTTTCGGTTTGTCTTCTATGGCAAACGACGACTTGAAATGGGAAACAACTACACAAACGGATATAGGTGTCGATTTCGGATTCTTTTCCAACCGCCTGAATATCGGTTTTGACTATTATTGGAAACAAACGCGTGACTTGTTGTATAATGCGACTCTTCCCCCGTCTTCCGGATATTCTTCTATGTTGAGAAACTTAGGACGTATTGATAATAAAGGTTTTGAAATATCTATCAATACAATCAATATGAAAGGGAAAGTGAACTGGACGACTAATTTGAATATTACATCCAATAAATCAATCGTAAAAGATTTGGGTTCGGATGTGTATGGAAATAAGATTCAGCGGATAGATGCTCCTATCGGTGGCGGAAACTGGTTCCCTCTGTTTGTCGGTAAAGCTCCGTTCCAATTGTATGGCTACGAAATAGAAGGTATTTATCAGACGGATGAAGAAGCTCGTTTGAATGGCGAAGCAACCAAGAAGGCGGGTGATTACCGGTATAAAGATACGGACGGGAAAGCCGGTATTACAACAGGTGATAAAACAATTATTGCAAATACGCAACCTAAGTTTACTTTCGGTCTGACAAATATTATCAATTGGAATAACTTCGAGTTATCATTTCTGTTAATAGGTAGTGTTGGTGGTGATATCGTTAACGAATTTAATAAAAGTATCACTAATATCGGCGGCACATGGAATATCCGCAAAGATGTTTGGGAAAACCATTGGACTCCTGAAAATCCAAATGCCAAATATGCACGTGCATCTGTTGCGACCAAGGACTATCTGGCCTTCGGTGACCCGAGTTCGGTTTGGGTGGAAAACGGTTCGTATCTGCGATTCAAAGATATCAAACTGGCTTATACGTTGCCGTCTCAATGGTTCGCAGGTTCTCGTAAACCTAATATCTCGGTTTATCTGAGCGGACAGAATCTGATTACGATTACAAGCTATTCTCATTATGACCCGGAAGCATCCTGGACGTCTTCTGCCGTGAACGGATGGGACAGAGGGGTTTACCCGTCTGCGAAATCATTTACTTTGGGTTTACAGGTTAAATTTTAATACGTATGAAAAGAATGAAAACACTGATTAAAAATATATTGCTGGCTGTACCGGTTATTCTGTCTGCTTCTTGCTCCGATTGGCTGGAAGAAGACCCGAAAACGTTTATTTCTCCCTCTTCCTTTTATCAAACGGTAGAAGATTTTGATGGTGCTTTGAAAGGATTATATCCTCAGGGACAAAATCTGAATCTGACGGAAGTTTTTGCCGACTATAACGATAAGCCTGAATCGGCTGAACAGGTCGGGGATATCTGGGCAAATAATCCGGGATATGGTTTTTATGCCTTTAGAAATGCCTGGTCCGGCCCATACAGTACGATAAAGAATGCAAATATGATATTGGAGTCGATAGAAGATAAGGATTTTACTGCCGAAACCAAGAATCGTATTATCGGTGAGGCGAAATGTTTGCGTGCCTGGTCTTATTTTACATTGGTCCAGTTCTTTGGAGATGTCCCTTTGCGGGATAAAGTCGTGACCAGTGATGCCGACGTGGCAATAGACCGTACGCCGCAGGCTGATGTCTATCAGTTTATTTTTAACGATATTCTGGATGCGGAACAAAAACTTCCGGAAGAAGCGCAGGATATGGGACGTGTAAATAAATGGGTAGTAAAAGCGATTATGGCACGTATCTATCTGACTTCTGCCGGCTTCCCGATGAATCAGAAAGAAAATTATGCGAAAGCCAAAGAGAAAGCGCTTGAAGTAATCAACAGCGGTCAGTATTCTTTGATGCCTACATTCGATAAAGTCTTTAAGACGGAACGTTATACGGCTGAAACTATCTGGGCTCAGTTGTTCTCCGCTCCCGATAGCTATAGCGGTATGCATAATGAATCTTCACCGATTGGCAGCCAGACAGCCTTGTATCTTCCGACAGATGCTTTTATCGCCAGCTTCGATAAAGGTGATATGCGTAAAGAATGGGGAATTAAACCTGAATATGTAAATGCGAAAGGAAATAAAGTCATCGCGCGTACATATTATAATAAGTATATCAATGAAGAGTATCTGGAACAGGAACTGCCTGCTTCTAATACCAATATCCTGACCTGGCAGACTCAATTGATTCGTTTGGCTGAAATGTATCTGATTGCCGCCGAAGCTGAAAATGAGATAAACGGACCGGCCGGTGCTTATCAATATATCAATGCTATCCGTAAACGTGCCCGTGTCGACCAGAACGATCCGACAAACGTGCCTGACTTGAGCGGACTTTCTCAGGACCAGTTCCGTGAAGCCGTTCTGCTGGAACGTCAGCATGAATTGTATGAAGAAGGTTTTGCCTGGTACGATTTGAAACGTACCCAGACATTCGATAAGGTACAGAAAGCGCGTGGCAGCAGATTGAATGTCCCTATCGGTGCTTACAACAATACTTGGTTGATTCCTGATACCGAAATTCTGAATAATAACATACCTCAGAATCCGGATTACAGATAATTAATGTAGAATACATGAAGGGCCGGTCTGAGTTATTATTGGATTGGCCCTTCCTATATCCGTAAAATACGAATGAAAAAGCAATTTATTTATTTTTTGTCTTTGTTTGTTATGTGCCTGGCTGCTTGCAGTAATCCGGTTGATCCGACGGCATTGAACCTGGATCCGGCGAACATAAACCGGTTGATTCCTTTTCGTGGAGAACTGAATAATGGTGTGAAACAACTTTATCCGGAAGAACCTTATAAAGCATTCTGGGCGGAGAACTGGAAAAGCCCCGAGCAGTCAATTTCCTGGAAAGTCAATACGGATGGTGAAGACTATGTGGCTGAAATGATCGTTTCTGTCAACCGGATGGGAGATGGGGAAGAAACGGAATTGGTATTGTCCAATGGAACGGACAGTGTTATTTGCCGGATAAATACAACCGGATGGCAGCGTTGCCGGTTCCCCCGCCCTTTACATTTTAATAAGGGGACTTCCGTTTTATCTTTAAAGATTGGCAAACCCGGTAAGCAGGATGATTTTAATGTGTATCTGTATTCGTTGGAAGTCATCCGGCCGGAGACTTATGAGCGGCTGCGGACGGAAGCTACATCACTTCGCAGTAATACATCCTGGATGGCAGATTTGCCTTATGGCTTTTTTTTCCACTGGAATTCAAAGAGTATGCCCCAGTCAGGAGAGCCGTTAGCCTATGAGGATGCAGTCAATAACTTTGATGTGGAGCGTTTTGCACGAACCGTTTACGAATGTGGCGGGAAGTTGATATTTTTTACAACGTCGTGGGCGGAATATTATTTCCCGGCTCCGATACAGGCAATCGATTCTATTTTGCCGGGGCGTACCACAAAGAGAGATTTAGTGGCTGATTTATCTGATGCGTTGGGTAAATACGGCATTCGTCTGATTCTGTATTACCATGTCGGTCATGGAGATAAAGAATGGTGGGACAAGCAGCATTATACACGTGATAATGCAGGAGATTTGTTTACAAATGTGGAAAAGATAGTGGGAGAGATTAGCCAGCGGTATGGAAATCGTCTGGCCGGTTTGTGGATGGATGACGGTATCGGTTATTATCCTAACGGTGCCTCGTTTGAAAAGATTGCTAAAGCTGCCAAAAGTGGAAATAAGGAGTTGGCGATTTGTTTTAATTCCTGGATATTGCCGAAGCTGACGGACTTTCAGGATTATTATGCTGGAGAACTGGGTTTGTCTTTGGCCAGTGCCGGTGTTAACGATCCTTCTCTTCCGCTGGATGGGGACGGGTTGTTTCACGGCGGACCTCAGGATGGCTTACAGGCGACTTTTTCCGGAACATTGGAGCCGGGTGACTGGACGCACATTTATAAAGATTCCATTATCGGCGATCCGGTCCTTTCCGTTGACGAATTGACGCAGGTAGTGAAAGAATCTAACAAACGGAAAAATCTTCCGATGATTAATGTCCGGATTTATCAGGATGGAACGATTTCTCCGAAATCGTATGCTTTGTTGAAAGAATTGAACAATCGCATCAGTAAAGGAGAATGACCGGAAATTATCAAATATGAAGCGAATGGAGGCTCAGAAATAAGAATTCAATTGATTGAGGGCAGGTTCTCTGTTAAAATGCAAGATGAACCGCACTCTTTTATTGATAAATGAAAGAAAAAGTAAGATTTTTCTTTTAAATCCTTTGCTCGTACAAATTATTATTCTACATTTGCAGCGTCAAACAAAATAAAGACGATAAGAAAAGATGATGAACAATGTATTACATATTATTCTCGTGGTGGTCCTTCTAGTCATTAGTAGGTAAGGAGAAAGGTGTGTAAGAAGTTGTGAAGTCGTAAAAGATATTTCTTAAGCCTTTCTCCATATAGAGAAGGGCTTTTTTATTGACTAAAAGATAAAAACAGATATGATGAAGAATCCGTTAAGAAGCTCCTATAGCACAGAAGGCAGACGTATGGCCGGAGCCCGTGCATTATGGCGTGCCAACGGCATGAAAGAAGAACAGTTCGGTAAACCGATCATTGCCATTGTGAATTCATTTACCCAGTTTGTACCGGGCCATGTGCATCTGCACGAGATCGGACAGCAGGTAAAAGCGGAAATCGAAAAACTCGGTTGCTTTGCCGCTGAATTTAATACGATTGCTATTGATGACGGTATCGCTATGGGACACGACGGAATGCTTTATTCTCTGCCTTCCCGCGACATCATTGCTGACAGTGTGGAATATATGGTGAATGCGCATAAGGCTGATGCTATGGTTTGTATCAGTAACTGCGACAAGATTACTCCGGGTATGCTGATGGCCAGTATGCGTCTGAATATTCCGACAATCTTTGTGTCCGGCGGTCCGATGGAAGCCGGTAATCTGGACGGACGTGCACTCGATTTGATCGACGCCATGATTGAAGCGGCTGACGATTCTATCAGCGACGAACAAGTAGAAAAGGTGGAACGTTCCGCTTGCCCGACCTGCGGTTGCTGTTCCGGCATGTTCACGGCTAACTCTATGAACTGTCTGAACGAAGCGATTGGATTGGCTCTTCCCGGCAACGGAACAGTTGTTGCAACACATGCCAACCGTACCCGCCTGTTCAAAAAAGCGGCGAAGATGATTGTTGATAATGCCTTTAAATATTATCGTGACGGCGATGATTCCGTATTGCCTCGCAGTATTGCCACCCGGCAGGCTTTCCTGAATGCTATGTCGCTGGATATTGCCATGGGGGGATCAACGAATACAGTCCTTCACCTATTGGCCGTGGCTCATGAAGCGGAAGTCGATTTTACAATGAAAGATATCGATATGCTTTCACGCAAAACACCGGTTATCTGCAAAGTGGCTCCGAGTTGTTCTTATCATGTGGAAGATGTGAACCGTGCCGGAGGTATCATCGGTATCATGAATGAGCTGGTAAAAGCCGGTCTGGTGGACGGTTCCGTGAAACGTGCGGATGGTCTGACTTTGAATGAGGCTATCGACCAATACTGCATTACCTCTGTAAATGTAACGGAAGAAGCAATCAATATTTATAAAAGTGCTCCGGCCCACCGTTTCAACCTGGTGCTCGGATCGCAGGAAAGTTATTATAAAGAACTGGATACCGACCGTGCAACCGGATGTATCCGCGATGTGGAACATGCTTATGTGAAAGACGGCGGTCTGGCAGTTCTGTATGGAAATATCGCACAGGACGGTTGTGTGGTTAAAACAGCCGGGGTAGACGAAAGTATCTTCCGTTTTGCCGGTCCAGCCAAAGTATTCGATTCGCAGGATGCCGCTTGCGAAGGTATCCTGAAAGACAAAGTCGTCTCCGGCGATGTCGTCGTTATCACCTATGAAGGTCCTAAGGGTGGTCCGGGTATGCAGGAAATGTTGTATCCTACCTCTTATATAAAGAGTAAACACCTGGGTAAAGAATGTGCGCTAATCACAGACGGACGCTTCAGCGGTGGAACATCAGGTTTGTCAATCGGACATATTTCTCCCGAAGCGGCTGCCGGCGGAGAGATTGGCTTAGTGAAAGACGGCGATATTATCGAAATTAATATTCCCGAAAGAACCATACATGTAAAGGTGACAGACGAAGAACTGGCCAAACGCCGTGAAGCGGAAGAAGCCCGCGGAACAAAAGCCTTTACACCTCCTTTCCGCCAACGTACGGTATCGAAAGCACTGAAAGCATATGCAAAGATGGTTGCTTCGGCCGATAAGGGCGGTGTACGAATAGTAGAAGATTAATAAACACCAAATACTATATTTTAGAGATGGACAAACAAAAGATAACCGGTTCGGAAGCTTTGCTGAAAGCGCTGATCGCTGAAGGAGTAGATACTATCTTCGGTTATCCGGGTGGGCAGGCGATACCAATTTACGATAGTTTATACGATTACAGAGATCAGTTAAAACATATTCTGGTGCGCCACGAACAAGGTGCAACACATGCTGCACAGGGATATGCCCGTGTTTCCGGAAAAGTGGGAGTAACGGTGGTTACTTCGGGTCCCGGAGCAACCAATACCATCACAGGCATTGCCGATGCATTGATGGACAGTACGCCGATGGTGGTGATTGCCGGCCAGGTTCCGTCTCCGCTGCTTGGAACAGATGCTTTTCAAGAAGTCGATGTGATTGGTATCACACAGCCGATTACCAAATGGGCTTACCAGATACGCCGCCCGGAAGAAATTGCTTGGGCCGTTTCCCGTGCTTTCTATATCGCATCGACCGGTCGTCCGGGACCTGTGGTACTGGATCTGGCGAAAGATGCACAGGTGGGTTTGGTAGATTATGAGTATCAGAAAGTGGATTATGTTCGTAGTTACCAGCCTGAACCGGATATCAGGGGGGAGCGTATCGAGGCGGCTGCTTCATTGATAAATAATGCCAAAAAGCCATTCTGTCTGGTTGGGCAGGGGGTTATCCTGGGAGGAGCTGAAGAAGAACTGAAAGAATTCTTGTTGAAAAACGATATACCAGCCGGTTCTACCGTATTAGGCTTGTCTGCATTACCTTCGGACTTCCCATTAAATAAAGGTATGTTGGGGATGCATGGAAATGTCGGACCGAACCGCAAGACAAACGAATGTGACGTGCTGATTGCTATCGGTATGCGTTTCGATGACCGCGTAACCGGTGATCTGAAGACTTATGCCAAGCAGGCAAAGATTATCCACCTGGATATTGACAATTCGGAGATCGGAAAGAATGTGCCGGTCGACGTGAAAGTGCTGGGAAATGCCAAGCATACGATTCCGATGATTACGGCTTTACTGGAAGAACGGAAGCGTCCGGAATGGAATGCTGAATTCGAACCGGATGAAAAAGAGGAATATAATAAGGTAATAGAAAAAGAACTCCATCCTACCGAAGGCCAACTGAAAATGGGCGAAGTAGTCCGTAAGGTTTCCGAAGCAACCGATAATGATGCGATTCTGGTTACGGATGTAGGTCAGAACCAGATGATGGGTGTTCGCTATTTCAAATATAAACAAACACGCAGCGTAGTTACTTCAGGAGGTCTGGGGACGATGGGCTTTGGCCTTCCCGCCGCCATAGGAGCGAAGCTGGGAGCGCCTGACCGTACGGTCTGTTTCTTTACCGGCGACGGTGGTATCCAGATGACTATCCAGGAGTTGGGAACTATCATGCAGGAAAATCTGAATGTAAAGATCATCGTTCTTAACAACAATTTCCTGGGAATGGTACGCCAGTGGCAGGAGCTGTTCTTCAACGAACGGTATTCGAATACTATCATGAAGAATCCGGATTTTGTAGCGATAGCCAAGGCTTTTGGTATTGCTTCCCGTGCGGTAGATAAACGGGAAGACTTGGATGAGGCGATTGCTGAAATGTTGAATCACGACGGTGCCTATATGTTGGTTGCCAATGTGGAAACTTGTGGTATGGTATATCCGATGGTTCCGGCCGGAGGAAGCGTGACGAACATGATTTTGGGTGATAAGTAAGGAGGAGAAACTATGAATACAAAACAATTATATACCGTTATTATCTTTTCGGAAAATACTGTTGGTCTTCTGAATCAGATAACTGTTATCTTTACGCGCCGGCAACTAAACATTGAGACGCTATCTGTTTCTCCCTCTGCTATAAAGGGAATACATAAGTTTACAATTACTACCTTTGCCGACGAGGATACGATCGACAAGGTCGTAAAACAGATCGACAAGCGTGTGGATATCCTGAAAGCCTATTATAATACGGATGAAGACCTGGTTTATCAGGAAATCGCCCTTTATAAACTGAGTACCGAACTCTTTATCAAGATGGGGACGGTCGAGGATCTGATCCGTAAGTACAATGCCCGTATCCTTGAAATGAATGAGGATTGTGTGGTGTTGGAAAAGAGCGGTCATTATGATGAGACACAGGCTTTGTTTAAAGAATTGAGTGAGACGATCGGTGTCCTGCAATTTATCCGTTCCGGGCGCGTTGCCATAACGAAGAGTAAGGTAGAACGTCTGAGCGACATGTTATCTGCAATGGAAAAGAAGTTGCAGGAAAAACATGTCTGAGAACAACAAGGAAACATTTTGTAAATAAAATAAATTATGGAGAAGAACAAAGTAGGAGAATTTCATTTCGTAACAGAGTCTTATCTGATGGACTTCCGGGGACGTATCACAATCCCTATGATCGGCACATATTTGTTGCATGCTGCTTCTTGCCATGCCGCCGACCGTGGATTCGGATATAACGATATGACCGAAAGGCATACCGCCTGGGTTCTTTCCCGTCTGGCTATCGAGATGACTTCTTATCCTGCCATGTCTGAATCCGTAACTTTATATACCTGGGTGGATGAGGTCGGTAAGTTATTTACCAGCCGCTGCTTCGAACTGGTGAACGGCGAAGGCAAGACCTTTGGTTTTGCCCGCTCTATCTGGGCGGCTATCGATATGGAAACCCGTCGCCCGACCTTGCTTGATGTGGAGGGCCTGAGTGCTTATATCACCGACCGTCCCTGTCCGATTGAAAAACCGGGTAAAATTGCTCCGGTGGAAAACAACACCTCCGGCGAACCTTACCGTGTGAAGTACAGTGACTTGGACGTAAACGGCCACCTGAACAGTATCAAATACATGGAACATCTGCTCGACTTGTTCGATATCAGCCTGTTCCGCGAAAAAGAGATAAGCCGTTTCGAGATAGCTTATCAGTCCGAAGGAAAGTATGGGATGGAGCTGACTCTCCATAACCAGGAGATATCCCCGGACAAATACAACATGTCCATCTGTCACGACGGCAAAGCTATCAGCCGCGCCGCCGTTACCTGGATATAACAAAGTAAAGACAAATTATTTTATATACATTTTAATAGTAAAAAGAAAATGGCAGTAATGAATTTTGGCGGTGTTGACGAAAACGTAGTAACCCGCGAAGAATTTCCGTTGGAAAAGGCAAGAGAAGTATTGAAAGACGAAACAATCGCTGTAATAGGTTACGGCGTACAAGGTCCCGGCCAGAGCCTGAACCTGCGCGACAACGGTTTTAACGTAATTGTAGGACAACGTAAAGGTGGTAAGACCTGGGAAAAGGCCGTTGCTGACGGTTGGGTACCGGGCGAAACACTGTTCGATATCGAAGAAGCATGCGAAAAAGCAACTATCATCCAGTATCTGCTTTCAGATGCTGCTCAGATTGAAGTTTGGCCGCGCATCAAAAAATATCTGACTCCGGGTAAGGCTTTGTATTTCTCTCACGGATTCGGTATCACTTACAAAGAACGTACAAACATCATCCCTCCAGCTGATGTAGACGTAATTCTGGTTGCTCCGAAAGGTTCAGGTACTTCACTGCGCCGTATGTTCTTGCAGGGTCGTGGTCTGAACTCAAGCTACGCAATCTTCCAGGATGCAACAGGCAAAGCATGGGATCGTGTGGTTGCACTGGGTATCGGTGTCGGTTCTGGTTATCTGTTTGAAACAACATTCAAGAAAGAAGTGTATTCTGACTTGACTGGCGAACGTGGTACTTTGATGGGAGCTATCCAGGGATTACTGTTGGCTCAGTACGAAACTTTGCGTGAAAACGGTCACGAACCTTCTGAAGCATTCAATGAAACAGTAGAAGAACTGACTCAGTCATTGATGCCGTTGTTTGCAGAAAACGGTATGGACTGGATGTATGCTAACTGTTCAACAACTGCACAGCGTGGTGCTTTGGATTGGATGGGCCCGTTCCACGATGCTACAAAGCCTGTGTTCCAGAAACTGTATAGCGAAGTTGCCTGCGGTAACGAAGCACAGCGTTCTATTGACACAAACAGCAAACCTGACTATCGTGAAGGTCTGGAAAAAGAACTGGCTGCTCTTCGCGAAAGTGAAATGTGGCGTGCAGGTGCTGTTGTTCGTAAACTTCGTCCTGAAAACAACTAATAAATGGTGATACATTAATAGTTAAACATTTTGTGATATAGAAACGGCAATCCGGCTTTTCGGGTTGCCGTTTTTTTTATGAGTTTTTACATTTTGGGGAGGATTTAGCTGTGTAAGGAATCTTATCTGTCTTTGGAATTAGAAGTATTTAAATAATAGTAAAGTTACCATAGTCTTAGTAGAACTAATATGGTTTTCGGCTTCAAATATAGTAATGTTATTTAAATTCGGTATAAAAATATAGTTAAAATGTAATCTTGTCTAATTTTTAACATATTAACCTAAATCAACTGATGCATATACAATGATTTAAAATATAATATAATGATGTGTATTATATGAGTATATATCTTGAAATTTAATTATTAAAGCTATTTCAATCATATTCTATTACTATAAAAACTCCTCTCTAATGTTTAAATCGGTAAACAATAGCTTAGTTCTACTAAAACTATGGTGAATTATTAAGTGCTTAAACTAATGAATGAAAGTATGAATCCGGATTTTATGTATGACTAGTGAGGAGTATAAGCCTTGTAATGAAAGAGTTGATGCTTTGTGAGGGAGCATTAAACATAAAAAAGGTATGATTGTTTAATTTTTAAATTTAGCTTATGTTGACAAACTCGAGACTGGTTAAGGCTTTAGTTCTGGCTACTGTATTCGGTACAGGCGGGACTATCAATGCCGCTGTAATCCCCACCTCCGCAGGAGCGATGATTACACAGCAGAAAAACAAAGTTACAGGTGTAGTTGAAGATGAAATGGGCCCTATTGCGGGTGCTTCTATTTCAGTGAAGGGAACTTCCACCGGGACAATTACCGACATGGACGGTAAGTTTACACTGGATGGAATTCAAAAAGGTGCGGTACTTGTTGTCTCATTCGTAGGATTGGCTACGCAAGAGATTGTTTGGGACGGACAAAGTATTTTGAATGTAAAACTTGTTAGTGATACGCAGGATTTGGACGAAGTGGTTGTTGTTGCTTATGGTACGGCAAAGAAATCTTCATTTACAGGTTCAGCTTCTGTTGTAAAGTCCGAACAGTTGGAGAAAATCTCCGGTACGGGTTTCGCTGAAGCCCTTCAGGGGATGAGCGCCGGGGTGAATGTCACCAATAACGAAGGTAACCCGGGAGGTGAAACCCGTATCCAGATTCGTGGTATCAGCTCCATGTCAGGAAAGACCACTCCGCTGTACATTGTTGACGGTATGCCGTATGATGGTAGCCTAACGTCTATTTCTCCTTCTGATATTGAATCTATGACGGTTTTGAAAGATGCGGCAGCCTCTTCTCTTTATGGTTCCCGTGCAGCCAACGGCGTGGTTGTTATCACGACTAAAAAGGGGAAAGCCGGTAAACCAACCATCAATTTCAGAGGTGCCTGGGGTACTTCGGATAATGCTGTAAAGAATCCGACAAAAGCAGACCCGTATGAACAGATGACAAATACCTGGCGTGCAATCTACAACGACCAGTACTATGTAAATGGTATGGATAAACAGGCAGCCGGTGATTATGCTTCTTCAACACTTTTGCCGCATATGGTGAATCCGCGTGTAAATTCACAAGGAGAAACTGTTTATGTCACTCCGTTCAAATGGACTGGAGATGCTTCCAATTATGTATTGCACGATGGCAATGGTAATTGCTGGACAAATCCGAATCTGGAAATGGTTTGGGACGAAAGCGATTATGATTGGTATGGTGCCGTCTTCTCCCGAAAACTACGCCAGGATTATGGTATTGATGTTAGCGGTTCAACCAATGACGGTAAGACCAGCTACTATACTTCTATTTCTTATTTGAACGATAAAGGATATGCGAATAATCAGTATTACAAACGCTATTCTTTCCGTGCGAATGTAACTTCCGAATTGACAAAATGGTTGCAAATGGGCGGTAGTCTGGCATATAGCTACTCACGCCAGAATGTATCAGGTTCTAACCGTGCCTTGGTATTTTCAAATACCCTGAACTCTCCCTGGTTGAGAAATTCCGATAATACAGATTGGTATTATTCACAGAAAACAGGTGAGCGTATGTATGACTTTGGCGTAAACAGTTCCAACTTCTTCGGAGCACATGTTCTTCAGAATGGCGGTGATTATTGGAATAACCCGAATGATGAAGATTTCAACAATAATGAAGGAGGCATGTTGACTGCTCACTATTTTGCGGATTTCAAATTACCTTTTGATATTAAGTTCAAAACAAGTGTGAACCTGGATGATATCACCAAAAATGAATATCAGTATGGTTCGGCTGTTCATGGACAAGGCCAGCTGGAACCGTTTGGTGTGACTGTTATGACGAATGGCGGTTGGGCTTCACGCGCAAATTATAAAACGACTTCGGTAACATGGAACAACCTGCTGAGTTGGGATAAAACTTTCGGTGATCATAGTTTGAATATCCTGTTGGGCCACGAGTTGTATTCTTATAACCAGCAGTATAATTACGGTTATGGCGAAGGAATCATGCAGTTAGGTCAGTATGAATTGACTTCTACTACCAAAAACTGGGCTGTAGATTCTTACAGAAACCGTTATGCCCTGCTTTCATTCTTCGGAAAAGCCGATTATAATTTCCTGAATAAATATTATGTATCTGCTTCTTTCCGTCGCGACGGTTCTTCCCGCTTCAGTAAAGACAGCCGTTGGGGTAACTTCTTCTCGGTAGGTGCATCCTGGAGATTCTCGAAAGAGGCTTTCATGGAAGATATTAAATGGATCGATAATCTGGCATTACGCGGTAGTTTCGGTACGTCCGGTAATGATAAGTTGTATCCGCGTAACGAAAACGGTACACCGGGTGATGAAATTTTGTACGCATACCAGGGATACTATGACTCTGACGACATTTATGGAATGGCAGGCTATAAGCCGACAACCATCCCGACACCGAAGTTGAAATGGGAGCGTAATGAACAATATAATATCGCTGTGGATTTCAGTTTCCTGAGCAGAATCAGCGGTACGATTGAATACTATTCACGCAGTTCAAAAGACTTGTTGTATTATAAGAGTCTTCCTTTATCTTCACAGACAGGAGATGCTTCCGGTGTAAATACCAACCTGGGTAATGTTCGTAACAGTGGTGTGGAATTGACATTGAATGCTACTGCCATCAGGACTAACAACTTCCAGTGGAATATCGACTTTAACTTCTCTACATTAAAGAATGAAGTAACTTATCTGCCGGGTGGTTCTTATATTTATTCCAACCGTGGTTCGAGTTATAAGCTGGAAGAAGGGTATTCTTTGTTTGAATTCTTTATGGTTAAGAATGCCGGTGTAAATCCTGATAACGGAAATATGCAATATTGGGTACAGGATGGCAACGGTGGCTGGAAGAAAACAGAAAACTATTCGGATGTGACAACTGACGATTATCAATATTGCGGTTCTTCCATTCCTAAAGCATTCGGCTCGATTACCAATAACTTTAAGTACCGCGATTTTGATTTGTCTTTCATGTGGTATGCTTCTTTTGGTGCTAAGATGTGGGACTATGTTTATCAGGAACGTACAACAGTTCGTGACGGTGTCGGTATTATCCAGGATTTGGTGGATGGTGACGTTTGGATGCAACCGGGCGATAATGCCAAATTCCCGCGCTGGTCGGCTGTAGATTATTCCAATACACGTAAGAACTCTGATTTCTATCTGTTTGACAATGATTATCTGCGTTTGAGAAACCTTACATTCGGATATACATTGCCTAAGAATCTGACAAAGAAAATCGGTGTATCCAATGCCCGCGTATATTTGTCGGGTGACAACTTGTTGACTTTTGGTCCTGCTGCCAAGCGCCATTCAGAACCGGAAACAGGTGTGATGGGGAATAACTATAATGGTAATGCTGATACTGACAACGGTATCCAGGGTTCAAGAAGAGTATATATGTGTGGTATTCAAGTTTCATTTTAAAAACCGTATGTTCTTATGAAAAGTTTATATAAAACCGTAAAGATAATGTCATTGGCTGTACTAACTCTTTCCTTGAGTAACTGTACGGACGAATTGACTACAAATTCATCTACAGCGATTTCGGAAGAAACGATTCTTTCAAGCACGAACCAGTTAAACATGGTGCTTAACTCTGTTTACAAATATATTCTGATGGGTGATAATGGATCAGGAAGTCAGAATGATGCTTGTTATGCCGGTTTACCTGGTTATTGCATGTATTACGACCTGACCGGTGCCGATATTATGAGTACGACCAACTATGGCGGTTCTCCGGAAATGTGTTACCGGGCTGCTCCGGAACGTACGCAATCTACCGGCGATTATTCCAAAAGAATCTGGGTGAATATGTATAAGGCAATCAACCAGGCGAATATCATTCTGGATGCCCTGCCTGATGCAACCGGAGAAGATTCCGAAAAGAATGATTTGAAAGGGCAGTGTCTGGCAATCCGCGGTATCTGTTATTTTAATCTGATCATGAATTATCAGCAGACTTATGCAATTGCCAAGGACAAGCGAGGTGTTATTCTGCGGACATCGTCTTCCGATCCGGAATCGATGGGTTTCTCCACTGTTCAGCAATGCTATGACCAGATACTGAAAGATTTGAAGGAAGCCAAAACGTTGTTGGCCGGTTATGACAGAACTGATATGTGGAGGCTGAATGCGGATGTGGTTTCCGGTCAGTTGGCGCGTGTTTATCAGGTAATGGGAGATTGGTCGAATGCTTTGTCGGAGGCGAAATCCGTTTATGACAAATACAATACATTGATGACTGAAAACGAATGGTACAGCGGTTTTGATAATTTCCTGACCGATGGTTGTAAAGAAGTTATTTGGGGAGTAAAATACACGAACCTGACAAATATCAGTTCCAATACGGAGTTCAATTACTGGTATAACCAGGACCCTAGTTACGGGGAAGGTATGACGGACGGTCCTATTTACTGCTTTATCAACTTGCTGGTAGATGGAAAATATGTAGAATTGTTTGACGATGGTGATTATCGCGGTCGCAGATGTGATAAGACAACCGGTGTTACAGATGCAGATGTTAAAAACGTTATGTTCTGGCATCGTACAAACAACGGCGATAGCGAAACAAGAAGAAAATGGGCCTATAATAAATTCAAATATTATGGTGATGCCAACGGAGCCAAGCAAGGTAATACTTATCCGGAGCTTCCTTTGATGCGTGGTTCGGAAATGTTGCTTATCATGGCTGAAGCAGAAGCTAACCAGGGTAATACAGGAACTGCATTGTCTTATCTTACGACATTACAAAGTGCAAGAAATGTGGCAAACCTGACAACGACAACGTTTAAGGATGATTTACTGGAGGCTATCTATGTGGAACGTCGTAAAGAGCTTCTGGGTGAAGGTGTAACCGGTATGTATGATCTGCTTCGTCTGCAAAAACCGTTGTATCGTTATGGTTCAAGCAGTACGAATCCTGCCGGTCATTATTCGTGGGGTATGATGTATCTGGATAATTTCAATGCGTCGGACGCACAGCCTTACGGTTATCTGCCGTCTAACGATTATCGTTTTATCTGTCAGATCCCGCAGTTGGAGTTGGCTAACAACGAAGTGATCAGTAATGCTGATCAGAATCCGTTCAGCGGACAATAACAAGTCATTTCTATAAATAGTAGTAGGAGGGACACGTCTTTGTGATGTGTTCCTCTTTTTTTGTGATGTGTAATAGTTAAAAATGTTTGGGCTTATGGTTGTAGTCGATTTTTCTTCTCAATATGTATGTCATTGTTTGAGTGCAGGTTTTGTATATGCGCAGTAATTTCGCATGAGTTAAAATATATTTATTTGAGCAATAAATATACATAATTATGCAAGTATTAAATAATGATAAGTTATATTTGCTGAGGGAGATACTATAATTTGTAGAGAGGTAGTGTAGAGAAATGTTGTGTACAAATATCAGTGTATCTTCGTTTTATTGAACTTTATTTTGTTGAAATGTATACCTGTCACTTTTGTCGGAGAAAAGTGTAACCTCTAATGAAATGAACGCTATTGTGATTAATTTTATTTAATTAAAGACTTGAATTTAGCTATGTGGACCAACTCAAAACTAATTAGATCACTGATGATTTCTGTATTGTTGGGTGCGGCAGGTACGATTGCTGCCAATCCTACAGGTCCGGAAACGATGGTAGTACAACAGGGTAATAAGGTAACCGGCCTGGTAGAAGACCAGATGGGACCTGTCGCCGGAGCTTCTGTTGTAGTGAAAGGAACCACTATCGGTACGATAACCGATATCGATGGAAAGTTTACTCTGGATAATGTTCGGCGGGGAGCGACTATTGTGATCTCCTTCGTCGGTTTAGCCACACAGGAGATCACCTGGAACGGGCAATCTATTTTAAATGTAAAATTAAGTGATGCGACACAAGACCTGGATGAAGTCGTTGTCGTAGCCTATGGAACGGCTAAAAAGTCAACCTTCACCGGATCGGCCTCCGTTGTAAAAGCCGAAAAGTTCGAAAAGATTATGGGTTCCGGCTTTGCGGAAGCATTGCAGGGAATGAGTGCCGGTGTGAATGTAGTGAACGTACAAGGTAACCCCGGAGCCGATGCCCGCGTGGAGATCCGTGGTATTGCTTCCATGTCCGGAAAGGCAGATCCGTTATATATTGTGGACGGGATGCCTTATGATGGAAAACTGAATCAGATCAATCCTACGGACATCGAATCGATGACGGTGTTGAAGGATGCGGCGGCCACTTCGCTCTACGGTTCGCGTGCAGCAAACGGCGTCGTAATGATTACAACCAAGCGGGGTAAATCGGAAAAACCGCGTATTAATTTCCGCGGAGGTTGGGGTACTTCGGATAATGCTGTCAAGAATCCGAAAAAAGCCGATCCGTACCAGCAGCTGGAAAATACCTGGTATGCCTTGTATTATGACGCTCTCCTCTATGATGGCATGAATATGCAGCAGGCGGGCGATTATGCTTCGTCGCAGGCATTGACCAAACAGGTAAAGGCTACAAAAGATTCGAACGACAATCCGATCTATGTCACTCCGTTCAGACATATCAATGAAAATTACGTATTGCATGACGGCAATGGGAATCCTTACGTGAATCCTAATCTGGAATATGTCTGGGATGAAGATGATTGGGATGTTTACAAAGCTATCTTCTCCCGAAAACTACGCCAGGATTATAGTGTGGATATAAGTGGTCAGGCCAATGGTGGAAAAACAGCCTATTTCTTCTCCGGCGGTTATCTGGACGACCAGGGATATGGTAACCGGCAGTATTATAAACGTTATTCTTTCCGTACCAACCTGAGTACAGAGTTGTTCGATTGGTGGAAAGTGGCCGGTAGCCTTTCTTATTCGCGTCATCGCCAGAACCTTTCCGGTGGTGCCAGCCGTGCGGCTAACTTTACGACAACTTTGTCTTCACCCTGGTTACGTAATGAAGATAATACCGGTTGGGTCGTTTCCGAAAAAACAGGGGAACGGATGTACAGTTACGGTAAATATACCAATAACTTCTTTGGTGCCCATATCCTGAATAACTCGGGTGATTATTGGGATAATCCGAACGATGACAGTTTCGATAACAATATGGGGCATATCCTGTCTGCCCAGGTAAATACAGAGTTTACTCTGCCTTTCAACCTGAAATTCCGTTCGGCTTTGAATATTGACGATTACTGGTATCGTACCATGCAATATACTTCCGCCGTACATGGTAGCGGACAGACTGCACCTTATGGTATTTCTATACTGGCAGACGGTGGTTATGCCAGCCGTTATAATTTCAATAAACGTTCCACCACCTGGAATAATGTATTGTCAGGTGAATGGATGATCGGTGACCATACGATTTCAGGTTTGGTCGGACATGAGTGGTATACCTGGGATTCCCACTACGAACAAGGTTGGGGTGAAGGTATCATGGAACTGGGTAAATATGAATTATCGAATACCACCAAGAATTTCGGTGTTTCCGGCGGACGTGATAAATACTCTCTGCTTTCGTTCTTTGGTAAAGTCGATTATAACTTCTTGAATAAGTATTACTTGTCCGCTTCGCTTCGTGAGGATGGTTCTTCCCGTTTCAGCTCCGATCATCGCTGGGGTACATTCTGGTCGACTGGCGGTTCATGGCGAATATCGAAAGAAGGTTTTATGGAAGACCTGAAATGGATTGATAACTTGTCGTTGCGTGGAAGTTACGGTACGACCGGTAATGATAAGCTGATCGTGCGTGAATCGAATGGTAAGGCTGGAGATGAAGTCCTTTACGGATACCAGGGTACTTATGAAAGTGATGACCTGTATCTGAAATCCGGTTTAAAACCATCTACCTATCCGACACCGGACTTGAAGTGGGAAAGTAATCAGCAATGGAATATCGGTTTGGATTTCTCCGTATTCAACCGACTTAGCGGTACAGTGGAATATTATTCCCGTACTTCCCATGACTTGTTGTATTATAAGGAACTGCCTCTCTCTGCCCAGGTTGGTAGTGCATCCGGGTATAATATGAATATTGGTGACCTGCGTAATAGCGGAATTGAAATCACATTGAATGCGAATATCCTTACAACGAAAGATTTCAGATGGGATATCGATGCCAACATGAGTACGCTGAAAAATGAGGTGACTTATTTGCCTACAGGTCCTTATACCTATTCCGGTACGGCTTGTACCTACAAGATGGAGGAAGGCAAATCTCTGTATGAATTTATCGCTCCCCAGTACGACGGTGTTAACCCGGAAACCGGAGTACCCGGCTGGTTGATCCGCGATGGTAACGGCGGTTGGAAACGTACGGAAAAGCAGGAGGAAGTAACGACAGATGATTTTGTGTACTGTGGCTCCGCGATTCCCAAAGTGTTCGGTGCTATCACCAATAACTTCCAGTTCAAAGGGATCGACCTGTCATTCATGTTCTATTATTCTTATGGTTCCAAAATATCGGACTATACATATAAAGAACGTATCATGAACCGTCCGGGTGTCGGTGTGATACAGGAGTTGGTTGAGGACAGATGGCGTCAGCCGGGCGATGCGGATGTACTTATCCCACGTTGGTCGTACAACCAGTATGGTGCGACGGTAAAGTATGCCGATAACTTCGTATTCGACAACCATTACTGGCGTCTGAGAAACCTGACATTAGGTTATACGCTGCCTAAGAGCCTTACCCGCAAGGCCCTGGTAGAAAACCTGCGTGTTTACGTAACCGGTAATAACCTGTTGACTTTCGGTCCTGCCAAGAAACGCTACACAGACCCCGAAACAGGTATAATGGGTAACAGTTATAACGGTAATGCTGAAACCGATAACGGTATTCAGGGTTCGAGAAGACTGTATATGGTCGGTATTCAAATCACATTGTAAACGTAAAAAATGATATTTATGAAACGATTTATAAATATATCCTTCCTGTCCCTGGTTTTTGCTGGTATGGCCCTGACCGGATGTAACGACGACCTGACAACCAGCTCCTATGTGAAAGTAAACGATGAAGATGTACTGGGGAATGTCTCTCAGTTGGAAAAAGTATTGACTTCAGCTTATAAGCAGCTGTATTTTAATACCGATAAAGGCGACCGTGTGTATGCCGGCCTCCCCGGATTCCAGATGTATGTCGATGCGAGTGGTCCCGACGTGATCAGCCATACCAATATGGGAGGTGATCAGGTAACAGCATACCAGTATTCCAACTCAAAAACACAGGCTGACGGAAATGCCTCAAAAATCTGGTCGATGTGTTATAATGTGATCAACCGTGCCAATATCATCCTGACCAATGTGGATGCCGCCGCCGGTGATGAAACACAGAAAAAACATATCAAAGGTCAGGCGTTGGCAATGCGTGGAATCCAGTATTTCCATCTGATCCAGAATTACCAACAGACCTATGTGATAGCAAAAAGCAAGCGTGGCGTGATTCTGCGTACCTCTTCTGATGACGAATCCCATAAAGGTTTTTCTACCGTGGAGGAAATCTATACCCAGATTGTGTCCGACCTGACGACGGCTAAAACATTGCTTGCCGATTATAATCCGGACGATATGTGGCTGATCAACTCCAAAATATGTTCGGGAATCCTGGCCCGTGTTTACCTGGTCATGCAGAACTGGGATGGTGCCTACAACGAAGCTAAGATCGTTTACGACCAGCACAGCCAGTTGATGACCCGCGAACAATACCGTTCCGGTTTCGACGATATGATCTCCGGCAATTATGCGGAAGTGGTATGGGCCATGAAATATACAGCCGATAATAACCTGGGCGGTAGTACGCAGTTCAATTTCTGGTATAACCAGGATGCCAGCTACGGCGAGGGTTATGCCGACGGTCCTATCTATTCGTTCCTTGACTACTTCGTGGATGAGCAGTTTGTGAAACTGTTTGAAGAAAAAGAAGACCGTTACCAGTTCTGGAAACGTACGAACAATGCGAATACGGAAATCAATACAAAATGGGCTTTCGATAAGTATAAACACTATGGTGAAGACGGCGGAAGTGTTATCCAAAGCGCCACCCGTCCGGAAGTCTGCCTGATGCGCGGAGCCGAAATGCTGCTGATCATGGCCGAAGCTGCCGCCCAAAAAGGTAACTCCGGTGAGGCCCTGAATCTGCTGAACCGTTTGCAGGTGGCGCGTAATGCTACCCCGACAACCAATGCCGGCGGTGATGCGTTGTTGGAAGACATCTATGTGGAACGCCGCAAAGAATTGATCTGTGAAGGACAGGCAGGTTTCTATGACCTGGTGCGCCTGCAAAAGAGATTGGTCCGTATCGGTGAATCAACTACCAATCCTGCCGGTCATTACGTATGGGGCATGCAGTATCTGAATGGATATAATGCGCTCGATCCGCAACCGATAGGCACTTTGGAAGCGAATGATTATCGTTTCTTCTGCCAGATCCCTCAGATGGAAATCCTGAACAATGATGCGATCTCCGAATCGGATCAGAATCCTTGGAGCGGACAATAAGCAGATCATATGTCTTACCCTAGAAAAAGTTGACTTAATGAAAGTTAATTGATTATGGGTACTCGCACCTTTAAAGGTCGTAAAGTTTACGACACCGCTTTTAAATTCGCTGTTATTGAGGAGTATTTCTCTG
>NZ_JAMOKS010000006.1:0-258502 GCF_023656785.1 Parabacteroides caecihominis
TTTTCGAGTCGCTGTGGCGGTTGGAATTTTGCTTAGAACCTCTAACCTCATCCCCTTTCCCCAGGTTACCTCTTTCATCATGTTGGTGCGCCGTTCTCTCTCGAATGCGGGTGCAAAAGTAGTCGATTACTATATACACTCCAAACTTTTTACAAACTATTTTTCATTTATTTTTTAACCGGAGACAATGTTATATAATGTACGCACAAAGAAAGAGAAAATTATGCATCTGACTTTCCGCTTATCTTATAATGAATGAAACCTCGCTTTGGAAAAGTTAGTTTCTCGCTTGGAATATTTAATCGTTCGATATCTATTCTCTATTCGTTCGACAATTGTCTAATGAATAGAGAACGCCTGTTTAATGAATAGAGAATGATTGTCGAACGATTAATTATTCCCACAGAAAGAATAGTTATAACATTGGGAGATTTGCAGGGAGGTCGGGGAAAACTCAGAAAAAAGATATATAAATAGGATCTGTTTACTTCTCTTACCCCAGTTACAATAAATAGTAATAGAGTCTATACCAAAGTTCTAACAGCAAAGAGACATATCTCCCGAAATAATTCAAGGCAAAAGAATGGTTAGTATCAATAAGTTAACTATATTTGCTGTCTGATAAAAACTTACGAAATATAGATATGAAACAATTTTTTAAAATGATGTTCGCCTCAGCACTAGGTGTTTTTGTTGCTGTTGGCCTGATTTCCATTGTATTTGTATTCACTCTGATTGGTATTGCAGCCAGTGTAGGCAGTACTCCTGATTACACCCCAAAAAGCAATACCGTATATAAATTAACGCTTGAAGGAAACCTCTCCGACAATACCGAAGAAAACCCAATCGCTATGCTGATGGGTGAAACAGATAAGTCTCTTTCATTAAAAGATATTCTTTCCTCTATCCAGACTGCCAAAGAAAACAAAAACATTAAAGGCATATATATAGAAGCAAAAAGTCTTAGCACCGGCTCTGCCAGCCTAGAGGCCATACGCAGAGCATTGAATGATTTCAAAGAAAGCGGAAAATTCATTATTGCTTATTCTGATAATTATACGCAGGGTTGCTATTATCTATGTTCTGTTGCCGATAAAGTCTTCCTGAATCCACAAGGTACGTTAGGACTTGTCGGAATGGCTTCACAAACGATGTTCTATAAAGATTTATTAAAAAAGGTCGGCGTAGAAATGATGATATTTAAAGTCGGAACTTACAAGGGCGCTGTTGAACCGTTCATGCTCGACAAACTAAGTGACGCCAATCGTGAACAAATCCAATCATATATAAGTACCATTTGGGACAATGTAACCAACGGCATTGCCGAATCCAGAAAAATCCCGGTTGCCGACATCAATAGCTTTGCCAATCAAGGCTATGCTTTCTCTGCGGCCGAAAAAGCTGTCGAATGCGGCCTGATTGATGAATTGAAATACCGTCCCGAAGCCGAAGAATTCGTAAAAGAGCTGGCCGGACAAAGCGACAAACGCCTACAGACTGCCAGCCTTTCAAATATGAAAAGCATCAAAACCATCAGTCGTGAAAAGGCAGACCGTATAGCAATCCTGTATGCAGAAGGCGAAATCAAACCCGAAACTCCCTCTTCACCTTATAATACGGAACAGGCTATTACGGAGAAAGTAGCTTCCGAACTCATCAAGTTAAAAAATGATGAAAACGTAAAAGCCGTTGTTTTCCGTGTCAACTCACCAGGTGGAAGTGCCTTCGTATCCGAACAAATCTGGCGCCAGGTCATTGAATTGAAAAAAGTAAAACCGATTGTTGTTTCCATGGGCGATGTAGCCGCCTCGGGAGGTTACTATATTTCGTGTGCCGCCAGCAAAATTGTAGCTGAACCCAACACGCTTACCGGTTCTATCGGTATTTTCGGTATTTTCCCGAACGTAACGGGTTTATTCGATAAACTGTCGCTTACTACCGATATTGTAAAAACAAATACATACGCAGATTTGGGAGACATGAGCCGTCCGATGCGTGAAGACGAAAAAGTCCTGATTCAATCATTTGTTGAGAGAGGATATGACACATTCATTACCCGTTGCGCCGATGGCCGCGATATGAGCAAGGAAGCAATCAACGAAATAGGGCAAGGACGCGTTTGGACCGGCGAACAAGCAAAAGAACGTGGACTGGTTGACGAACTCGGAGGTATAGATAAGGCTATCGAGACTGCCGCCTCTTTAGCCGACCTGACTGATTACAGCCTGACTTATGTTTCCGGTTCCAAAGATTTCTGGAAAGAATTCATCGAAAAACAACTCGGTGAAGTAAAAGTTTCTGTTGTAAAAAGTGTATTGGGCGAAGAATATGAGTACTTCAAAACACTGAATAATATCAAATCGACAACCGGAGTCCAGGCGCGACTTCCTTATGATGTTAAACCATTATAATCCGAGATGCCGACAGAAAACGACATAAAAATACACTCTCTGCTTTCTCCCTTTTCCTTCCTGTATGGAATAGGAGTCCGGTTCCGCAATCAGCTGTTCGACTGGCGACTGCTGTCTTCGGAGTCATATCCTATACCTATTATATGCATTGGGAATCTGGCTGTGGGAGGAACAGGGAAAACACCTCATACCGAATATATCATCCGTTTATTAAAGGATGATTACAGGATAGCCGTACTCAGCCGGGGATATAAACGAAAATCTTCCGGTTTTATCCTGGCAAACGAGCAGAGCACAAGCCACGAGATTGGTGACGAACCTTATCAGATGAAACATAAGTTTCCCGATATTCTCGTGGCCGTAGATGCCGACCGTCGCGAAGGTATCGGCAAACTGCTGGCACTTCCTGAAGAACAGCGTCCGCAAGTCATCCTTCTTGACGATGCCTATCAGCACCGCTACGTCGCCCCTTCATTCTCTATCGTCCTGACTGACTACCATCGTTTGTTCTACAACGACAAGCTACTCCCCGCCGGCCGCCTGCGTGAACCTATCTGCGGAATACGCCGGGCAGACATGGTTATCGTCACCAAATGCGAGGAGGATATGAAACCTATCGAGTACCGCATCATTGAAGAAAACATGAAGTTGCTGGCCCACCAGTCCATCCACTTCACACATATCGCTTACGATGAAATTAAACCGGTATTCGGGAATCAGGGCAAACCGCTCAGCCGGAAAGACATTCAAAAAGAAGACGAACTGCTGGTTATATCCGGCATCGCTTCTCCCGAAGGGTTCATCAAAGAAGTCGGAAAGTTTTCCGACAAGGTAACGCCGCTGATTTTTCCGGACCATCATGCCTTCGAAAAATCCGATATACGACGCATTAAAAATACCTTTGATAAAATGAAGTCATCCGCCAAATACATTCTGGTTACAGAAAAAGATGCCGCCCGGCTATTGGATAATCCGCATATTCCGGAAGATTGGAAAACGTGCATGTATTATTTGCCGATTACCATCGAATTCTGCCTGGACAAGAAATTTGACGATGAAATCAAAAAACATATAACAACTTTCCATAAAGATAATTTGTTACGATAAATAAAAGATGAGCAAAAGAACAGAAATTGCAACATTAGGCGAATTTGGTTTAATCCGCCACCTTACAGAAAAGATAGAGTTAAAAAACGAAAGTACAGTAAAAGGCGTTGGCGATGATGCCGCAGTACTAGACTATAAGGAAAAGCAGGTATTGGTAACAACCGACCTTTTACTTGAAGGCATTCACTTCGACCTGACGTATGTTCCGCTAAAACACCTGGGATATAAATCTGCAGTCGTCAACTTCTCCGATATTTATGCAATGAACGGAAAACCGAAACAGATAACGGTCTCCCTCGGTATATCCAAACGTTTTTCGGTAGAAGAACTGGAAGAATTCTATTCGGGTCTCCAACTGGCCTGTGATATTTATGGAGTTGACATTGTAGGTGGTGATACTTCCGCATCTTTGACCGGCCTGTGCATCAGCATTACATGTATCGGTGAAGGTGAAAAAGAAAAAATAGTCACCCGCAGCGGAGCAAAAGATACCGACCTTGTCTGCGTATCCGGAGACCTGGGAGCCGCCTATATGGGTTTGCAGTTGCTTGAAAGAGAAAAAAGGGTATTTAAAGGAGAAAAAGAATTTACCCCCGACTTCACCGGCAAGGAATATCTACTGGAACGCCAGTTAAAACCGGAAGCCCGCAAAGACATCATCGAGTTGCTTGACAAAGCCGGTATTGTTCCTACCTCCATGATGGACATTTCGGACGGCCTTTCTTCCGAATTACTTCATATATCAAAGCAAAGCAATGTAGGTTGCCGTATCTATGAAGATCGCATTCCTATCGACTACCAGACAGCAGCTATGGCAGAGCAGTTCAACATGAATTTATCGACGGCAGCCCTGAATGGCGGCGAAGATTATGAGCTTTTGTTCACCGTCCCTCTAACCGCCCACGACAAAGTTTCTGAGATAAAAGGAGTTAAAGTCATCGGTCACATTACCCGTCCCGAACTGGGCAATTATCTGGTAGGCCGTGACGGTGGAGAAGTTGAACTGAAAGCCCAGGGCTGGAATTCACTTAATGAATAATTTTTATCATTTTTTCCACCAAACTATTGCATATTAAAAAAAAGTCCGTATCTTTGCACCCGTTAAACAAAACAACGGTGCCATAGCTCAGTTGGTAGAGCAAAGGACTGAAAATCCTTGTGTCCCCGGTTCGATTCCTGGTGGCACCACTGAAAATCAAGCAGTTACAATCAAAAGTAACTGCTTTTTTTGTGTCTTTTCGGTGGTTTTTTCCTTCAAATCCCATTATTTTCTGTGTTTTTTGTGGTCTGTTTACAGAGGCATGTAAACCATGAGTGCTACAATTAGTATCGTATGTCACAAATACGAATCACCTTTAATGATTAGAATCTGTAAAGATAGAAAAATGAAGTATGAAAGCATTGGAGTCTCACTTGAACCTAGATATTGGTTTATAATGTATGATTTTAATATAATTCTTATATCTTTGTTGTTGAATATTTGAAACTAATCTACCATGAAAAAATGTATTTTATTTTTATTCGTTGCCACCCTCCTATTCTCGTGTTCCAAACCTAAAACTCCCTTAAAGACAGGAGAGATAGAGAAGCAAAGCTATATCTTTTCCATCAAAGGGACAGATACCTTGCGGCTTGACAAATATGATATTCCTTCCCAAAGGGTAGATAAACCCTGTGTACTTTTCGTCTTTGGCGGAGGTTTTGTAGGAGGTTCCCGGACATATGAAGCAAATATTGATTATTTTGAGAAGCTGGCCGAAAGAGGATATGTTGCCATCGGCATCGATTATCGTTTGGGATTGAAAGATGTTAAGAACAAAGATATATCCGGGCCCGATGAGATTACCGGATTATTGATACATGCGATTCATATAGCTGTCGAAGATTTGTTCGACGCCACCAATTTTGTATACAATCATGCTGCCGAATGGGGAATTGATAAGAATAAGATTATAGCCAATGGGTCGAGTGCCGGGGCCGTAACCGTATTACAGGGAGAATATATGATAAGCCATAAAGCCGAACTGACAAAACGATTGCCAGAGGGCTTTCGCTATGGAGGCATTATTGCTTTCGCCGGCGCTATTGCTAGTGAAAACGGCGACTTGACCTGGCCGGTAAAACCGACTCCTATCCAGCTTTTCCATGGAGATGCCGATAAGAATGTCCCTTTTGATAAGGCTGTATATGGAAATGCGGGATTGTATGGTTCGAAATATATTGCTAAACAATTAGACGAGATGCAGGCGCCCTATTTCTTTTTTGAAGTAGAAAATGTAGCACATGAAATGGCCGAGTCGCCTATGAAAAATAATCTGGACGAGATTACGACCTTTATAGAGAAGTATGTCGTAAAGCAAAAGCAATTTATCATCAACACCAAAGAAGAGATGATAGGGAGTCCTGAATTGAAGAAGGACTTCGACTTTATGGATTACATCCAAACCAACTATCAGTAATAGGTTATGCTCCTCCGCGAGCAGTTCCTTTATAATTGGTTTGTTCCTAAGAGAAGTTCTCTTTCTTGAATCAGCTCGTGCCCTTGTAATGAGATTATCAAATACAATTTCCGAGAGATTTCATCTTTGAGGAGTTTGGAAATTACGTTTTGTCGGTATCCGAAGAAGGCATCCTTTTCAGACACCTTCTAAACGTACAGGCTATTTATTTACAAATTCAAAATCATACTTATTGTATCTATCTCCAATATTAGGGTATTTCTGTACAAGTTGCTTTATCTCTGTCATATCCTCTTCCGACAACTCGATATTAGCAGCCTGTACATTTTTTTCTAAATATTTCATACGTTTCGTACCTGGTATGGGTACAATATTTTCACCTTGCGCTAATAACCAAGCCAAAGCAAGCTGAGCAGGAGTAATGTTTTTACTTTTCGCAATAGTTGCCAGTCCGGTAGCTAAATTGCGGTTATTCTCCCAATGTTCACTATTATAACGAGGTAAATGCTTTCGAAAATCATTTTCTCCTAAAGCATTAACATCAATGGTATTAGTGACCAATCCTCTGCCTAGTGGAGAAAACGGAACTAGAGTTATTCCCAATTCTTTAGTTAAGGGTAGCATCTCTTTTTCCACATCACGGGTTAATAAGGAATACTCACTTTCAACGGCTGATATAGGATGAACAGCATAAGCTCTCCGCAATGATTCGGATGAACATTCGCTTAATCCTAAATAACGCACTTTCCCCTCTCTCACCAGTTCAGCCATAGCACCAACGGTTTCTTCAACTGGTATTGCCGGGTCTATCCGATGTGCATAGTATAAGTCTATGGCTTCAATATTCAACCTTTTCAAACTGCTTTCTACTGCTTGTCTCATATATTTAGGAGATGCATCCACATAACTCTCGCCACCGGTAAACACACTGCCTTGATTATTACGTAAACGGAAACCGAATTTCGTTGCAATAAAAATCTGATTTCTTCTTTCACCCAGTACCTTAGATAGTAATCGCTCATTAGCACCATTGCCATACACATCAGCTGTATCCCAAAAGTTGACACCAAGCTCCAATGCACGGTACAATGTTTTGATGCTTTCTTTTTCATCGGCTACTCCATACGCAGCACTCATCCCCATGCAACCTAATCCGATAGCGGACAGATTCTCTCCTGTTTTACCTAATTTTCTGTACTTCATAATTCATATTTCTAGTCGGCACAAAATTAGGGAGAGGCATTCTGATTGAATGATACAATTCAAAGCATCATTTGCACAAATCAAATAATTGCCTGTTCTCTGATTTCACTAGGGGATTTACCGGTATGCTTACGATAAAATTTACTGAAATAAGAGACCGTTTCGAATCCCAAACTATACGCTATTTCTGATATAGAAAGATTACTGTGTAACAAATATTGCGTACATTCTTTGGTAATTCTTTCCGCAATCATCTCAGAGGTTGTTTTTCCTGTCGTATCTTTAACTACTTTATTTAAATGATTAATATGCACAGACAGGCGGTTTGCATAATCGGCAGGAGTACGTAAATTTAATATCGCGTGCGGATAATCAACCGGGAATTGCCTGTCTAACAATTCTATGAATAATTCAGTAATACGCTGTGAAGCATTCGGGAACGACTCATACTGATTGAAATCTTGCATTTTCAAGGCTGTATGTATCAACAAATGAAGGTAGCATCGCAACACATCAGACTTATTTACATAGTCGGATTGGTTTTCTTCCTGCATCTGCATGTATATATCCAGTACTTTATCAACTTGTGTATCATCCAAAAAGAAAACTTTATCTCCTGTTATTTTAAACAATGGAGTATTGGCTAACGAACCGTTTTTTTCTTCCGACTGCACAAACTGTTCATTGAAAATGCAAAACATTCCTTTCTGTTCTTCGCTGATTGATTCCCAAGCATAAGGAACCAAAGGATTGGAAAACAACAATGCAGGCCGGTTTACCAAAATCCATTTATCTGCATAATATAGTTTTCCCACACCTATAATCAATGTAATTTTATAAAACTCCCTATAACTGAATTGCACTGTTCCAAAATTACATTGCCGGGAGAAAATATTAAAATAGGGTTTCTCCTTAGAATAGGTAGCATCCGGTTGAGAGGTACGAAGCTGTATCCTTTTATAGAATTGCGAAATACTTTCAGGCATAATAACGAGTATTTATTGCAAAATAAACAATTATTATTCAATGGACAGCTTACTTTGCAGGTAATAACACTATTAAATCCTCACACTCTTCGATTAAATAGTATGCAATGAAAACTAAAGATTCAGAATCTGATGCATTATCAAAATGCAGTATCGGCTTATTCTTAGGTTCGTAAAATGCTTCCCCACCTGTTAGCAATTGAGGTTTTTCTCCTTCAACCTGGAACAATAAAGTACCTGAAACAACATGCCCCACAACTGAGCAAGGATGTAAATGATACTCAGCCTTTCCACTTTGCGGAATAACGACTCTTTTAATTTCGACTTTTGATAAACCTTGCTTTTCCTTCAATTGAATAGAAAGAAGATTGGTTCTTGCTACGTTATTCTTTTCCATACTTGTGCAACAATTTAAAATGATTAATACAATGAATACTGCTATCTTATTCATGATAGATTTGTTTGCTGCAAAGATAGGACAGAGCAAGAGCTTATTTCATTGACCTATGTTAAGAGATTTAAGACGGCTCAAGGATTCAGGTTTTATTCCAAGATATGATGCTATATGATATTGTGATACATGTTGTTCTATATTAGGATAAGTTTGTAGAAGTAATTTATATCTGTCTAAAGCGTTATCCATAAACAATGATGTCTCTTTCCTGC
Organism: Parabacteroides caecihominis; assembly: GCF_023656785.1. Lineage (NCBI taxonomy): Bacteria > Pseudomonadati > Bacteroidota > Bacteroidia > Bacteroidales > Tannerellaceae > Parabacteroides > Parabacteroides caecihominis. The sequence continues at coordinate 8,833 of NZ_JAMOKS010000006.1, forward strand.
ATTTTTTAATAAAGAGAGTGTCTGCTATATATTTTCCCAATTTATACCACTCATTCGAGGCTTGTAGTAATTGGTCATAATTAGTTTTAGATAAACAATATATAACCGAGTCTTCCAATGCCTGTATGCTTCCTACACTTGCCTCTTTAGTTAGAAAACTTCTATAAGATGTGATAAATGAACCTTCAAAATAAAAGTCACTGATATAATCGTCTCCTTCCTTTTCTATGTAAGAGCGTAAAACTCCCGATTCCACAAAGCCTATAAATCTACAGATTTGTCCCTGATGCAATAAATAGTCTTTCCGCTTCAAAAAAACTTTATCGCATGTATCTATCAGCCTTCCATATAAATCGGACGATAGACCAACTTCATTGATTAGAAAGTTCTCTAATATCATATTTTATCTATGCCGCAACGCCCCCCATTTAATACACCGTTACTATTTCCCCCCTCTCCTTTCGAGTTGAGAAACGTTCGGGTTGTTCTGCGATATATCCCAATGGTATAATCGCTACCGGATATTTTTCAGCAGGCAATTGAAAGTTCGTTCTAAGTAAGTCCAAATCAAAGTTACAAACCCAGCAACTACCTAACCCCATTTCTGTAGCAGCAAGACAAATATGTTCTGTTGCAATGGCGGCGTCGATGTCTGCATGATTTTTATTATCAGACTTCCGTACCCAGGCTTCTGATTTATCAGCACATACCACGATATAGACTGGCGCTTTTGCAAACCATTCCCTATTATAACATTGCTGTACCTTCTTTTTCTGTTCTTCACTGATTACGACCATGAAATGCCACGGTTGATAATTTACCGCAGAAGGAGCTAAGCGGGCACATTCAATAATATAATCTATCTTATCCTGCTCGACCTTATCCGACTTATAATTTCTTGCTGAAAAGCGTTTCTTTGTTAGTTCTAAAAAGTCCATACCTTCGCTGTTTTTAATATTTGGAGTAAAATATCTGTAAAATTACGCTTTACAAACTATATTTGCTACATGAATAGAGAAAATTTGTAATAACTTCACCCTTTTAAAAACAAAATCACTAAAAGACAAAATCATGGCTACAATTTTAAAATCAAACGACAGAAACTTTCAGGAAAATCCGAACAGGATTGAGCCTTTCAAATTATTCACAGACATCTCCAGAATCCAAAAAGGAGTGAAACCGGAAAATTTAAATTTCGACTTGCGGCAACTGAATCCCGGACAATACTGCTCTGCGTACCATTTCCACCGATATGCAGAAGAATTATTCTTAATAATCTCCGGTTCTGCCACCCTAAGAACACCCAAAGGGTTAGAAGCCGTAAGCAGCGGCGATTTGATTTTTTTTGAAAAAGGTGAAACCGGAGCACATCAATTATACAATCACACGACAGAACCCTGTGTATACCTTGATATAAGGACATTTATCGGACACGACATTTGCGAATATCCGGATTCCGATAAAATATATCTTGTTCCGTCAGGTGAGATATTCAATAAATCCGCCCAATCCGCTTATTTTGACGGAGAAGAAAATCCCCAGGAGAAATGGAGGGAACTTCAATGAAGCCAGACAATATCACCCGCGAAGAATTATGGGCCAGACAAAACCTATCAGCTACCGGCATCGATTACGCCGTTTGGGAACGCGATAAAACCATGCTCCTGCAAATGGCGAAAATAAATCGTACCTGTACCTTCGTTGTCGATGTCTACAAATGCAGATATGCTTTCGCATCTTCTAACTTTTCCGACTTGCTGGGATATGACAACCATAAAATTGCCACTCTCGAAAAACAGGGCGACTATCTGGAATCACGTATCCATCCGGACGACCGCCAGCAACTGGAGGCTTTCCAAATCCGGTTGGGAGAATTTATTTACAGCCTCCCTGCCGCAGAACGCAACAACTATTGTAATATTTACAGTTTCCGTGTCCGTAACATCCGTCAGCAATACGTACGTGTCATCAGTAAACATCAGGTAATGGAGCAGGACGCAACAGGAAAAGCATGGCTTATATTAGGGAATATGGACATTTCACCCAACCAGGAAGAAACAAATGGGGTAGATTGTACCGTCCTCAACCTCAGAAACGGAGAGATGTTCTCCCCTTCCCTCCCGGCCTGTCAACAGCCTGTTCTCACTCCGCGGGAAACGGAGATATTACATCTTATCCAGGAAGGACTGCTAAGTAAGGAAATCGCTCATAAACTATGCATCAGTATCCATACGGTGAATATCCACCGTCAGAACCTGTTACATAAATTAGGAGTTCAAAACTCCATCGAAGCTATAAATGCCGGATTGGAATCAGGACTGTTAAACCGGTTTACGGCATCCACTCCACCACACCGGTAACCGGATATTGTTTCCTCCACTCCTCAAATTCAGTATAACTCCGCACACCGTCACGGATAACGGCCTGATAATACTCCACTCCCATGACCTTTTCCGTTACAGGTGTTTCAAATTTCAGTTGCAGGATAGCCCGTCTTGTTTCATCCGTCAGAACAGCAGCGATTCGCCTGGCTACCTTTTCAAAATAACCGTCATATCGGGAACCTTTTCGGATATGAATCATATCTATCTGCCAAAGTTCACCCTCCGGTTCCTGAAACCAGGCATGCCACTCCACGCACTCTTCAACCGTATGTAACAAGTTCGCACACTCTATTTTTTTGACAGACGGATTCTCCGCCATTTTTGCCATCGCCCGGAAACTGTCTGATAATTCCAACGGAGAGGTATAAATATGAAAATCAATATCCCGGTGCGTCATCAGTAACCCCGTACTTAAGGAACCAACCAGATTGATTTCAGCCCCTACGCTTTCCCAGGCGGGGATAACGCCGCTGTCCTCCACTACTTTCCAGGCCCGCTGCTGATTCAGCCGTGCTATATCGAGAATATCCATTTTTGTATTTTTAATGTGCAGCAAAAGTATGAAAAAGGCCGGAGATATAGTTATAAATCACTATTTAATAGCCGGGCCGGTTCATGTAACTTTGCCCGTCCTTTTCAATCATTTTAATATAACAACAAGACAGCTATGGCATTCAACGAAACAGAAAAACAGGAAAAAGAATATTTACAAAAGATACTCAGTATCATACACGCTACGATTAACAATACCGACAAATCAGTTAAAGACCATGTAGACACCCTGCAAGAATACAAGGATTATTTATGGTCTAACAAAGACATAGACCCGCACGAGATTCGTTCCATGCGCGAAAGTATCCTGAATCATTTCGCATTGGGAGAAAACGTCATCGATAAACGCAAACGGTTAGGCCAGATTCTCGATATTCCCTATTTCGGACGGATAGATTTCAAAGAAAAGAAAGACGGCAGCCCAACCACACCTGTTTATATTGGAATACACACATTCTACGACTCCATAAGCAGGACCAATCTGATATACGACTGGAGAGCCCCGGTTTCAAGCATGTTTTACGACCATGAACTGGGTGAAGCCTCCTACACCTCCCCGACCGGTGAAGTCAACGGCAAAATATCGCTCAAACGCCAGTACCGCATCCGTAAAGGCCGGATGGAATATATGATTGAAAGTTCCCTCACCGTCCATGACGACATTCTACAGAAAGAACTCAGTGCCAATGCCGACGACAAAATGAAGAATATCGTAACGACTATCCAGCGTGAGCAGAACCAAATTATCCGTAACGAAGAAGCTCCCGTACTTATCATACAAGGAGTAGCCGGTTCCGGTAAAACCTCCATTGCCTTGCATCGTATCGCTTATCTGCTTTACACCCTGAAAGGAAATATTTCTTCCAGGGATATTCTGATTATATCCCCCAATAAAGTCTTTGCCGATTACATATCCAACGTACTACCCGAACTCGGAGAAGAGACAGTTCCTGAAACCAGCATGGAACAAATCCTTTCGGAATTACTCGAAAATAAATATAAATACCGGAATTTCTTCGACCAGGTAACCGAATTGCTGGAAAAACCATCCCGGGATTTTATCGAACGAATACAATACAAGGCATCGTTCGATTTCATTTCCCTGTTGGACAAATTCATCCTCCACATGGAAAACAATTATTTCAAGGCTACAGATGTCCAGCTCACCAGACATATCACCATCCCCGCCGGCTTCATCGAGGAACAGTTCAAACGATTCAACCGTTATCCGATGCGACAACGGTTTGAGACAATGACCGATTACATACTGGATATGATGAAAATCCAATACAACATATCCGTAACCACGTCAGAAAAGAACCTGCTGAAAAAAGAGATAAAAAAGATGTTCGGCGGAAACAACGATCTTCAGGTATATAAAGACTTTTTCAAATGGACCGGGAAACCTGAAATGTTTAAACTGCGCAAAGGCCATATCCTTGAATATGCAGACCTTGCCCCGTTGGCCTACCTGCACATGTCGTTGGACGAAAACACGACATATTCCCATATCAAACATCTCCTGATAGACGAAATGCAGGACTATTCGCCCATTCAATTTAAGGTAATTCAAAAACTTTATCCCTGCCGGAAAACTATTCTCGGCGATGCATGCCAATCGGTAAACCCCTACGGTTCATCGACAGCCGAAATGATTCGCAAAGCATTTGCAGCAGGAGAGGTCATGAAATTATGCAAAAGTTATCGTTCGACCATCGAAATAACCGACTTTGTCCAAAAGATACGCTCTAATGACGAACTGATACCGGTTGTACGTCATGGCAAAAAGCCGGAAATTCTCCGGTTCGGAAATGCAGAAGAAGAAATATCCGCCATCGTTCATTTGGTTTCTGTATTCAGAGAATCAAAATACAATTCATTGGGAATCGTATGCAAAACTGAATTACAGGCAAAAGAAATGGCAGAAAAACTTCAAAAACAAATCGAAGACATATATTTCCTGTCCAGTCAAAGTTCCGCTTTCATAAACGGTACCATCGTCACTTCTTCCCATATGGCTAAAGGGTTGGAGTTTGATGAAGTAATCGTCCCCCAAACCAATAAGACAAATTACTATTCGGAAATCGATAAAAGCATGCTTTATGTGGCAGTAACCCGAGCGATGCATCAATTGACAGTGACATATTCAGGGGAACAAAGTGAATTTATCCGTACGGCTACTCAACACTAAAATCCTCGGATTTGAACCCACTATAATATCTTCCCGAAAAAGCGGTGAATTTCAACACACAATAATCCGGGTCGGTAACACCTTCTTTATAATACATTGTATCTCCCGGCAACCAGATTAATTCTTTGCTTGCCGGGTCGGTCAGGACTTCGATTGTTCCTTTCAGCATCACGCCTTTGAAAAAGCGCCGGTCGCAAAAGTAAATACAGGAACGGTCATTCTCCCTGAACTGAGCCACACGCATGGAAGATGTATTGGTAGTAAAATAAAATGTACGGATTCCTTCCCGTTTACGAGGTTGAAGCATTGCTTTGATATTAGGGAAACCTTCCTCATCAACCGAACCAAGGAATGAAACTGTCTGTTTGTCAACAATATTACCTATCGTCTTTTCCGGATCTCTCATAATTAAACTGTTATTCGTTTATAATAAGGGCAAAAATAGAGTATGAAGCTATCCCAGATGCAACAGTAAACAGGGAGAAAATGTCACTTTTTACGGTTTGTGCATTTTTCTGTATGCCAATGGAGTTTGTCCGGCATGTTGACGGAATGACCGGATAAAATAAGATACAGTTTCATAGTTCAGCTGGGCGGCTATTTCCGAGACGGGTAAATCAGTATAGGTCAGCATCCTTTTGGCCTCTCCCATCACTTTGTTATGAATATATTGTTTGGCACTGACCTGCATGGAGGCCGTAATCATTTCATTCAGGTAATTCGGCGTAATACATAATTGATCAGCATAATAGCTGACTGCACGATGTTCTTTAAAAGACTTGTCGACCCAACGGATAAAGTTAGTAAGATGAAGGCTACGCCCCTTCACTATATCCGTTTTCCCTTCTTCCTCCTTGTATCCCCTGTCAAGGAGCATAAGAACCTCATAAAGCAGTGCCCTCAACACATGGTCACCATTCCTGGAGGACAGACCGATCTCATCCCTAATATTACATATCTGTTGGAAGATACGATCGGAAACTGATTCCGAAAGATGTATTTTTGCCGCAGTTTTATCAGGTTCAAAATAACTGAGATGCTGAACGAACCGCTCGTCTTTGAAAAAAGAGGAAAGAAACTCTTCCTCGAAAATAAGTGCATACCCATTTATAATATGGTCTTTATCCCAATTACGTATCTCCCCCGGCTTTGAAAAAATCACATCACCAGGACAGACGTCATACTGTTGGTTATCAATCGAAAAAGAGCCTGACCCTCCGGTGACAAAAGTAATGTCATAGTAAGTCAGCGTATGCACCGGATTGATATCCAGAAACTTCTTGATGTTTTTCAGTTCGACAACATCCACCAGTAACTCACTACCATACTTGTGCTTATAAAATGTATAGCGGGGTACATAAAGAGCCGCCAGTTCGTCAAGATGATGCGTTGAGCCTTGTTCTATAATCATTGTACAATATTACATTAAGAAAAAGAATGTATTACCCGTTTAATTCATTACGGCAAATATACAGATTTGTTTATTTCGAATTGGACCAAAGCCTGCCCCAATATATAATAATATCTAAAAAGCATTGATTATTGGTGACTTTTATTGCTTGACAGCATCTGAAATATCAAAATAAGCATTTAATTTGCATTCCATATCGAGGGTAATATTCATAGGCTATATTTATATGAAATGCTATATTAAACGATGCGATCCCCATGCGGGAAACCCAATGGTAAAATTCGTTTATTTTATATTGGTAGTAATTCTTTTCTCTATCATATCTCCGGTGAAGGCAGGAAATCCTACCAACAAAGAAGATATAGATTTCATGGTTGACAGTCTGGACAAAGAGCTGGATGCAATGCCCCGTGACTCTTTCTACCTGTATAAAATAGTAGGATTAGAACTCCTTCTGTTCGACTCACCTAGATTTCTATATTATGCAGAATTGAAGGAAAAAGAAGCCAGACGTCAGAACCGGTTCGACTTTGTATGTGAATCATACAGCGACAGGGCACTTTATTACAGTAATCAAAATAACATTGATTCATTCTATTACTGGAAGAACATAATGGATCCGATTGCTTTGGAATTCAAGGAATTCAATTATTATTTCTATCTGTCAAATTCGGAAGTCAATCTTTTATTGCAAAACAAACGTATTCAACAAGCAATTCAGACTGCAAAAAAAATGTATGAGACAGCCAAAGAAAATGAAAGCCTGGAAGGATTGGTTGCGTCAAACATGAGTCTGGGAAATGCCATGTTTGCAGCCAAAAGAAACAAAGAAGCCATAAATTCCCTTGAAACGGCTTTATCCTTAATTCCCGTGAACGAAACCGGCTGGAAAGGCTGGAAAATAAAGACATATCTGGGGCTTATCTCTATTTGCAACAGTATAAACGAATATTCAAAAGGACTGGATTATATCAGACAATATGAAGAATTAATTGAAGAAGTCAGAAAAATACGTGTCGACAACAGCGGGAAAAAAACTTACATGCTAAACGAATGGATGGAGTTGCAGACATGGAAAGCTAATTTCTATATAAAGTTAAAAAAATACGCTGAAGCACAGGTTATTCTCAAAGAGGTAAAGGAAAGCTATCCGGATCTTTCAGAGAAAAATCAGATAGATTATCGTTTGGCTGTAGCCAATTACTACGAAGCAACAGGAAAATACTATGAAGCTTTCAATGAATTCCAGAAGGCTTACCATCATCCCGGCCAAACGACTCCAAATGAAAATCCTGAACTTTTGGAACAAAATGCCAACCTGCTGGCTCATACAGGGGCATTGAATGAAGCGATCAAATCGTATCAGGATTTGAATATCCTGAAAGATTCGCTAAATAATGCTTGGCTAGACTCACAACTGAATGAATTCAGAACGATATACGATACCGATCAATTACAACTGAAAAACAGCGAACTGGAACTAAAGAACAAACATAATTTATTACGGGCAAGTTGGATCATCCTGGCAATGTTGATAGTTACTCTTGTTTTCATATCCATATTTTACTTCCGCCTGGCACGAATCAAAAAGAAACTGCAAAAATCGGAAGACGAACTGAAAAAAGAAAGAGACGAACTCATCATATCAAAAGAGAATTTGAGAATCGCTAAAATAAAAGCGGAAGAAGTAAGAGATATGGCCCTCAAAGTGGAACGCAAAGAATCATTTTTTGCCAACATGAACCACGAAATACGCACACCACTGAATGCAATTGTCGGTTTCTCCAATTTACTGGCATCTGACGAAGATATCAGTGCGGAGGAACGTTCCTTATTTATCAATACGATTAACCAGAACTGCGAATCATTACTAAAATTAATAAATGACATTCTTTACCTCTCGCGAATGGAATCAGGGAAAATGTCTTTCTCTTTAGAAAATTACAACTTATCTGAGTTGATATCTGAAGTATATAGTACACATCAGGTGTCCATTCCCCGGAATCTGGAATTTATAAAATCTGTTCCCGGGAAAGCATTATTTGCACGTGTAGACAAAACCAGACTGAAACAAGTCGTCTCCAACTTCATCAACAATGCAGTGAAGTTCACTCCGGAAGGACATATCAGGATCGGTTATCAACTGGACGAAACAAATCGTGAAATAGTCTTATTTGTAGAAGACACCGGACAGGGCATCCCGGAAGAACACCAGAAAAAGATATTCGAGCGTTTCTACAAAATGGATGACGCCGACAAAGGAACCGGGCTCGGTCTGTCGATCAGTACAATCATTGCCGAAAAACTCGGAGGTCATCTGGATCTCCGCTCAGAAGTAGGAAAAGGAAGTTGTTTCTCAATTGTATTGCCTTACGACGAAAAGCTAAATGCCTAATATCTTCCGGCAGGCAATGTAAAAGTCTCCTTATCCGTCAGATAACCGTCTGAAGATTTCAGGCGGACAGACAGCACTATTTCTCCGGCTTTCAACTTGGGAGAAGCATGCAAGGTGACAGTATAACTGACTCTTTTATGCGGCGGTAATTGACGGATAACAAGAGGTTTTGAAAGTTTCACATATTTGCCTCCCTGTTCAACCTTGATAACAGGCTCAATATTGTAAGCCGTTTGTCTGCCTTCATTCGATAAGATAAACGAGATACGGCAACTTTCTCCTGCATCTACGATCTGGTTGTTATTCCGGTCTTCCAGATAAATATCCTCAATAACCAGATAGGGGACCTGATACTCTCTGGCACTCGCTGTATTCCTGTCACGTTGGTTTTGAGAGGAAGCGGCAGCCGCACCCAGAACTGTTCCTCCGACCGATCCCACAAACGAACCGATCGCTTCTCCGCGATATCCTCCGGCCGCATGCCCGATCACTGCACCGGTAACCGTACCCGCCAACATCCCGACCTGCGAACCCACTATCGTACGCGATGTCGGATCCATTGTCGCACAACCCGTGCCAATCACAGGTATCATCAGAAACAGGAGCCAATTCTTCATTCTCATATCAACATTTTTTATTTATCCGCTAAAATACAAACATTTAGCGGATAAAGGCTGATCAAAAACGTTATAATATTCGTCTAAACAGAAAACCGCCCTTGTTTCATCCGTTGAAAGAATTAATCCAGTGTCAGATTGAACTCGTCTTTCAGTTTTCCCAAGACAGGATTTACGGTCAATAAATGTTCGAACTTCTCGGTTGCCGTATAGGCTAAATGCTTTTCGTTCGTTTCGATAATCCGGACACGCATCTGAATACGGGTATTTCGTAGTTGCGTACGCAAATAATTCAATAAATCCACACAACCATTACTCAGTTCATCCTGCTGACCGGGATTATGCACACCTACTTCAAAGAAATAGTTTTCCTGCAAAACAGGCTTACAGTTGATCATCGTATTCTTCAGATAAACTTTCTTATCGATAATTCCGCTTGTCGCATAAGCATCCCAACAACGCACCAGGTCTTCTTCTGTGAAATGGTTGACCATCTCCTGTACTGTCCGGTTTTCCTGCTGCCCCATCTGGTTCTTCGGTTTTTCCACACCGATTTCCTTCAGTGACGTACCCAAATGTTGCGGACGGGAAGGACGTTTAGGAGGAGTTGCAGCAGGAGGCTGCGGAATAGCTGTTGCCGAAGAAGGCATATTTGAAGTCACTACACGACCATTGTTATTACCCGTATCAGCCGGTTGCTGTGAAGCCGGCAAACCGGGATAATTGGATGGTTGAACTGGCTGACGGACAGGTTGCCCCTGCGGCGAAGCCTGTGTGCCCTGAGAAACAGGCTGTCCAGGAGCACCGGATGCGATCGGTTCAATTACTCCTTTTTTTTTATCGTCGGCCGTCTGCCCTGCATTACTCAGCTGGCAAAGCTGGATAAGCGTCAGTTCCAACAGCAAACGTTTGTTACGGCTGGCACGATAATTCAGATCACAGGTATTAGCCAGTTCGATCGCCTTAAAAAGCAACTGATCCGGACAGCGTTTTGCCATCTCTTTATATCTTTCGCGGATCGAGGCTCCGACTTCAAACAAAATCAGAGTTGCCTCATCCTTACAAACCAGCAAATCACGGAAATGGGCGGCCAACCCGGTAATGATATTCTGCCCGTCAAATCCTTTGCTCAATATTTCATTCAGGATCAGGATAGACGAACGTACATTTCCTGCCAAGATTGCGTCCGTAAGACGGAAATAATATTCGTAATCGAGTACATTCAGATTGTCGATGACAGCCTGATAAGTAATATTGCCATTGGTAAAACTAACTACCTGGTCGAAAATAGACAGAGCATCACGCATACCGCCATCAGCTTTCTGGGCAATTACGTTCAATGCTTCCGGCTCAGCAGTCACATTTTCCAGAGAGGCGACATATTCCAGATGTTCCACCATATCGGCAATCGAGATGCGGGAGAAATCATATATCTGGCAACGCGACAGAATAGTCGGAAGTACTTTATGCTTCTCCGTAGTCGCTAAAATAAACAGGGCATGATGCGGCGGCTCCTCCAACGTTTTCAGGAAGGCGTTGAATGCAGCCGAACTCAACATATGAACCTCATCGATGATGAATACCTTATATTTTCCGATTGCAGGCGGGATACGCACCTGGTCAATCAACGAACGGATATCGTCGACCGAGTTGTTGGATGCAGCATCCAGTTCATGAATATTATAGGAACGCTGTTCATTGAAAGCCTGGCATGATTCACACTCGTTACAAGCCTCACCGTCTGCTGCCGGATTCAGGCAGTTTATTGTCTTCGCAAAGATTCGTGCACACGAAGTCTTCCCGACACCACGCGGTCCGCAGAAAAGGTAGGCATGTGCAAGTTTGTTACTTTGTATTGCATTTTTTAGTGTAGTGGTAAGAGACTTCTGCCCTACAACACTACGGAAGGTTGACGGGCGATATTTTCTTGCCGATACAATATAATTGTCCATTCTTTGCTTTTTTATTAACAACACAAAGATATACAAAATAATTCATTTACCTTTGCAAAAACGAAGTTCCATGTCACGCATAAAAGACTTTTACAACAAGTATCTATCCAGGATAAATGCCTATTGGCTGGTTATCATCGGATTTCTGATCCTCACTTTTACGGTGGGCGACAGCAATTTGTATAAGCGGTATACGTACGACGAAAAGATCCGCAGCCTGGAAAGAGAGATCAAACATTATCAGAAAGAGATCGAGATAAACAGTAAGAAACTGAACGATCTTCGTACCGACAAAGAAGGTTTGGAACGCTTCGCCCGTGAAGAATATTTCATGAAGAAGCCGAACGAAGACGTCTATATCATCAAAAAGAAATAATGAATCAAAAAGCAAGAACAATCATTTTCAGTATGGCCGGTTTACTGATACTGGCCGGGGCAGTCCTTTTCCTTACCAAATGGTTTCTGGCACCTTACCTGTTTGCCGTCGGAGCTGCCGGAATGGCTGTATGCTTCCTGACGCTCCCTACTAAAGATATGGAGTTTCGCGAACGCAGGTTGCACCGTTTTAACATAATAGCCTCTGTCCTGATGATCTGTGCCTCCGGGTTGATGTTCAAAGATATGAAAGAGTGGATTATCTGCCTGACAATTGCAGCCGTACTATTACTCTACTCATCATTCGTTTCCGGAAAGCAACAAAAATAATCCTATCAATTTTCCCCACCCTATTTTATTATGTGGGGACTTTTCCCCTTCTATATGGGGAAACACCCCCATTGCAGTGGGGAAACACCCCCATTAGAGTGGGGAAATACTCCCATTGCAATGGGGTTTATTCTCTGCATAACAATAAATAAAACGGTATGATACAAAAAAAGCTGTTACATTTAATGCAACAGCTTTTTGTATATCGTTTTGATACTACTTATTTTCCGCTGGAATAACTCTTATTCAACAAGTCGATCAATTCGTTTGTGATATCGTAAGCATCGCCGGCTAACAAAATATTATCATCTGCGGTGTTACTGAAAATTACCTGATATCCTTTTTCTTTATTATATACTTTCAATTTTGAAACCACTGTATCACGAAGTTGTTCGTTCAGCTTCTGGCGTTCCTGTAGCAGTTCCTGTGACAGTTTATTGTCCAATGACTGTATTTCCTGTTCTTTCTTCATCAGACGTTCCTGTTCCTGTTGAGCTCTTTCGCGAGTAAGGAAAGCGTTGTTTTCCACTTTACGATAGAATTCCTGAACTTCATTCTGCAATGCACGTGCCTGCTGTGTTACATTAGCACGCGAATTTTCTTCTTTTTTCAGGAGCTGTTCATTCAGATCCTTGAAATAATTATAATTAAGTAAAAGCGAATCTACATTGACATAGGCTATAGGAAGGAGGTTTGTTGTATCACCTTCTCCGGATGCAAATGTTTTTGTTACTGTCGATTCTTTCTTGTCGGAAAATTGCATTATGAACAATATCACGACAGCCACCGCGAGCACACCATTAATTACGTAGTTAATGTTCTTCATAAAGTGTAAATTAAATCCTTATTTTATTCTTCTATTTCTTTTACTCTATCATATAGATTCTTTTGCTTCTTCTGTTCGCGGTCTTGCGTCTTGGCACAATGGATGCCTTTTTTACTCAGTGCTCTGTTACCTCCGACATGCGTATTCGGGAACCTTCCCCCCTTCTTGAATATCACTTTTACAGCAAGTAACACAACACAAATAACAAGAATTATGACCGTTAATAATATCGTTGTAAGCATTTTCTCTATATTTGTGGACGCAAATATAAGAGTTTAAGTGATTATAAAGTATCTTTTTGGTATTTAATTCTACTTTTTTTCATACATAACTCCTGAAACGATCGCATTATTAACTATATAGTAACAACTATAATATATTGTAACATTATGAAGATTACTGACTTAAAGCCTGAAATCGTCTGGAAGTTTTTCCACCAGGTAACACAAGTGCCCCGCCCTTCAAAGAAGGAAGGCAAAATGATCCAGTATCTGGAATCGTTCGCAAAAGAGTATAAAATCGCCATAAAGAAAGATGCAGCCGGAAACATCCTGATGTCGAAACCTGCAACACCCGGATATGAAAAGCTGCCGGTTGTTATCCTTCAGTCGCACATGGATATGGTTTGCGAGAAAAACAACGGAACAGTTCACGATTTCGACAACGACCCGATCGAAACAATTGTAGACGGAGACTGGCTGCGTGCTAACGGAACAACTCTGGGAGCCGACAATGGTATCGGTGTTGCCGCCGAACTGGCTATCCTGGCTTCCAACGATATCGAACACGGACCAATCGAATGCTTGTTTACTGTTGACGAAGAAACTGGCCTGACCGGAGCAAAAGCTCTTGAAAAAGGTTTCATGACCGGAGATATCCTGTTGAACCTCGACAGCGAAGACGAAGGCGAAATCTTTATGGGTTGTGCCGGAGGAAAAGATACACAGGCCGTGTTCCATTGCAAACAACGCCCGACCAACCCCAATATGCTATATTTCAAAATTGATGTAAAAGGATTGAACGGCGGACATTCCGGCGGTGAAATACATAAGGGGCTGGGTAATGCAAACAAAATACTGGTTCGTTTCCTGTATTTATTGAACAATGAAGCTGACTTCACTTTGTGTTCGATTGAAGGTGGTAATCTGCGCAATGCGATAGCCCGTGAAGCGCATGCAGTCATCGGACTTTATTCGGAAGATAAAGAACAGGTTCGCGTACTGCTCAATAACTATACGGCGGATATCGAAAACGAACTGAAACATATTGATCCTAACGTACAGATCACCATGGAATCGACCGACCGTCCGGAATTATGCCTGTCTAATTTCGATATGGAAAAGGTAATCTGGGCTTTGCATGCTTGTCCTCATGGCGTTATCGGCATGAGCCATGACATCGAAGGATTGGTTGAAACTTCTACCAACCTGGCTTCCGTAAAAATGAGACATGAAGCCGAAACAGAACAATTGATAATCACTGTCGGAACCAGCCAGCGCAGCTCCATCGAATCATGCAAAAACATGATTGCCAACCAGGTAGCCTCCGTATTTAAACTGGCCGGAGCGATTGTTACCCACGGTGACGGTTATCCGGGATGGGCTCCTAATCCGGATTCCAAAATCCTGAAAGTCGCACAGGATACATATAAACGTTTATTCAATAAGGACGCCAAGATCATGGCTATCCATGCCGGACTGGAATGCGGACTGTTCCTCGAAAAATATCCTAATCTGGATATGATTTCTTTCGGACCGACTTTAAGAGATGTTCACTCTCCGAACGAACGGATCGAAATTAAGACCGTCGGTTTGTGGTGGACTCATCTTTTAGAATTATTAAAAAGCGTACCGGCAAAATAAAATTAAATATTCTGCGTTATAAAAAGAGGATTAACACTTTAATCGTGTTTTTCCTCTTTTTTTATGTTAATGCCTGAAAACATTCTTTATAAATCGTTTGTTTATAAAGAAACAAGAACACAAAGGCATACATTTTAACATTTAGAGAAAATGAAAAGAATTACAGCGCCGTTGCTTATAATATGTACACTTTTACTCAACCTGTTGGCTGGATGCGACGGGCTGGACGAAAATTATTCGACCAATCCGAATCACCGGTTGAGTTTCTCGACAGATACCTTATCATTCGATACTGTCTTTACCACGATAGGCTCAGCCACTAAACAATTCATGGTTTACAACAAAAACAGTGAACCGCTGAATATAGAGAGAATCATACAAGCTTCGCCTGCTACCAGCGGATTCCGTATCAACGTGGACGGACGAAAAGGTGACAATTTCGACAATATCAGAATTGCAGCCAAAGACAGCATGTATATATTTGTGGAAGTCACTGTCAATCCGAATGGAAAAGACCAACCGTTATTAATCCAGGATTCAATAGTGTTCACCTACAACAGCGTGAAACAAACAGTTTTACTGGAGGCATGCGGACAGGATGTCAAGCTGATAAAAGGCGGACAGACATTGAGTGAAGACACCAAGCTGACAGCCGAACGTCCTTATCTGATATACGACAGCCTGATGATAGACAAAGGTGTGACAGTTAATATCGAAGAAGGCACCACTTTCTATATGCACGACAAAGCAAAGATCATCGTTGACGGAACAATCGTTGCGAACGGAACCATGGATAAACCGATAGTCTTCCGCGGTGACCGTCTCGATTTCATTTTGAACGACGTGCTCCCGTACGACCGTACACCGGGACAATGGGAAGGAATTGTATTCAACAGTGAAAGTTTTGACAACGTATTTAATAATGTAATAGTAAAAAACGGAAACAATGGTATAACCTGTAAAGCATCCGACCCGGAAAAGTCGAAATTGAAGATCAGCAATTCGCAGATCACTAATATGGACGGAAGCGGATTAAGAGCTGTCAATTGTAACATAGAAGCAGCAAACAGTGAATTTACAAATGCAACAGCAGATGTTATGGTCTTAGCCGGAGGAAAATACAACTTCACACATTGTACAATAGTGAACTACATGTCATTAAAATCGCGCCATTCACTATCACAGGACGGTGAGAGCAGCCAGACATTACGCATATTGGATAATTTCAAAGTTAATGACATAGGCCCATATCCCTTGCTAGAAGCTAATTTTGACAATTGCATAATCGACGGAAGCTATAAAGCCAGCAACAATCTGAAAGAAGGAGAATTGCAAATCGTATCCGATGAGAAATACATTTTACGTAGTAGCAGTTCCAATTATCTGTTCAATCATTGTGTCATAAAATTACAGAAGATTTCAAATGATAATTTCAAAAATGTTATTTTCATTACTGAAAACGATGAAAATAAAATGGAGTACCGGATGACCGGCGGAGAAAAGAACAAATATATGTACGATTTCCGTCCGGATAAAGAAACAACTCCCGGCGTAGGTAAAGCCGATTTGTTTGTTTCCCAGAAATATCCGGTCGATCGTAACGGCGTCAACCGACTGACAAACAACGGGCCGGATATAGGTGCTTATGAATTTGTTCCTAAAGAAGAAGAATAAAAACAATTAAATATGACCAGAACCTTAGCTATATTAATTTGCGTTCTCGCCTTTCTCTCCCATCCGATAAACGCCCAGCCCGGATTCAGGGTTATGAGTTACAATGTAGAGAACCTGTTCGACACCGAAGACAATCCGGACAAGAACGATAATGACTTCCTCCCATCAGGTAATCATCATTGGACACGCGGACGATATTACCATAAACTTCAGCAAATAGCCAAAGTGATCAGCGCCGCAGGTGAATGGGATACTCCCGCCCTAATCGGCCTCTGTGAAGTGGAAAACGATTCCGTCCTGATCCATTTGCTGAACCGGACACCTTTGAAACAACAACAATACCGGTACTGTATGACACACGGTTCAGATACAAGGGGAATAAATTCTGCCCTTCTTTATCAACGAACTCAATTCGGATATATCAGCCATAAAGAGCACCCGGTACTCTTCACCCATAAAACACATAAACAGACACGTAACATTCTCCATGTATGGGGAAAAATAATAACCTCCGACACATTAGATGTATTCGTCTGTCATCTTCCTTCGCGCTACGGAGGAGAAAAGGAAAGCGAAGCCGACCGTTTCGATGCTGCCCGTACATTAAGGTATCTGTGCGACTCCTTGCTACAAATCCGGAAAACGCCTCAACTCCTGATCATGGGAGATTTTAACGACACACCGGAAAACGCCAGTATCACACAAATACTGTCTGCC
Source organism: Parabacteroides caecihominis (assembly GCF_023656785.1). Lineage (NCBI taxonomy): Bacteria > Pseudomonadati > Bacteroidota > Bacteroidia > Bacteroidales > Tannerellaceae > Parabacteroides > Parabacteroides caecihominis. The sequence continues at coordinate 26,119 of NZ_JAMOKS010000006.1, forward strand.
GGAAAAATCTCCGAAAATCCGGAATCCGACAAACTCTACAACCTTTTTGCCGATCCCCATGTCCTGAACAATCCCGGAACCCACAAGTATCAGGGAGAATGGAATCAGCTGGATCATATCGTCGTATCCGGCAATCTGATCGATAAAAACTCCCTCATGCATGTTGTTCCCGGAAGCAATCGAATATTCATGCCTCCCTTCCTGCTCACGGATGATAAGACCTGGCACGGCAAACGACCTTTCCGCACCTATTACGGTTTTAAATACGAAGGCGGTTACAGTGACCATTTGCCTCTCATTACCGACTTTTTACTATCTTTGCCTAACAAAGATTGAATTAAAACAGACATGCAGATACACCATATACTGGCAGGGATTATCCTCCTCGCCGGAATAACAAGTAACATAGCCGAAGCCCAGCAACTTCGCAAACCGATGGATATTCCGGTCTTGCTAAGCGGGAATTTCGGAGAACTGAGAAGCAATCATTTCCACTCGGGAATAGATTTCAAAACACAAGGTGTCGAAGGGAAACCGATCCACTCCGTGCAGGACGGATATGTTTCACGCATCTCCGTAAGTCCCTGGGGATATGGCAACGGCCTGTATATTACACATCCGGACGGCACGACTACGGTTTACGGTCATCTTCAGAAATTCTCTCAAAAGATCACCGCTTATCTCAAAGAAAAACAATACGAACAGGAAAGTTTCAATGTAAACCTGAGCCTCACTCCGGATGAACTTCCTGTTAAAGAAGGCGAACTCGTCGCGCTGAGCGGAAACACGGGAAGCTCCGGCGGTCCGCACCTCCATTTCGAAGTGCGCGACACAGAGACGGAAGAACCGATGGACCCGATAGAATACTACAAAGATTTAATAAAAGATACTCAGGCTCCCAAGATACAGGGAATCATGGTCTATTCAATGCCTGGAAAAGGCGTCGTGAACGGAAGCCGCCGGAAACTGGAACTAAAACCGGTCACAGCCAAGAACGGAAAACAAACACTGACCGGAAAGATTGAAGCCTGGGGAGAAATCGGGCTGGCTGTAAAAGGATACGATTACATGGATAACACCTCCAATATTTATGGTATCAAAGACATCACACTGACGGCAGACAGCCAGGTTATTTTTCATAGCAACCTGGATCGTTTCGCTTTCGATGAGACACGCTATTTGAATAGTTTCACTGACTTTGAAGAATGGAAAGAACACCGTTCGTTCTATATCAAAAGTTTTGTCGACCCGGGAAACCGGCTTCGTTTCATCGAAAGCCTTAACCGCGGGATCCTGACTATCGACGAACCCCGCACCTATCACCTGACTTACAAACTGGCAGACGCTTTCGGCAACACAACCCAGCTTTCTATCCGGATCGAAGGTAAAGAACAACCGATCCCGGAAATCGACACGGAAAACGCCGAATTATTCCATTGGTGGAGCGACAACCGTTTCGGAGCCAAAGGAATCCGCCTGACAATCCCGAAAGGAAATCTTTACGACGACTTATATTTCCGCTATTCCGTCAAAGAAGACAGCGCTGCGCTGGGTGCCACACATATATTACACAACAAACCGGTCGCTTTCCACAAATCAGCCAAATTATCCCTCCGATTGCAAACAGACACACTGGATAACAAACAGCAATACGGTATTGTCCGACTGCAAAACGGACGCCGGTCATGGACCGGAGGTGTCTACCGCAACGGCTGGGTCGATGCCGATATAAAAGAAATGGGAAGCTACACGCTCGGTCAGGACCTTGTCCCGCCGACCATTACACCTCTCAATCCGGCAACATGGGTTAGCCAGCAAGCCATCACACTCAGACTGTCGGACAACCTGAGCGGCGTACAAACATACCGGGGTGAAATCGACGGTCAATATGTTTTATTTGAAATGAATAGTAAGTCCGTCATTACCTACCACTTCGATAAAGAGCGGCTGGCAAGAGGGAAACACACGCTGAAACTGGTCGTAACAGATGCCTGTGGAAATCAATCTACTTATACTTATCCGTTTACGTGGTAAAAAATAACTTTTTCTTTTTTCTTGAAAATAAGGCTGCGAGCCATTGTTTACAACAATTAATTTGTATCTTTGTTTTCTCATAAATTAGGAAATAACACATATATAAATGCAAGATATTTGGGTATGGAAAACAACGAACTGCTAGAAATGGTAAGAAGTAAAGCGCAAAGCTGGCTTACCAAAAGTTATGATGCCGAAACAAAAGCAAAAGTTCAGGAATTATTAGACAGCGAAGATCCGACCGAACTGATCGAATCTTTCTACAAAGACCTTGAATTTGGTACAGGAGGTTTAAGAGGTATCATGGGTGTAGGAACCAACCGTATGAATATTTATACTGTCGGTGCTGCTACACAGGGTTTGTCAAATTATCTGAAAAAGGAATTTGCCAATCTGGATCAGATCAAAGTTGTTATCGGCCATGATTGCCGTAACAATAGCCGCAAGTTTGCCGAAATCTCGGCAGATATCTTCTCTGCTAACGGTATAAAAGTGTACCTGTTCGAAGACCTTCGCCCGACACCGGAAATGTCTTTTGCTATCCGTAAACTGGGATGCCAGAGCGGTATCATCCTGACAGCTTCACATAACCCGAAAGAATACAATGGTTACAAGGCTTACTGGGACGACGGTGCACAGATGATCGCTCCGCACGACCGTAACACGATCGCCGAAGTAAACAAGATCCGCAATGCCAGCGACATCAAATTCAAAGGCAATAAAGACCTGATTGAAATCATCGGTTCTGAAATCGACAATTTGTATATCGACGCTTTGACAACTATTTCCCTTTCTCCGGAAGCAATCAAACGTCACCATGACATGAAGATCGTTTACACCCCGATCCACGGAACCGGTGTAAAGATCGTTCCGGATACATTGAAAGCATTCGGATTCACTAATATCATCCATGTTCCGGAACAAGATGTTGTAAGCGGTGACTTCCCGACAGTTATCTCTCCGAATCCGGAAGAACCGGCAGCGTTGGCTATGGCTGTTGAGAAAGCGAAAGAAACAGATGCCGAACTGGTAATGGCTTCCGACCCGGATGCTGACCGCGTTGGTGCAGCTGTTAAGAACAATGAAGGCGAATGGGTATTGCTGAACGGTAACCAGACAGCTTTGATGTTCGTTTATTACCTGATTACCCGCTGGAAAGAATTAGGCAAGGTAAACGGCAAAGAATATATCGTAAAAACAATCGTTACAACCGAGTTGATCCGTACGATCGCTGAGCGCAATGGTGTTGAAATATACGACGTTTACACCGGTTTCAAATGGATTGCCGACGTAATGAAGAAAAACGAAGGAAAGAAAAACTACATCGGTGGCGGTGAAGAAAGCTACGGATTCCTTTGCGAAGACTTCGTTCGCGATAAAGATGCAGTTTCTGCATGCGCTATCCTGGCAGAAATCGCAGCATGGGCAAAAGATCAGGGTATCACCATGTACCAGTTGTTGCAGAACATCTATGTACAATATGGTTTCTCTAAAGAAAAAGGTATCTCTGTTGTGAAAAAAGGCAAGAGCGGTGCAGAAGAAATCGAAGCGATGATGAAGAACTTCCGCGAAAACCCGTTACAGGAAATCGCAGGTTCCAAAGTTTCATTATTCTATGATTATGCTTCACTGAAAGGTTACAGCTACAACGATAACGAAACGATCACACTGGATATGCCGACAACTTCCAACGTTCTGCAATACTTTACTGAAGACAATACGAAAATATCTATCCGTCCGTCAGGAACAGAACCGAAGATTAAATTCTACTGCGAAGTTCATTCAAAAGTAAAAAGCCTGGAAGATTTACCGGAAGCAAACAAAGCTGCCGAAGAAAAGATCAACCAGATCAAAGCTTCTTTGGGTATCTGATCAGATAGTTAAATAAAAAAAGCGGGACAAGAGGTTTGACTTCTTGTCCCGCTTTTTTTACTACGTACATTCAGAACTTATTGTATTATTCCGATTTCAAATCTTCTTTCCCAAAACAAAGCGGTAAAAGCGATACCGCACTTGGAGCAACCATCACATCCTTTGTTCCGCAAAGCAACACTTTCACAGACTGACCATATCGCTGTTCTGTTTCCAACAGTACCTGCCGGCAAGCACCGCAAGGCGAAATACTTTCCACCTGTTTCCCTCCTGTTGCCGCTGCAATCGCCAGGGCAACTACCGGAATATCGGGATACTGATGTCCGGCATGGAACAAAGTAACCCGCTCCGCACATAAGCCGGATGGGTAAGCCGCATTCTCCTGGTTACTTCCCGTCACAATTGTCCCGTCAGCCAGTAACGCTGCCGCCCCGACATGAAATTTTGAATAAGGAGCATATGATTGTTCCGTTGCCTTCAAAGCCGCATGAACCAAAGGCAGTTCCTCATCCGGAACTTCGTTCAGCGAATAAACCGTTATTTTTGTTTCCAGTTTGATTTCTTTCATAAGACTAATGATTAGATAAACAAAGATAGTAAATTTGTATCTTTGTCCGATAAAATACGAATAATTCCAAATCAGGATATGCAAATACCCTTACTCACACCCCAAAAAGACCCGATGGGCGCCGCTATCGCAGATTATTTCGCGAACGGTAAAGCTAGTAAACTCCGCGTTTTTTCTTCCATGTTCGATGAAGATGAAATCCCGGTTAAACAGTTATTCCGCAATTTTACGGAAATGCCGGCACTAGAACAGGATGCACTCCGCATGAGTGAAGGCAGAATACTCGATGTCGGTGCCGGAAGCGGCTGCCATTCGCTGGCATTGCAGGAAATGGGAAAGACGGTAAAAGCCATCGACATCTCACCTTTGTCTGTAGAGGTCATGCAGAAAAGAGGCGTAAAGGATGCCTGCCTGGAAAATTTCTTCAACAAACAGTTCAGCGGCAGCTTCGATACGATCCTGATGCTGATGAACGGTTCGGGGATTGTCGGAAAGATAGCCAATCTCCCGATTTTCTTCAATACCTTAAAACGCCTGCTTGCTCCCGGAGGTTGTGTATGGATGGACTCTTCCGACCTCCGTTACCTGTTTGAAGATGAAGATGGCAATCTCGACATAGATATTGATGATGACTATTACGGAGAAGTGGATTTCCTCATGCAATATAAAAACATCAGGGGCGACCGATTCGACTGGTTATACTTAGATTTTCAGACGCTCAGCCTGCATGCGGCAAACAATGGGTTCAAAGCAGAGAAGATACGGGAAGGAGAACATTATGATTATCTGGCTAAAATTAGCAGGATATAAACCAGTATTTTATAGATTATTTAGAAGAATAATATATCCAGCTTCATTATCTTTGCGAAAATAAATACTTTAGGAGCTCGTTTTATGAAACTAACAATACGGATTTTTTGCCTCTTATTTTTCATTGCTACATTAGCGGAGGCAGCCACCCAGCGCAAAATACCTTCATACGAAAAGTATATAAAAACATACAGCGCTCTGGCTATAGAACAACAAAAGAAGTACAAAATTCCCGCCAGTATCACTCTGGCACAGGGATTACTGGAGTCTGGAGCCGGACAAAGCGACCTGGCACGCCGCTCAAACAACCACTTCGGCATCAAATGTCATTCCGACTGGCGCGGCGGACGAGTTTACCATGACGACGACCTGCGCGGAGAGTGTTTCCGTAAATACAAACGGGTAGAAGATTCGTATGAAGATCATTCCAAATTTCTGAAACGTTCGCGTTACGACCAACTGTTCCGGCTAAAAATAACCGACTATAAAGGCTGGGCCAGAGGTTTGCAGAAATGTGGTTATGCAACCGATCGCGCTTACGCCAATAAACTAATCAAAGTGGTTGAAGATTACGAGCTTTACCGCTTCGATTCGGGCAAAGAACATAAACCGACACGCGAAGAAAGAAAACAACAAAAATATCCTGCCGTAAAATATACGATATACCGGACGTATGGTTTGCTATATGTATATGCCAAAGACAATGACAGCTTCGACCAGATTGCACGAAATCTCGATTTCAGCGTCAGGGATCTGAAAAAATTCAACGAAGTGCCCGAAGACTTCCCCTTGCAGAAAGGCGACATCGTCTATCTGGAAAAGAAGAAGAAAAAGGCAGACAAGCCTAATTACGACCATGTTGTACAAATCGGAGAATCCATGCACAGCATCGCACAGAAATACGGAATACAGATCAAGAGCCTGTATAAGATGAATAAAAAAGACAAAGATTACATTCCTGAAGAAGGAGATGTGCTTAAACTTAGATAAGTAACATAAAAAAATAGTATCTTTGCAGCCAAATATGTAAAAACAATGAGTGACCAACGTTACAACCTGCGCGGTGTATCCGCTTCAAAAGAAGATGTTCACAATGCAATAAAGAACATCGACAAGGGAATATTCCCTAAAGCATTTTGTAAGATCATCCCTGATATATTAGGCGGTGACCCTGAATACTGTAACATTATGCACGCTGACGGAGCCGGAACAAAATCATCCCTGGCTTACATGTACTGGAAAGAAACCGGTGACTTGTCAGTGTGGAAAGGTATTGCCCAGGATGCACTGATCATGAACATCGACGACCTGCTGTGTGTAGGTGCGGTCGACAATATACTTGTTTCTTCCACTATCGGACGTAACAAACTGCTTATTCCCGGCGAAGTAATCTCCGCCATTATTAACGGAACGGACGAACTGCTGGCCGAACTGCGCGAAATGGGTGTAGGCTGCTATGCTACCGGAGGCGAAACGGCCGATGTGGGCGACCTGGTTCGCACGATCATCGTCGACAGCACCGTGACTTGCCGCATGAAACGTGCAAACGTGGTTGATAACAGTCATATACAGGGTGGCGACGTAATTGTCGGAATGGCATCTTACGGACAGGCTACCTACGAAAAAGAATATAACGGCGGAACAGGCAGCAACGGTCTGACCTCTGCCCGTCACGACGTATTTGCCAAATATCTGGCAACCCAATATCCCGAAAGCTACGATGCAGCTGTTCCCGATGAACTGGTTTATTCAGGCGGACTGAAACTGACCGACAAAATCGAAGAACTGGGTATCGACGCCGGTAAACTGGTGCTTTCCCCTACCCGTACCTATGCTCCGGTAATCAAAGTATTGCTGGATAAACTGCGTTCGCAGATACACGGAATGGTACACTGTTCAGGCGGAGCACAAACAAAAGTAATGCACTTCGTAGAAAACAAGCGTGTAACAAAGAACAACCTGTTCCCTATCCCTCCTCTTTTCCGCATTATTCAGGAACAGAGCGGAACCGACTGGAGCGAAATGTACAAAGTGTTCAATATGGGCCACCGCATGGAGATCTATCTGTCGCCCGAACATGCTGAAGAAGTGATCAGCATTGCCAAGAGCTTCAACATTGATGCACAAATCGTAGGCTTCGTGGAAGAGGCGGATAAGAATGAATTGATTATTGAAAGCGAAAAAGGTCGCTTCGTATATTAATCTGATAAATGGCTGATAATAATTTATTAGGAAGACTGGACGGATTAGTAAGCCGTTTTGAAGAAGTCGGAACACTGATTACCGACCCGGCAGTGATAGCCGATATGAAACGGTTTGTAAAACTCAATAAAGAGTATCGCGATCTGGAGAAGATCGTGACTACCCGAAACGAATATGTCAATACATTAAATGGTATAAGTGAAGCACGGCAGATGCTCGATACCGAGCAAGATCCTGAAATGAGGGAAATTGCCCGCGAAGAGTTGGATGCCTGCAATGCCCGCATTCCGGAACTGGAAGAAGAGATCAAGCTGTTGCTTGTTCCAAGCGATCCGGAAGACGATAAGAATGCTATCGTTGAAATTCGTGGCGGAACGGGAGGCGACGAGGCCGCCCTTTTTGCCGGCGACCTCTATCGCATGTATATCAAATACTGCGAAGCCAAAGGTTGGAAAGTCGCCCTGTCAAGTTGCAGCGAAGGTTCGTCGGGCGGATATAAAGAAATTATTTTCACCGTTAGCGGTGAGAAAGCATATGGTACGCTCAAATATGAATCGGGCGTACATCGTGTTCAGCGTGTACCCAGTACCGAAACTCAGGGACGTGTACACACCTCAGCAGCTACCGTGGCTGTGCTCCCCGAAGCAGACGAGTTTGATGTTGAAATTAATGAAGGTGAAATTAAGTGGGATACTTTCCGCTCGGGAGGTGCCGGCGGCCAGAATGTGAACAAGGTCGAATCGGGCGTACGTTTGAGATACGTCTGGAAGAACCCGAACACCGGCGTGAGCGAAGAGATCCTGATCGAATGTACGGAGACGCGCGACCAGCCGAAGAACAAGGAACGCGCACTTACCCGCCTGCGTTCTTTCATTTATGACAAAGAACATCAGAAATACCTGGACGACATTGCCAACAAACGCAAGACAATGGTATCGTCGGGCGACCGATCCGCGAAGATCCGGACATACAACTATCCGCAAGGACGTATCACCGATCATCGTATCAACTACACAATCTATAATTTATCTGCTTTCATGGACGGCGATATACAAGCCTGCATCGACCAACTGACCGTTGCCGAAAATGCAGAACGCCTGAAAGAAGCTGAACTATAACAATTTCACTATTTGACACAAGACAAGATGAACAAGCAACAATTATTCGAAAACATTAAAAAGAAACAATCTTTCCTTTGCGTAGGATTGGATACAGATATAAAAAAAATCCCGCAGCATTTACTCTCTGAAGAAGATCCGATCTTCGCTTTCAACAAGGCAATCATCGATGCTACAGCCGATTACTGTGTAGCTTACAAACCGAACCTGGCTTTCTACGAAAGTCTGGGCGTGAAAGGTATGCTTGCCTTTGAAAAGACTGTTACTTACCTGCGTGAAAACTATCCGGACCAGTTCATTATCGCCGATGCGAAACGTGGCGATATCGGCAACACATCCGAAATGTATGCCCGCTCTTTCTTCGACCATATCAAGGTGGATGCCGTTACAGTGGCTCCTTACATGGGTGAAGACAGCGTAAAACCGTTCCTGATCTATCCCGAAGCATGGGTAATCCTGCTGGCGTTGACTTCAAACAAAGGCTCACAGGATTTCCAGATGACGGAAGATGCCAACGGCGAACGTCTGTTTGAAAAAGTATTGAAGAAATCGCAGGACTGGGCTACCGACGAACAGATGATGTACGTTGTCGGTGCAACTCAGGGAAAAATGTTTCTGGACATCCGTAAGTATGCTCCCAACCATTTCCTGTTGGTTCCGGGTGTCGGAGCACAGGGTGGCAGCTTGCAGGAAGTGGCTCAATACGGAATGAACGATCAGTGCGGTTTGCTTGTTAACTCTTCACGTGCGATCATTTACGTAGATAAATCCGAGAATTTTGCCTCATTTGCCCGCGAAGCAGCACAAGCTGTGCAGCGTGAAATGGCAGGATATCTGCATGATAAGGGAATTATTCCCTGCAAAGCATAGGCTATCCCAATATTTTTCACCATTTTTGCAAACTGCTTTGTTCTTAGTGGAGCAGTCTCAATTCAAAATACAATATAACAAAATAAGTAATGGAGTTATCAGCCCAACAAATAGCGGACTTTCTTGGTGGAACCGTTGATGGCAACCCGGAAGTGAAAGTTAGCAACTTCTCAAAAATAGAGGAAGGACAACCCGGAACACTGACGTTCCTGGCTAATCCCAAGTACGAACATTATATCTATAATACAGAAGCAAGCATTGTTCTGGTGAATAACGACTTTTCTCCGGCTGAACAGATCACCGCAACTTTAGTGAAAGTTGAAAATGCATATTCTGCTCTTGCCATGTTACTCAACCTGGTAGAACAGTCAAAACCTAAAAAGGCCGGTATTTCTTCGGCTGCTTTCATCGCAGCCTCTGCGACAATGGGAGAAGATTGCTTTGTCGGCAACTTTGCCTATATCGGAGAACATGTAAAGCTGGGTAAGAACTGCCAGATATATCCCAACGCATACATCGGTGATGACGTGACTATCGGAGATAACTGCATTCTTTATCCGCATACAACCATCTATAACGGATGTAAAATCGGAAATAATTGTATCCTCCATGCCGGTTCTGTGATTGGTTCGGACGGTTTCGGTTTTGCTCCCGAAGGAGAGAATTATAAAAAGATCCCGCAACTGGGGAATGTTGTATTGGAAGACAATGTGGAGATCGGGGCCAATACCACGATCGACCGTGCCGTAATGGGTTCAACCATCATCCGCCGCGGTGTGAAACTGGATAACCTGGTGCAGATCGCCCATAACGTAGAAGTCGGAGAAAACACTGTAATGGCAGCCCAGGTAGGTATCGCCGGTTCAGTCAAGATCGGCAGCCATTGTATGTTTGGCGGACAGGTAGGACTGGCCGGACATATCCATATTGCCGACGGCGTCGTATTCGGTGCACAATCCGGTGTGATCAGCGACATCAAGGAAGCTAAGACTGTATTGGGCGCTCCGGCAATCGATGCGAAGAACTTCATGCGTTCAAGCGCCGTATTCAACCGCCTGCCCGATATGTACCGTACACTGGGACAGTTGCAACGCGAGATCGAACAATTAAAAAAGGAAATCAATAAATAATTAATATACGTATGCAGAAACAAAAGACGCTAGCCAAGAGTTTCTCGATGCAAGGTAAAGGCTTGCATACCGGACTGGACATACAGATCACGTTCAATCCGGCACCGGAAAACCACGGATACAAAATTAAACGTGTTGACCTGGAAGGACAACCTGTTATTGATGCGTTGGCAGAAAACGTAGCCAGTACACAAAGAGGTACCGTTTTATCAAAGAACGGCATCCAGATCAGCACTGTAGAACACGCAATGGCAGCATTATATGCCTACGAAATCGACAACTGCCTGATTGAAGTGAACGCTCCCGAGTTTCCGATTCTGGACGGTAGCTCACGTTTCTTCTCCGAAGAGATCCGGAAAGCAGGAATCGTTGAACAGAACGCTCCGAAAGATTTTTACATCGTAAAACATAAGATCGAAGTAAAAGACGAAGAAACAGGCTCTTCACTGATCATCCTCCCTGACGAGAAGTTCAGTGTGAATGTGCTGATCTCCTTCGATTCGCCCGTTTTATCCAATCAGTTCGCCACCATGAACGATCTGAGCGAGTTTCCCGAAGAAATTGCCGCTTCCCGTACATTTGTATTCGTTCGCGAAGTGGAAATGCTCCGCCAGAACAATCTGATCAAAGGCGGTGACCTTGACAATGCAATTGTTATCTACGACCAGAAAATGCCGCAGGAAACCCTTGACAAACTGGCAGACGAAGTCGGCATACCCCACAAAGACGTATGCGACCTGGGTTATATCAACAACAAACCGCTGGTATTCGACAACGAACCGGCACGCCATAAACTGATTGACGTACTAGGCGACCTGGCACTGATCGGTAAGCCTATCCGCGGACGCATCATCGCAACCCGCCCCGGACATAAGATCAACAACCAGTTGGCCCGCATGATCCGCAAGGACATCAAATTAAACGAAGTACAAGCTCCGATTTACGATCCGAACGTAGCTCCGATCATGGACATCAACCGTATCCGCGAGTTGCTTCCGCACCGTTACCCCTTCCTGCTGGTCGACAAGATCATTGAAATAGGCGGTAACTATATCGTCGGAATAAAAAATATCACGACAAACGAACCGTTCTTTACCGGACACTTCCCGCAGGAACCTGTTACACCGGGTGTATTGCTGGTTGAAGCGATGGCACAGACCGGCGGTTTGCTCGTTCTGAATTCAGTAGACGAACCGGAACGCTATTCCACTTATTTCATGAAGATCGATGGCGTTAAATTCCGTCAGAAAGTAGTACCGGGAGATACACTGATCCTGCGTCTGGAACTGCTGGCTCCTATCCGCCGTGGTATTTCCACGATGAAAGGTTATATCTTCGTTGGCGACAAGCTGGTTTGCGAAGCTGAATTTATGGCTCAAATCATTAAAAACAAATAATAATAACAGAAGAAGGCAATGAATCAATCCCCTTTAGCAGTCGTTCATCCCGAAGCAAAGATCGGTCAGAATGTAACGATAGATCCTTTTGCAGTGATTGAAAAGGATGTAGTAATAGGCGACAATTGTCATATTTATTCACATGCAGTCATTCTCGACGGGGCAAGGATCGGAGACAACTGTTCCATCTTCCCGGGAGCTGTAATTGCCGGTATTCCACAAGATCTCAAGTTCAAAGGAGAGCAGACCACCGCTGAAATCGGAAAAAATACGACGATCCGCGAGTGTGTCACTATCAACCGGGGAACAGCATCAAAGGGAAAGACCATAGTCGGAAGCGATTGCCTGATTATGGCATATTCCCATATCGCACACGATTGCGTACTGAAAGATCATATTATCCTCGGGAACGCATCTCAGATAGCCGGAGAAGTGGAGATTGACGATTTTGCTATTGTCAGCGGCGGCAGCCTGGTCCACCAGTTTACCCGCATATCGAAACACGTGATGGTACAGGGCGGTTCCCGTATCGGTAAAGATATTCCGCCTTATACGTTGATCGGCCGCGACCCGATTGTTTACTGTGGCATCAATATCGTAGGATTACGCCGCCGTGGATTCACCAACCAGCAGGTATTCCTGATACAGGATATCTACCGTACGTTATATACCCGTGGCCTGAATAATACGGAAGCCATCAAGGCTATCGAAACCGAATACGAAGCCAGCGAAGAAAGAGACTTGATACTCAACTTTATCAAGACTTCCGAACGCGGTATCGTAAGAGGTTCGATCGACGAATAATAATCTGCCAATCAGGCAATATGCCAATACGCCAATGAAAATATCAACAGATAGTATTTTTCTTGGCATATTGGCATATTATTTTATTGGCACATTATTTTTATTTTACTACTTTTGAACCAACAAAAAACTAAAAAGACTATGGTATTTAGATTCCTCATTCTATCAGATGAAGTAGATGACTTCAAACGCGAAATCAAGATTGATGCGGAAGCAACTTTCCTTGATCTGCACGACGCCATCCTTGAGTCGGTTGGCTACACGAAAGATCAGATGTGCTCTTTCTTTATTTGTGACGACGATTGGAGCAAAAATACGGAAATTACATTAGTAGAAATGGACACCACTTCGGAAGTGGATAACTATATAATGGCTGAAACTCGTCTGGAAGAATTGCTTGAAGACGAACACCAGAAACTTATGTTCGTTTTCGACTATATGACCGAACGTGCTTTCTTCATGGAACTCCGCGAAATAGAGCCGGGCAAAGATCTCGACAAAGCAATCGTCAGCAAATCTATTGGTATTGCACCTGCTCAAACAGTAGACTTTGAACAGTTCGAAACCAAAAACGGAAGCACAGAGATCGGCGAAGACTTTTACGGTGACTCGGAATACGACATCGACGAACTGGACAAAGGCGGTTTCGAAGGCTTAGGCGACGTACCGATGGAAAACCCATACGACGACGAGCGTTTTTAATTGATGAATTCTCTTGTCATATTACTCGGGCCGACAGGAGTCGGAAAGACCGAACTGAGTTTGCGCGTAGCAGAACATTTCGGTTCGCCTATTATTTCCTCCGACTCCCGTCAGCTCTATAAAGACCTTCCTATCGGAACGGCAGCCCCCACCGCCGAACAAATGGCAAGAGTAAAACATTATATGGTCGGGACACTGGACCTGACCGATTATTACAGTGCCAGTAACTTTGAAGAAGACGTAATCTCCCTCCTGGAAACACTCCACCGCACAACTCCCACCGTTGTAATGACAGGCGGTTCCATGATGTACATCGACGCCGTATGTAAAGGCATTGACGATATTCCAACCGTCACCCCCGATATACGTGAGGCTATTTACGCCCAGTTCGAGCGTGAAGGACTGGAAAATATCCTACAGGAGTTAAAAGAATCCGACCCTGTCCATTATGAAGAAGTAGACCGGATGAACTACAAACGGGTAATCCATGCCGTCGAGATATGCCGGATGACGGGAAAGCCTTATTCTTCTTTCCGCACCAATATAAAGAAAGAACGCCCTTTCAAAATCATTAAAGTGGGACTGACACGCGACCGCGAAGAATTACGCGACCGTATCAACCGCCGTGTCGACCAGATGATGGTTGACGGCCTGCTGGAAGAAGCGCGTAAAGTCTACCCTTTCCGCCACCTGAACTCCCTCAATACGGTCGGCTATAAAGAACTGTTCAACTATTTCGACGGAGAATGGCCGCTCGACCTGGCCATAGAGAAAATAAGACGCAACTCCCGTGTCTATGCCCGCAAACAAATGACCTGGTTTAAGCGGGATGAAGAGATCAAATGGTTTCATCCGGACGAAGAAACAGAAATATTACGGTATCTGGATGGGATAATAAAAAACCAATAGCATGTTAAGGATGGAATGCTTTCTTCAAACGATTTATCAAACCAACTATCATACTATCATTTAAAATCATAAGACACTAACTACAAGACTATTACCCTATGACAGTTGTTATTATTAACTATCATATAACTATCAGGCAACTATCATAGCCTTATCCAAAAGCCCAGTGTAAGCTTCTTTTTTTGTTGAAGTATATTGTTTATTTTCAAGGAAGTAATTACTTATGTTGTTCGAGACCCGGGTCTCAAGGTTGCCAACACCCGGGTCTGAGCATCGTCAACATCCGGGTGTCAAACAGGATAAAACGGGCATCCTGACAACAATAAATAGTTGTTTCGATGAAATAAGTCTATATATTTCGGCAAAAAAGACTTTAAGGTAGAGGCTTTTTAATAGATATAGGAACGATAGTTTAGTTAAAACAATGTAAATATGATCGTTGCATGATAGATAAATGATAGTCAACAGCAACAACCATCATAGACTAACACACTCATTATACGCATATTACATCAAATTATGATAGTATGATAGTTGAATTCTAAATTAAGCCCATCCCACCCACGCAAAAGAAAGTCAGAGGGATATACTGCCTTCTACAAAACCAGGATCGAATAAAAACAAAGGTATTAAGAGATAATCATAGCTGGTTCACAGATATTTGCTAAATTTGATGGAAATAGCAACTATAATATGAATAAAATAACGGTAAAGAATACAGAAATAGTCTTTTACAAGAAAGATCAGGAGGATTATATCTCGCTAACCGACATTGCTAAAATTCGAGATGCGGAGAACCCTTCACAGATAATCAGCTTGTGGTTAAGGACTTACAGCACGATCGAATATATCGGTCTGTGGGAAATGCTGAACAATCCGAGTTTTAACCCCCACATTTATGAGGGGTTTAAAAACGAATCGGCAAAGCCTCATTTCTGGATGTCGCCTCAAAAGTGGATCAGCGAAACAAATGCCATTGGGATGACCTCAAAATCTGGACGCTATGGCGGAGGGACATATGCCCATTCTGATATTGCCTTTAAATTTGCAGCATGGATTTCGGCAGAATTTGAACTATACCGTTACGGAGTTCAAACGACTGAAAATCGAGGAGCAAAAAACGCTTGGTTGGTCTGCGAAGCGAGAATTAGCAAAAATCAATTACCACATTCATACAGACGCCATTAAGCACAATTTGATTCCTGCCGAACTCACAGCAAAACAAACTTCGATTATTTACGCTAGCGAAGCTGACGTGCTGAATATGGCACTGTTCGGAGTGACGGCAAAGGATTGGCGGGAGACTAATCCAGATCTCAAAGGCAATATCCGCGACTACGCAACGATAAATGAGTTGATTTGTCTGTCAAATATGGAAAACCTTAATGCTGTATTTATTAATGAGGGAGTTCCACAACGTGAACGACTGATAAAATTGAACAAGATTGCTATTCAACAAATGCAGGTTCTGGCAGAGGTTGAGGGAAGAAAAATGTTGAAGTAAATTGGGAACACAAGGTTGGGAGGTTATAACTATCGCTCCCGTAAAATTGTGGAAGCAAGTCGATCGTCCAGAGAATTTAGTCGCTATTTTAAAGCGTAAGTCGGTATTGATGTAAAATAGTCAAAATAACCTTCCCCATACAACGAACCCACCTTCAGAAATACATTCATCCAATGAATGAATTCCCGAGGTGGGTTCATTTTATGCCGATTACTTATTTATTTCTTAAATACCAGGTATACTGCCGCCACCAGAAATAGGCAAGCCAGCGCATGATTCCATTTAAACGATTCTCCTTTAAAGGCGATCGCACTGAAAGCCACGAATACGACAAGCGTAATAACCTCCTGTATTACTTTCAATTGTATCAGATTGAACGGTCCGCCATTCTCCCTGAATCCCATTCGGTTTGCCGGTACCTGAAAACAATATTCGAAGAAAGCGAGAAACCAACTGAATAAGATTACACCGATCAACGGCAAATGTTCGAACCAACTGAACTGCTGTTTCATCTTTAGGTGACCGTACCAGGCACATGTCATAAAAATATTTGATACGACCAATAACAGAATAGTATAAAAACCCTGCATAACTTATCTATTTTTTTGAGGAAGATAATCCTGTTGTACATTCGACATACTGTTCCAGATGCTGTAACGTGCTTCCGGATTTATAGCTTCGAGCCGGGCCAGGACCTCTTTCATATCCGAACGGCTGGAACCGGACTCATACGGACAGTTCTTTATTTGTTTACGATACCCTTTCCATTCGGCAATACGGACCAGTTCTTTTTCTTCAACCAAGCACATCGGACGGATGATCTCCATATCGAACTTATCCATCTTCAACCGCGGAGGCATAGTCCCGAAAGCCCCCTGATGGGTTATATTCATCAGTAATGTTTCGATAATATCATCCTGATGATGCCCCAGGGCGATCTTATTGCAATTATACTTCTTGGCTATATCGAACAAGGCCTTTCGCCGTGTCCAGGAACAAAGAAAACAAGGAGACTTACGTGTATCGGTAGAAGCGTCGAAACTCGTTTCGTGAATAATAAACGGCAACCCGTGTTCATCGGCACAGCTTTTCAGATACTCCGCATCCGAGCAATAAGGAATATTCGTCATCACCACATGCGCCACGACCACTTCAAAGCGGGGATTATAGATTTTTGAACGGCGTCCCAGCAGGTCGACAAGGGCCAGCGAATCCTTTCCGCCCGACAATCCGATCAGGATGCGGTCGCCATTTGCGATCAGGCTATATTCGAAAATTGCCCTCTTCACTTTCTCTTCTATTTTCCGGAACAGGAGTTCTTCTGCTGTCAGCTTTGCCATATCTACTCTAAATCGGGCACAAAAATAGATATTTATCCAATGAATTGTACGCTTAACTAAAAATATTATTATCTTTGAATCAGTATAATTATATCATAACAAGAGACAATGAGCCGGTTATCTAAAAAACTGTTTTACACAATTGGAATTACATTTCTTTGCTGCAGCCTGCAGGCACAGAGCCTGGACCAGGCCAAAAAACTATACAACGAAGGGCAATACGCTGAAGCTAAACCTGCTTTCGAAAAACTGGTGAAACAAGCTCCCAGTAACTCGTCCTATAATCATTGGTATGGTGTGTGTTGTTACGAGACCGGAGATCTGGCCGGTGCCGAAAAACATCTGAAAGTGGCAGTCAAGCGCAAAGTTCAGGACGCTTATCGCTATCTGTCGGATGTTTATTATCAGACCTACCGTTTTGATGAAGCGGCGGAAATGATGGAAGAGTACATCGACCTGCTGACTAAAAAGAAACAGGACACACAAGCATTCGAAGAAAAACTCAGCCTGGCTGAGAACGCCCACCGGATGATGGAAAAAACGGAAGATGTACAGATTATAGACAGCATCGTTGTCGACAAAGATGATTTTCTGGCAGCTTATACACTGAGCGAAGAAAGCGGCACATTGACATCTTTCAAAGATTTCTTCCAGACAAATGAACCTGTATCCTCAACGGTTTATATGAACCAGAAAGGCGACAAGATTTATTATGCCCATGCAACAGATAACGACCGATACTGTCTTTTCACCCAGTCCAGATTGATGGACAAATGGGGGGATGAAAAACAGTTGCCGATGAATATCAACAGCAATAACGACGATAATTATCCTTTCGCTTTGTCTGACGGAGTCACCATCTACTATGCCTCTCAGGGAAACGGTTCATTGGGAGGATACGACCTGTTTGTTACGCGCTACAACATCAACTCCGATACTTATCTGGCACCGGAGCAGTTAAGCATGCCTTTCAACTCACCGTTCAATGATTATATGATGGTGTATGATGAGACCAAGGAGTTGGGATGGTTCGTTTCAGACCGCTTCCAGCCCGAAGATAAAGTATGCGTTTACCTGTTCATCCCGAACAATGAACACAGCCGCGTAGAAAGTGAAGATATCGAAATGAAACGTGCCCGTGCCGCCATCACTTCCATTCAGGACTCATGGAAACCGGGAAGCGACTACAGCAATCTGGTCGAACTGGCCCATAAAGAAATACCTTACGGGGAAGCGAAAATCGAAAAAGATTTCGAGTTCGTGATAAACAACAGCCTGGTTTACTATAAACTGGACGATATCAAAAGTCCGGAAGCAAAGAGTTACTATGGAAAAGTTGTTTCACTGAACAAACAGATAAAAGAACTGAATGATAAACTGGCCGACCTCAGAGCCTCCTATTCTTCCGGGAACAGTGCAAAGAAGGAACAGTTGAAACCGGCAATTCTTGAAGCGGAAGAGCAATTGAACAGTCTGCTCGACCAGCCTGAAGAGTTGGAGAAGAAAGCTCGTAATACGGAGATAAACTATTTAAAAAGTAACAGATAATTCAACCGCGACTATTATGATCTGGGAAATAACCATTATTGTCTTTTTGATGCTGGTAGCCATCGTGCTTATCCTGCTGGAAATATTCCTTTTGCCGGGAATAACAATTGCCGGTGTCGGAGGATTTCTTTTCGCGGCATCAGGCGTCATTTATGCCTATACGGTAGGTGAAACGGCCGGACATATCACATTGTTCCTGTCATTAACAGCCTTTGCCGCCTCATTTGTATGGTTATTACGTGCCCGGTCATTCAACAAGGTCGCCCTGAAAACGGATGTCGACTCCAAACTGACTTCAAGCCGTGACCTGGGCATCGAACCGGGTGACGAAGGTATCACCCTTTCACGCCTTGCCCCTATCGGCAAAGCACGTATCAAGGGCATCACCGTCGAGGCGAAGTCGATGGATGAATTGATAGACGAAAACACGCCGGTCGAAGTACTGCGTGTCGACGGTTATAACGTATTGGTTAAGAGAAAAGAACAAACAGATATTCACGCTTAATTAAATTTATATGGAAGAATTGAACTATTTGCCTTTTATCCTACTGGGTGCAGCGGTATTGCTGCTGGCAATTTTCTTTTACTATGTGCCGTTCCTGCTATGGATCTCGGCCAAAGTATCGGGTGTAAACATCTCGCTGATACAGCTGTTTTTGATGCGTATCCGTAATGTACCTCCTTATGTTATCGCCCGTGCCATGATCGAAGCACACAAAGCCGGTCTGAAGTCGCTGACCCGTGATGAACTGGAAGCACACTATCTGGCAGGCGGACATGTTGAGAAAGTGGTTCATGCACTGGTATCTGCCTCCAAAGCAAATATAGACCTGCCTTTCCAGATGGCAACCGCTATCGACCTGGCAGGCCGTGACGTATTCGAAGCCGTCCAGATGTCGGTTAACCCGAAAGTGATCGATACTCCTCCTGTAACTGCCGTTGCGAAAGATGGTATCCAGCTGATTGCCAAAGCCCGTGTAACCGTTCGTGCCAGCATCAAACAGTTGGTCGGTGGTGCCGGTGAAGAGACCATCCTTGCCCGTGTCGGTGAAGGTATCGTATCATCCATCGGTTCATCCGAAAGCCATAAAACAGTATTGGAAAACCCGGATTCAATCTCCAAGCTGGTACTCCGCAAGGGGCTTGATGCCGGTACGGCTTTTGAAATCCTGTCCATCGATATTGCGGATATCGACATAGGTAAGAACATCGGTGCATTCCTTCAGATGGACCAGGCACAGGCCGATAAGAACATCGCCCAGGCTAAAGCCGAAGAACGCCGTGCAATGGCTGTTGCCCTGGAACAGGAAATGAAAGCAAAAGCTCAGGAAGCCCGCGCCAAAGTGATCGAAGCAGAGGCAGAAGTTCCGAAAGCAATGGCAGAAGCCTTCCGCTCCGGAAACATGGGTATCATGGATTATTATAAGATGAAGAACATTGATGCCGATACATCTATGCGTGAAGCAATAGCCAGACCGACCAGTGCTCCTTCAAAACCGCTTAAAGACTAATCAGATGAGAGTAATTCCCGAATCCGAATTAATTATAAATGCAGATGGAAGCGTATTCCATCTGCATCTTAAGCCGGAACAGCTGGCAGACAGAGTAGTCCTGGTAGGCGACCCCGACCGGGTGTCAACCGTTGCCTCTTACTTCGACACACAAGAATGCGAAGTATCCAGCCGGGAGTTTCACACTATAACTGGTACCTATAAAGGAAAACGTATCACAGTTGTATCCCACGGCATCGGAACGGACAATATAGATATTGTACTGAACGAACTGGATGCACTGGCTAATATCGACTTCTCCACCCGTACCGTAAAACCGGCATTCAAACAATTGACTTTGGTTCGTGTCGGGACATCGGGAGGTCTGCAACCGTTTGTTCCTGTCGGCACGTATGTTGCTGCTGAAAAATCTATCGGTTTCGACGGTGTCATTTACTTCTATGCAAATACCGAACGTGTCAGGGATATAGCTTTTGAGACTGCCTTGAAGGAACAATTGGACTGGAAACTGTCCGGCCTTTCTCCTTATGTTGTACCTGCCGATCATTCCCTGATCGAACAAATCACCGGAAACGATATTATCCGTGGCGTGACGATAGCTGCAAACGGATTTTATGGACCGCAGGGCCGTGAACTCCGTCTGCCTCTCGCCGACCCCAAATTGAATGAAAAGATTGAAGCATTCAATTATAATGGAAGACAAATCACGAACTTCGAGATGGAAAGTTCTTCGCTTGCCGGTCTTGCCGCCCTGATGGGACATCGCGCCATGACAGTTTGCTGCATCATTGCCGGCCGGGTAGACAAGAACATGAACACCAATTATAAAGGGTCATTAACCGGATTGATTGAAACGGTATTGGAACGCATCTGATCAACACATTATGAACTGGGAGAAAACAATCATCGATTCGTTGGAATGGGGTAAAGAGATTTCCAACCGGGAAGAAAAACAAAAAGTAGCCGACAAGATCGCCTCTATGGTAAAAGACGGCGACATTATCGGCGTAGGTTCAGGATCAACAGCTTATCTGGCATTATTAAAAATAGCCGACCGTATCCGGACCGAACAGTTACATATCCACGCCATTCCTACTTCCCAGGAGATAAAAATGGCTTGTGCCAAACTCGGTATCCCCCAGACAAGCCTGCTTGAACACAAACCGAACTGGACTTTTGACGGGGCGGACGAAATCGATCCCAATCATAATATGATCAAAGGACGTGGCGGTGCCATGTTCAAAGAAAAACTATTGATTAGTTCCAGCCCGCAAACCTTCATTATAGCTGATCCTTCCAAAATGGTTTCGAAGTTGGGTTCACGTTTTCCCGTTCCGGTAGAAATCTTTCCGGATGCATTGATACATGCAGACCAGGCTCTCCGGTCATTAAGTCCGGTTGACATAAAACTCCGGATGGCACAAGGCAAGGACGGTCCGATAATCACCGAAAACGGGAATCTGATACTCGATGTATGGTTCGACAATATACCCGACAATCTGGAGAATGCAATCAAGTCCATCACTGGTGTGATAGAAAGCGGACTTTTTATGCATTATGAGGTAAAGATCATTTCATAAATCCCTGATCTTTTAAAACCTTTAACAGTACTTCGGAGAAATACTCATTATTCTTTTTCGTATAACGAACATCGGTAAACACCTGTGCCAATGTTTCCTTATTGTTCTCCTTCACAAACTGTTTATTGACTTCCAGTGCTTCCTTTTCACCATATAATTCGTCTATCATATCCGGAGTATAATCTACATAAGTCTCCTGATGAACCGCGGCAGCCAAAGGGAGTCGTTCCACCTGTTCCGGCAGCGGCATAGCCGGATAACCGACAGTTACAGTAACGATAGGCACTACCAAACGAGGCAAAGACAAGACTTCGATAATTTTATCAGCATTATAGGCAGTCGTTCCCAAATAGCAGATACCCAAACCTTTCTCTTCAGCTGCATCACAGAAAGCCTGTGCAAACAGCATCGCATCAATTGTAGAAGCAATGAAAGTCTGCAAATTATCAAACCCGGCTTCCGCTTTCCGTTGTTCCGCCCATTTCACAAAACGGTTGGCATCGGCACAGAAAGTCAACACAACCGGAGCCATCGTAATCATTGGCTGATTAAAATGAGCCGGAGCCAGTTTCTCCTTATTGGACTGGTCACGGGTAACAACCACACTGTATAACTGCATATTACCGGTATTGGAAGCACGGGCTGCCACTTCCAGCAATTCATTCAACAACTCTTCGGGAATATCCTGCTCTGTATATTTACGGATAGTCCTACGATTTTTCATTATATCTGTCATATCTATACTTTATTATAAGAAGTCCATCAATAACAAAGTCCCAACAACCAGATCGGGAGTTTGTTGTTCTGACTTTTGGGTTGACCGTAGATAGCAGCAAAAGCATTATCCAACTCTTTGATCCGATCATAATCCATCAACGGATCGCCAACCATGAAAATATATTTGTCGTTTATCAGAAAGTCATTATTCTCAAACAACTCAACCGTTGCAAAATTCGATAACTGGTCGACAAAGAAAGTCTCTCCCAATACCACACGGTCATTCACATCCTCTTCGAAAGCCATCAATAAATTGGTATTACCTATATAAGTTTTTTGAAGACGACTCTGAGTCTGCTTTTTAGACTGGTAATATCTTATGCAAACCGCATCCGTCAGATAATCAAAATACCGCTTGACATCTGTCCGCTCCAACTTCAACTGAGTAGCCAAGTCGGCAACGTCAGCCACATCGGGTATCTGGCCGGAAATAGACATCATTAACCTTTTAATATCCTTCAATTCTCGATATTCCAACGGATAAAGAGGCGGCAGATCAACATCGACCATCTCTCTCACCCGATCCTGCAAACGGAATGGAAAAGCATCCGGATCATCCCAATAAAACGGATAACAACCATGTTCCAGATAGTTACGGAAGATAGGGGCTACGACAATCTGGTCGTTCACATTCCTCGATATTTCCACATGGTTTTCCAGCAAATCATCCAGAGAAACCGGAGGCAAATCCAAGACACATTCATACGAAAGGTATTCCCTGAACGACATGGTAGCCAATGTATAACAAGACACTTGGTTCTTAAATCCTTTCTTCACCTTTGAAACCGGAAGTAACGAAGAAGAAGCAAAAACAATATTCAGATTCGGACAACGATCCAACAACTTCCTGGTCTCAGTCATCCAATCGGCATAACGATGCACGCTGTCCAAAAACAGGTGTGTACCTCCCTCCTTATAGAACTGCATAGCCACGTTGACCATTTTCTCCCGTTGAAAAAGAATGCTGTCCAGATTCAAATACAAGGCTTTATCCGAATCATCGAAAGCCTGTTTTATCCGTTGCAGCAGCAAGGTTGTTTTCCCGACACCTTGCGAGCCAAAAATTCCAATCAGACGATCATCCCACTGTATCTGTTTATAAAGATATCGCTGAAAATTGCATCTTATCCCCTTCAGTAATTGCTGATGGTTTACTTGGTATATGTCCATAAACTAAACTATTTGATACAAATGTAATACATTATGATAAATAAACATGTAAATTTGCATGACAAAAACCAATAAGAGAATGGACAAATCAAAAGTTTACTTTACCAATCTTCGCACAACTCCATCCAGTAACTTGCTGGATAAAATGGAGCGTCTTGTTAAGCGCGCCGGCATTACAAACATTGATTTTAAGAATCAGTTTGTAGCAATTAAGATTCATTTCGGAGAACCGGGGAACCTGGCTTACATCCGCCCCAATTATGCCGCCCGCATGGCGACTTTGCTTCGTTCATTAGGAGCAAAACCCTTTCTTACAGATTGTAACACATTATATTCCGGCCGCCGCTCGAATGCCGTAGATCATCTGGAGAGCGCCATGGAAAATGGTTTCAACCCTATCTCAGCCAAATGTGAAGTGATTATCGCAGACGGACTGAAAGGAACGGATTACCGCGAAATAGAAATAAACGGTGAATATTGCAAAGCTCCAAAGATCGGAGCTGCCATTGTCGATGCAGATATTGTACTGACCATGAACCACTTCAAAGGACATGAACAGACAGGCTTCGGCGGTGCTTTGAAAAACCTGGGCATGGGTTGCGCCAGTGTCGGAGGTAAGCTGGAATTACATTCTGCCTCCCAACCGATCATAGACCGCGAAAACTGTAAAAGTTGTAATATCTGTGTAAAACATTGCGCTCATGACGCCATTCACCTGGATGGCAACAAAATAGCAACAATCGACTATGAGAAATGTGTCGGTTGCGGCCAGTGTGTTGCCCTTTGTCAATATGACGCAGCAGTCATGGGTGATGGAGACACGTCAGAGCGACTCAACTATAAAATTGCCGAATATTCAAAAGCAGTACTACTCGATAAACCGAATTTCCATATCAGTTTTATCATGAATGTCTCTCCCGAATGCGATTGCTGGAATCATAATGATGCCGCCATCGTACCCGACTTGGGTATCGCCGCATCATTCGACCCGGTTGCTTTGGATAAAGCCTGTGCCGATATAGTCATCAACGCTCCGATCCTGGAGACTGGTAACCGCCTTTCGGACTCGCCTCATCACGACCATTTGGAAGGATGCGACAAATTCCACATCATGCACCCGGAAACCAACTGGCAGGCCGGACTGGAACATGCCGAAAAAATCGGACTGGGAACTCAGGAATATGAACTAATAACCGTATAACTTAGCTGACAGTTGACAGTTTTGTCACTGGTATCTCTGTCAACTGTCAACTGTCAACTGTCAACTAATATATGATTAATCAAGAAACAATCTGTGCCGTATCGACAGCCCCCGGAGCCGGTGGCGTAGCTGTTATTCGTGTATCCGGCACTGAGGCTATAACAATTTGTGACACAATCTTCACTCCTAAGATAGAGGGAAAGAATCTTCAGAACCAGAAAGCCTATACCTTACGCTACGGTAGTATCCGCCGCGGGGAAGAGTTGATCGACGATGTACTTATCGCCCTTTTCCGCGCCCCTCATTCATTTACAGGAGAAGACACTGTCGAGATTACTTGTCACGGTTCGGTTTATATCCAGCAACAGATCCTTCAGCTACTGATTGAAAAGGGATGCCGTTCTGCACTCCCCGGAGAATATACACAACGTGCTTTCCTGAATGGAAAGATGGACCTGAGCCAGGCGGAAGCTGTAGCCGACCTGATCGCATCCACATCAGCCGGTATGCACAAACTGGCTATAAACCAGATGCGCGGCGGTTTCAGTAATGAATTGACCAAACTACGCAGTCAACTACTCGATTTCACTTCATTGATCGAGCTGGAGCTTGATTTCAGCGAAGAAGACGTCGAGTTCGCCGACCGCACCAATCTGAAGCAACTGGCAACTGGCATCGAACAACTGATCCGCAAACTGGCTGATTCATTCAGTGTCGGAAACGCCATCAAAAACGGTATTCCGGTTGCTATTATCGGAGAGACAAACGCCGGTAAATCAACCTTGCTCAATTTACTCGTCGGCGAGGAACGTGCCATCGTTTCCGATATCCACGGAACAACCCGCGATGTGATAGAAGATACAATCAATCTCTCGGGAGTGACTTTCCGCTTTATCGACACGGCCGGAATCCGCGAAACCAACGATACCATTGAAAGCCTTGGTATCGAACGTACTTTTCAAAAGCTCCGCCAGGCATCCATTGTTCTTTGGGTGATCGACCTGAACACTCCGGCGGAACAGATTGAAGAACTGGCTAAAGTGATTATCCCTAAAGCAGAAGACAAAAAGGTGATCCTTGTTTTCAACAAATCCGACTTGCTTTCGTCTGACGAGCTAAAGATCAAGCAGCAATTGCTCTGCAATATACTTGCTGACCGTATATATATTTCCGCCAAACGACAGGAAAATACCGAAGTACTCAAGCAGCATCTGATCCAGGTCGCCGCTTTACCCGAAGTATCTCAAAACGACATCATCGTCACAAACATCCGCCACTACGAAGCCCTAACAAAAGCCCACGAAGCCATCCTCCGTGTAATCAACGGACTAGAAATGAATATCTCCGGTGACTTCCTAAGCCAGGATATCAGGGAATGCATGCATTATCTGGGGGAGATTACGGGACAGATTAGTAATGATGAGATATTGGGGAATATTTTCGGGAAGTTTTGCATCGGGAAATAAGTAATGATTTGTTTCAGAGGGTCATTCAAAACATCTTCCCCTCTGCACGAAAGCGCAAAAGGGAAGATATTCAATTACTTTCTCATCAATTTCTCAACTCCTTGCCAATCATATCCCCAGTAAACTTTACCGTCACCGGCAAAGCTCCAAACATTCATCACTTCACGAAGCCTGTAAGGAAGTTCCTTACCCTCACGAATATACTGTTTGGATTTACTACGAAAAAGACGATTGCACATTTGCTTGTCCTTCTTTTGCGATTTACAACACGCAATAGTACTGGCAGGAGTTTTTTTTCTACTTCTACTCATTTGTTTGTAAGATCTTTAAGCCAATAATAATGCATGGCTCTATTAAACACTTACAAACCGTCAAGAATTGTTTTACCTTTCAACATCATATTTCTTTTCATTAAACATTAATCTTCTGATTCTTTGATGATACGCAAAGTTTCTTTCTTATATTCCTTGCGGTCATACTCCGCTCCTCTACACATCCAACAACTACACGGAGTTCCCGTAGTTTTATAAACCTGCGCCCATTTATCCTTTGCCAATTCAAACCAATGAGGATGTTCATAACAGCTACCATCTTCACGGATAATGCAATGTCCATAAGCGGCATAAAGAATCATACGAACCCTAAACACACGTGCCATTTGCCGGCATCTCCAAAATTTTGTTCTTTTGTCCATCGTCTCTTTGTATTAAAGTTAGGATGAACAATGATATTGCTTTCGTGAGACTTAATGTATCCATAATCAGTATTCAATTTTATCGTAAGTGCAATATTACAGAAAATATCGGAAATCATATCAAAAGAGACGTAATAAAAATATTCTACCACATCTACCATTCCTCACCCAAACTCTCATCAACAAAGCATTTCCCCAATGGTGGCAGATAAAAAAATATCTACCACCATCAACTCATATCTACCACTATTCCCTACTTTTCAACCACCAAATACAACCGTCCCCTACTCGCCAGCTGCGTCATTAACCCCAGTTTCTTCAGGAAGCGGCCGAAGACGGAAACATTACTCATCGGAAGTTTTACTCCGCTCTTTTTCTGCAACGAGAGGTAAATTTCTCCGGCAGAAGCCTTTACACCTTCTTCCTTATGTAGGGCCGGACGATAATATTGAAAGAACAGATCCTCAAACAAAGGACGCTGTTGAAACTCTTCATTCGCCTGCATCTGCAACGCTTCTTCTTCGTGCGTCAGCCAGTAACGTTCGTTATTATTCAGAGCGGTCACAGCTTGCGCGTAGAGTTGGGTATACTCGACCGGCTGTGCATTGTCTATCATCCCCTTCACCTCAATGCAGATGAAACGACGGCTACCGGAAGGATCACCCAATAAATCCGTATGGTTGCTCGTGGCAATAAACGAAGCATAACGCTTCACCGACTCCACCTGTGTGGCATAAGGCTTGCGCAGATTGACTACCGGCTTCTGCAACAGATGCTTCAAGAAGCCTTGATGCTTGACGCTCACCTGGTCGAACTCATCCATATTTATCAAGCCAAAACGGGTAAGATACAATTCGGCATCCCGTTTTTTGCTGAAATCGATACTGTCCGTGTAATACTTATTCAAATCCGGAGGTAACAGATTGAAACAGAAAGTGGACTTTCCGCATCCCTGTCCGCCCACCAACAAAGGAGAGAGACTGTTGCCGTGCTGTTTGTCACGCCCCTGCCAGTGCGCCACCATAGACAGAAACCAGGTGTAAAACAACTGTTCCCACCGCACATTGTCGCACGGAATGCGTGCAGCCAGCGGACGGATACGGTCCTTGCCGTCCCACGCGGGTAAACGGGCCAGATAATCTTCGATGGGCGTATAATCCGGGACACGGTCCGAAAAGACAAAACGCCGTACATCCCTGTCCCACAACTGCAAACCTTCCTTTTGAGCATTCAGAGCAATACTGTTCAGTACGCGGTCCGTCACCGGACGATAGTCGAAACAGAATGTATTTTTCTCCCGATATTCCGGTCCGCCGGACATCAGATTGTAACGAAAATCATAACGGCGATTCATAAACTCTTCCATTTTCAACGCTTGTAACTGCTCAGGTTTATGAAGCGGTGTACTGCCAAAATCCGAACCGGGGGCTAACTGGTAAGCATGGCCCAACGTCTCCCGTATCTCCACCTCCGAAATCAGATTCCCCCAATAGAGCAACGTCCACTTCACACAATCTTCCTCCTCCACCCCGGCTGCAAAACAGAGTTTACCGAGCGTGACCAACATAGGTTTGAAATCCACCTTCAGATCCAAATCACCATACTCCTCCAGGGCCCGTTGTAAAGCAAATTCATATTGAATGGCAACATAACGATATTGCTCATAAAGCGTCTTCCCGGCACTCTCGACCGGCATCCGTTTTTCAAATCGTTCCTGATAGGCACTTTCTTCAGGCATGGCGACAGGCTGCTCCAGATGAATGGCAAGCGCATCGGGATTGTAAAACACATCGGCATCAAAACTAAGGCGACACCCCTGTTCCAGTGCCGGGCGGTTCAGTTCGATGGGATAAGAAAGGCGCGGTTCATACGTTTTGAGAGCATGCCGGTAAGCGTGCGCATGAAAAATTTCGGCATCGGTCCGCAAACGCGGAAGCGACCCGTCGGGATAGGTATAAGCCACCACAAACTTCACACTCCGTCCACTGGAACCGATCATAGCGAACAAGGTCTGCGGATATTCAACGATTTTCCGTTTCAAGTCCAAAGCTTCGTCCATGCTCTTCAACCGATTGATTTCCAGCAATACCCAACCATTATACTCCTTCAATTCGCCTTTCCGGAAAGTCCCGGCAAAGAGTAACTGAGGTAATTTCCGGGTAAACGAATAACGCCTGTCGGGATAGGCCCGCCTCAGCCTTTCACGAAAGAGCATAAGTTTCTCCCTCGTCTGTTCGTCCTTTATCCATGCTACAATTTCCTCCATGCCCATCGCCCGTTGCACAACACGATCCCGATAGACTGTCTGCTTGGTTATCTTCATTTTATATGTTGTTTGAGAGAATTACTAACTGACATTGATTTGTTTTTCTGATGAAAAAACTTTAGTTTATTGCTGTGAAAACTTTAGTTTCTTCAGCAGGAAACAAAATTTTTGTCAGCAGAAAACCATTGTTTCCACCAGAAGAAACTTTTTGTACCTCCCTATCCCTTTGTCCATCGGTAGCCTGTCTTCCAGGAATCAAAGGTTGGTTCTTCCTCCACCCCGTTATTAAGAAAAACTTGTTGGATATAATGCTGGTCTTCGGGCGAAAAGATTCTTTCTTTGCGCTTAAACTGATAAAACTTATTCTTACCGTACGTCATCAGCAAGCGTTGCTTGATGCACTTCGCCTCCTTATAAGGAATCCGGTCTAACAGGTGATCCATGCCGACGGCATATTGCACGGGAGTATCCGCCATAAAGGCCTTACAATCTCCATCGGAATTGGTACATGCCGGATTCACAACAGAGATCGACCAATGTGTATCGGGAATAAAACGGACAATCTGGTGCCGCAAACAGTGGTCCGCGCTTTTGCAGTTTCCGTTAAAACAATGTGCAAAACCTGTCGGGACCATAGCGTAATCGAGCTTTTCTATCATATTTGCTTTTGTTTTGAATGTCTTCCAAATATAACACATATCCTTCCCAAAAGCAAATAAAATATGTATAAAAACAGGTATATAGTGGTAGATATTGAAGAATAGTTGTAGATTATTTTCCATCTACAATCACTGCATAATACATTTATTTATAAAGCTCATAGAATATAATTGTAGATACTGTAGATATTATAACAAACTAAAATACATAAAAGCAATAAAGATAAATCAAGAAAACATTTCACTATCCTATTTCAACATCTCAAGAGGAATAATCATCTCCTTTTACCTTTTTATAGCAGATTGTTTTATATCTTTGTTACAGAAGACACCCCAGCTTGGAAGTCTTATTTCAAAATCAGATTAGAACTGAATGAACAGATTGTACTGAAAATCCAATTGCTCTATAAATAAAACTATGCTTGCATACACATATATTGAACAAGGTAAATTTGAATTACGAGACAAACCGGAACCCAAAATTACGGATACACGGGATGCAATCGTACGTGTGACTCTTGGCAGCATCTGCACCAGCGACCTGCATATCAAGCACGGTAGTGTACCGCGTGCAGTACCCGGAACAACAGTCGGACATGAGATGGTAGGTGTCGTGGAAAAAGTGGGAACAGATGTCACATCAGTCAGACCCGGCGACAGAGTGACTGTGAATGTCGAGACTTTCTGCGGGGAGTGTTTCTTTTGTCACCACGGATATGTCAATAACTGTACCGATCCCAACGGTGGTTGGGCCTTAGGTTGCCGTATCGACGGCGGGCAGGCGGAATATGTCAGAGTACCCTATGCCGATCAAGGACTGAACCGTATCCCCGGCACAGTCAGTGATGAACAGGCTCTATTTGTCGGTGATGTACTTGCCACTGGTTTCTGGGCAACTCGTATCTCAGAGATTACAGAGAAAGACACTGTCCTCATCATTGGTGCCGGTCCTACCGGTATTTGCACTTTGCTCTGCTCAATACTGAAGAATCCGAAGCGTATCATTGTCTGTGAAAAGTCTCCTGAAAGGATTCAGTTTGTCCGTGAACATTATCCCGATGTATTGATAACGACACCTGATAACTGCAAAGAATTTGTACTCAAAAACAGTGATCACGGCGGAGCTGATGTTGTTTTGGAAGTGGCAGGGACTGAAGATAGCTTCCGGATGGCATGGGAGTGCGCTCGTCCCAATGCGATAGTCACTATTGTGGCTCTTTACGACAAACCTCTGCTTTTCCCTTTACCTGATATGTATGGTAAGAATTTGATTTTCAAAACAGGTGGAGTAGACGGCTGTGACTGTGCAGAGATTCTAAGACTGATTGAGGAAGGTAAGATAGATACCACTCCTCTTATCACCCATCGCTTTCCGTTGAACGAGATAGAGGAGGCATATCGTGTTTTCGAAAACAAACTGGACGGTGTCATCAAAGTAGCTATTTATTAAAGACTTGTTTAATGCCTGTTAAAACGACCTGTTATATGAATAAAACGATTGTGTGTCTAACCGAAAGTTATAAATAAGAATATGCCTGTTATCGAAATATCCTCTTTATCTCATCCCGGAGTTGAGATGTTCTGTACCCTCACCGAAGCTCAGTTGCGCAACCGTATCGAGCCTGATAAGGGTATTTTCATCGTAGAAAGTCCAAAGGTTATCACAAGAGCTTTGGACGCAGGCTTTGAACCTTTAGCCATTTTGTGTGAGCATAAACATATCACAGGAGATGCTTCCGAGATCATTGAACGCTGTGGTAATCTGCCTGTCTATACAGGTAGCAGAGAACTACTTGCTACATTGACCGGCTATGTTCTGACACGAGGTGTTCTTTGTGCCATGCGTCGCCCTGCGGTACGCAGTATGGAAGAGGTATGCCGGGAAGCCCGACGCATCGTCGTTATCGACGGAGTTGTTGATACAACCAATATCGGTGCCATTTTCCGTTCGGCAGCTGCCTTTGGAATCGATGCCGTATTACTGACGCGTAACTCTTGTGACCCGTTGAACCGCCGTGCAGTCAGAGTATCGATGGGAACAGTCTTTCTTGTACCATGGACCTGGATGGATGGTTCTCTCAGTGACTTGGGCAAGTTGGGATTTCGTACTGTAGCCATGGCGCTCACGGACAACTCTATTTCCATTGATGATCCGGTCCTGGCAACCGAACCCCAGCTGGCTATCGTAATGGGTACCGAGGGAGACGGACTTCCACCGGAAACAATTGCCGAAGCTGACTACGTAGTCCGTATCCCTATGTCGCACGGTGTCGATTCACTCAACGTAGCCGCTGCGGCTGCCGTAGCTTTCTGGCAGCTTCGTGCTCCACGAATATAGTCACACAAACTTAAATAATTCATCCAATTACGACATAATATAAAGACAGATCATAAAAAACTAAACATCATGGCAGATAACTATCTGGAAAGAAAATATCAGGAATATCAGTCTCAAAAATCTTCCGCTACAAAGAGCGGCTACGGCAAGAAAAAAACAACTCCAACCCACAAGATGCGCAGAGTCTTCGTGACAGGAGGCGCTGACGGTATCGGAAAAACAATTGTCAAGGCGTTCCGTATGGCCGGGCACCGTGTAGCTTTTTGTGGCCGGAATGAAGAATCAGGAAAAGAAACAGCCGAAAAAACCGGTACCACTTTTTATCACGTAGATATCAATAATAAAGAAGCTCTTGAAAACTGTATGCGCCATATCCTGGAAGATTGGGGCGACCTGGATATCATCATCAACAATGCCGGCATCAGTAAATTCGCCTCTCTCACAGAAACCAGCGTGGAAGATTTCGACCAGACTTTATCAGCAAACCTGAGACCGGCATTTATTACCTCCCGTCTGCTCGCTATTCACCGTCAATCACAAACGACACCCAACCCGTACGGCCGGATTATCAACATATCGTCCACTCATTACGCAACAAACAGACTTAGCAGTGAAGCATATGCTGCATCTAAAAGTGGCATATGCTCATTAACACAGACACTTGCCATGTCTTTATCACCTTGTCATACAACGGTTAACTCCATTATTCCAGGTTGGATACAAGCAGACGATTACGACCAGATCGACCCGGAAACCCATCCCATACCCTTTTCCGGACGAATGGGAAAACCGGAAGATATAACCCGTATCTGCCTGTTCCTTTGTCAGGAAGAAAATGATTTCATTAACGGTGAAAACATAACAATTGACGGGGGGACAGCTAGCAGACTCCACGACCATCATTGAAAAACAACAACTTTAAACGATTATTCTTTTAAAAGATTGTACCTTTGCCCCAACATAAAATTATATCATTATGAGACTGACACGCAAACAGACAATCTGCGATATTCCTATCCTGAAAATCAGGGATTATTTTGACCACATCAGACCCGCTCTGATATCTCCGGAGATGATAAGCGAGCAATTCGACCTCAACAAAGAGAAAACGAAAGAGCTTATCGATGTCTTATTATCCGAAGGATATATCGAATCAGCCAAGAAGAAAGGGAAGTATCAACTGACCATTAAAGGTCAAGCCCTTTGTGTAGCCCGGTATACCAATCCACTCAACAAGGAAAAGGCCGATAAACTATTTCAGGAATTCATGGAACGGGTCGAAGAGATCAACAGTAATGAGTTTTACCTGTATAGAGTCTCCAAAATCGTTTTATTCGGCAGTTATATTGATCCTGAAAAAACAGATTATTCAGACATCGACATTGCGTTTGAACTCTCCCGCAAGGCCAAAAGCCATGAGGAATTCATGGAAATGGACGAGCAAAGAATTAAGGAAGCAGAACTCGCCGGAAAATCTTTCCCTTCCTTCTTCGATCAAATCGGATACACGGAACGCGTCGTACTGCTCAAGATGAAGAACAAATGCCGGTATATCAGCCTGCATCGTATGTATGACGGAATATTGAATATTACGAAAACCAAACAAGTTTATCCCTAAAGAGTAGTCATAATCTGATATTCCTTTATATATTTGTTTTCTACAAACAAACAATATACATATATAAAGTTCGAAGATCATGAAAACAAAAACATTCATAGCACTTGCACTGATCATCAGTTCCATATCCTTTTGTAGTTGCGGAAGTTACATGACCGGCAAAAGTGCTATCATGAAGGTTGAAAAAGGGATGGCTAAAAAAGAAGTCGTCAGTTTGCTCGGTGAACCCGACTTTCGCCGGTTCGATGAACAAGTTGAAGAATGGGAATACAAGAAAACAAATCCGCTGACAGCGGAAACAACCATCATCATAG
The DNA here is from genome assembly GCF_023656785.1 of Parabacteroides caecihominis. NCBI lineage: Bacteria > Pseudomonadati > Bacteroidota > Bacteroidia > Bacteroidales > Tannerellaceae > Parabacteroides > Parabacteroides caecihominis. The sequence goes on from NZ_JAMOKS010000006.1 coordinate 60,521, forward strand.
TCAACTTTATCAACGAAAGGGTGAGCAATATGAACTCATTCGACGGTGATAATTATCCGGTAAACCCTCCGGTCGCCATTTATCCTCCCGGTGATATCGATTATGGAAAACATCCCTATCCATCCCGCCCGGATGACCACAGAAGACCATCCAGGGCTATAAACGAAAAAGACTTTCAGCAATTATACAACAAGGTCAAACAGAAACCGTTTAAAGACGACCAGCTGGAACTTCTTGAAATGGGGGTTACCAATAAAAATTTCACCTGTAAACAGTGCATACGCCTCATGTCCATCTACACTTTCGATGATGATAAACTGGAAGTATTGGAAATAGTGGCCCCGCATATCGTCGATTCCGAGAATTACGAAGACATCATCAAGTCGCTGAGCTTTCTTTCCAGTGAAGAAAAAGCGAATAAAATATTGCGCCGATCCCAGAAATGAACAAGTTCCATCAGTTACCTTTTCCGGCTACGCATTTTCATTTGCCGGAAAAGTTTACTTATCCATTCCATTACACACCTCATCCTTTATGCGTAGCGGCAGCAGCCGAGGTACAAAAATATCTGCAAAACAAGGATGAATGGAAAAGTGATCTGGAGCAGGGGAAGATGTTCGGTGTCCTGATCGTACAAACCCAGACAGGAGAGACCGGCTATCTGGCCGCTTTTTCCGGTATTCTGGCGGGAAAAAATCTGCATGATTATTTCGTCCCTCCCATTTACGACCTTCAACAACCGAACGGTTTCTTCCGGATCGAAGAAGATCAGATATCTGCTATCAACGCTCGCATCAAAAAGGCCCAGACGGATAAAAACTATCTGGCAACCAAGACACTACTGGCAGAAACAATCGACCAGGCAGAAAAAGCAATCAATACAGCCAAAGAAGAGCTGAAAGAGGCCCAACAAAGACGAGAAGAAAGGCGCAAGCATACCTCCAATGAAAACGAACTGGCAAACATGGTACGTGAAAGCCAGTTTCAAAAGGCCGAATTAAAACGGCTAAAAAAACAATGGGATGAACGTATTTCCGCCATACGATCTGAAGCGAAGAAATTAGACCAGGCGATAGAGCAGCTGAAAACAGAACGCAAAACCCGCTCAGCCGCTCTCCAGCAACAACTTTTCGAGCAGTTTCGGATACTAAATGGGAAGGGGGAGACGAAAAACTTATGTGAAATTTTCAAAGAGACTACACAACAGGTCCCTCCTGCCGGAGCCGGAGAATGTGCAGCACCCAAATTGCTACAATATGCCTACCTCCATGACCTGAAACCTGTTGCTATGGCAGAGTTCTGGTGGGGCAATTCGCCTAAAAGAGAAATACGCCATCATGGATATTTCTATCCGGCTTGCAAAGGGAAATGCGAACCGATTTTAAAGCACATGCTGCAAGGATTGAATATAGAAGAAAACCCGCTACTAAACGACTTGCATCGTGACACGGAACTCGAAATCCTGTTCGAAGATAACTGGCTGGTAGCAATTAACAAACCTGTCGGAATGTTATCTGTTCCGGGCAAAGCGGATATAGACTCTGTCTACCATCGACTAAAAGCACGTTATCCCGAAGCAACAGGACCTATGATAGTACACCGCTTGGATATGGCAACCTCCGGTATATTACTGGTTGCCAAAACAAAAGAAGTACATCAGAACTTACAGGCACAGTTCAAAAGCCGAATGGTAAAAAAGCGTTATGCCGCGTTGCTTGACGGAACAGTCATACCCAAAGAAGGCATTATCGACCTTCCCCTCTGCCTCGACCCTATGGATCGTCCCCGGCAGATTGTGAGTACGGAACATGGCAAACCAGCCATTACCCAATATAAGGTTCTTGCCCACAACGGGAATCGGACACGCATTGCTTTCTATCCGCTTACAGGACGGACGCACCAGTTGCGTGTACATGCTTCCCACCCACTAGGCCTCAATGCTCCTATTATCGGTGACGAATTATATGGCAAAGGAGCCGACCGCCTTTACCTGCATGCGGAGTTCCTTGAATTCCGGCATCCGGTATCAGACCAAATCATCCGGATAGAAAAAAAAGCCGGATTTTAAATTCTAAAACAGGACAATCATGAAAGAAAAGCAACAACAAACAATGTATGAAGCTACTTCCATTAGAGATTACGACGAACTAATCCAGCTATGGGAAGCATCTGTACGCAGCACTCATCATTTCCTGACGGAAGATGATATCCAATATTACAAACCTCTGATAAGAAACGAATATTTCCGTGCAGTAGAACTCTACATTATAAGAGACAGAAAAACAGAGCAAATCACCGCCTTTATGGGATTAAGCGACGAACTGATCGAAATGCTTTTTGTTCATCCTGCACAGCAAGGAAAAGGCTTGGGAAAAACATTGCTTGAATATGCCATACGGGAAAAGAAGATGCAGAAGGTAGATGTAAACGAGCAAAATACCCAAGCCCTGCATTTTTACCAGAACAGAGGATTCGAAGTTATAGCGCGGGATGCTATCGACGGACAGGGAAAAGCTTATCCAATCCTGCATATGCAGTTAAAACCGGTCCGCCTGAGAAAAGCTGAAGCAGGCGATCTTCCGGAACTTCACTCCGTCTTCGAGCTGAGTGTAAGAAATAATTGTAAAAAAGATTATACGCCCAAACAAATCGAAGCTTGGGTACAACGTGCCTCTCCCGAACGTTGGCAGGAATTATTCACAAGCGGCCTGCAATTTATCGTTGCAGAAGAAACAAAATCTTTCCGGATAACAGGATTCACTTCTTTTAATAGCCAAGGATATTTACACAGTATGTTCATACTACCCCAATTCTGTGGTAAAGGTATTGCCACCATGTTATTGGATTTTGCAGAAGATTTTGCACGAAACAATCATATACCCAACCTCTTTTCAGAAGTGAGTATTACCGCCCGTCCTTTTTTCGAAAAACGAGGGTTCATTGTAGAACAGGAACAGCTTGTCAAAGTAAATAATGTTGAAATGAGCAATTTCCGGATGCGGAAGTCCTTATATATATAATGTACGTATAAAGGATATCAAAAAAGAGGTAAATCAGAAATGATTTACCTCTTTTTGTAGTCGGGATGAGAAGACTCGAACTTCCGACCTCCACGTCCCGAACGTGGCGCGCTAGCCAACTGTGCTACATCCCGTTTTTGATTACGGCTGCAAAGGTACAACTATTTTTGAATCCGCAAACACTTTCGATGTTTTTTTTCAAAAAAATATAGCATTCATCCCTTCAATTTCTTCAAATGCATTTTTTTCGACATTTTTTTCAGGAAACATTTGGAATGTATCATATTTTCCCTACCTTTGCACCCGTTAAACAAAACAAACGGTACCATAGCTCAGTTGGTAGAGCAAAGGACTGAAAATCCTTGTGTCCCCGGTTCGATTCCTGGTGGTACCACTGAAAATCAAGCAGTTACTTTTAAAGTAGCTGCTTTTTTTGTTTTCTGAGACAAAATACTTATTATTTATATTGTATCTTTTAATTTGGCTAAATGAGGAGTGGCAATATCGTATTTTATCCCGTAGGCAATCATATCTTCAATCATTTGCCGTACCTCTTTAGGAGAATGACTCACATGACCGTCAAACATAAGTTGTAAAGCCTCGTTGCCATATATCTTCCTGGCAATCGGAACACTTAGAAACAAAGGCAATCGATACAATTTATTTGCTTTCTCTTCCTTGGCAGCATATCCACGCTTCAAGCAAATAGAAAAACCCTCACGAATGGCGCAGATAGTAGTTCGAATAGTAGCGGAGTCATTCACAAACCTGGCTGCACTGCCTGCACTCAATATTCCGGCAGTCAATCCCGCCGCCGCAGCGTAATGGGTAATTATCCAAAGTAATATCTGTCGGGACAGGACAGGTTTCAGATGTGCTTCGTTCAACGCCTGAACCATTTTCCGCACACGGGGAGTCATCTCTCCATCCACCTCCCCGATAGGAGTATGGGAATATTTCATTCCCGAAATAACACAATGTATTCCGTTCGCCTCTCTTCCACCTCCTACCATGAATGGAAAGCCGAAAAAATACTGTTCAGGTTTCAGAAAACGGGCAATCTCATCAAAACAATCCCAATTATTCTGAAAGAACATCACATGCGCTTTGCCGGCGGACACACCTAAAACCGGCAACACATCCGGTAGTTGTATCTTATTCGTTGCCACAATTATGTATTCAAAATCATTCCGTGCATCCAGTCCGTCAACCACATGAGGACGAAAGACTGTATCAACCGTCTTCTTTATACCGCTCCTAAAATCCTGACAAATAATATGAATACCTTGTTCATCTATCAATTGTTTCTGTTCCTTCCGGACAAGTAACGTAACATCGTGTCCGGCCTCTGCCAATTGCCAGCCATACGTACAACCTATTACTCCGGCACCATAAATCAATATCTTCATAATCTATTACTTTTAGTTTCCCGTTCTCCATTGATAAAAACAGAATTGAATAAAGAAAGATATTCCGAATAAGAATCACAAATAGAAAGATATTCCTTTGGAGTGTACCCCATAAAGGTTTTGAAATCTTTTATCAGATGCGATTTATCACAATATCCCCAATCATAAGCCAACTGGTTCAAACGAATTTGCGAACCAGCATGTAAACAATGTAAAGCATTCCGGAAACGTGCTATTTGCAAAAACTCTTTCGGATTTAAACCTGTATATTCAGTAAATACCCGTTTGAATTGCTTATATCCGAGACAAGCAGACTGAGAAAGCTCCGTAATATCCTGCTGTCCGTCATTAATAGACTGAACAACCGCATTCATTCTGGCAAACCGCTCGGAAGTAAAACCGTATAACTTTTTTAACAGATATTGTTCTATCAGATATACACATTGGTTATTATCCTCCGTTTCCATTATCCATTTCTCCAATTCAATCAAAGATGCATCTCCCAATAACTCTACATCTACATTCTTATCCCGCAAATTATTCATAGGAATCCCTAATACAACCCGTGCTGCAACCGGTTGGAAAATAACCATAACCAGATTGAGATTACCGGAATAAACAACATCAGTGTACGAAACAGATTGTCCGCACAAACTGGAACGAGGCTGCATCTCCTGATGCAAAGTTGAATAGATTTTGTCACCCCGGTGGAACGCAAGCACAGCACAACCAGATGGCACATAACGCTGCGAACTTCGTTCCGCGTTATCAATCGCCAAAAACCAATACTGTTTCACGTATGGCCTTAACAGCTTGGACGGTTGTACTAGCTGAAATTTTTCCATTTTGCTTTATTATGCCAGCAAAAATAATCCTTCTTTACTGGAAAGCGGTGTAAAAAAAGGACTTTGTTATTATTCAAAGATTCGTATGTTCCACCATCAATTCATGAATCTCTCCGACATGAAGAAGCAAATGGTCTAAATAGCCTTCTATCATATCCTTTAATGTTACTTTTGTCCCTTCAAAATCACACCAATAACTATCCAGCTTGCTTTTATCGACAGATTGAATCACCTGAATGATATGTAAATTATAGAATTTCCATAACTGAATCAAATTAGACCAATCTGTATGTTGATAATCTTGCAAAGCTATCCACAAATCATTATCCTGACGGTAATCCGGAAAAAAAAGTAAATCCTTACTATACTGCAACCTAACCATTCGTTGATGATTATTAGAGGCCGAATCAATCAGGTGGCCCAGTATTTGCTTTATAGTCCGATTTTGGCTATTCCGCCTTAAGGTTATAGCTTCTACAGACAAACTGTTTAATACACCTTCCTCCGTTTCGATAACCCTGGCTATACCAGTTGTTATAGCAGTAAAATCTTGTTTTTGCATAATTCTTTAATGTTGAATATTCTGCAAAAATAAGCCGTTAATGCATTTGGTACTTGTAAAAAACTGACTTTATAAGGCTTCCTCTATGGAAATCAATGATATTTAATACTATTCAACCTACAATCCTTTGAAAAGAATGTTGAATACGGAGAACGTGAAGACAGGTATTGAGTAGGCGAACAACCCGAGAACTCCCTGAAGTCTTTTACCAGATGGGATGGGTCATAAAATCCGCACAAATAAGACAAATCAGTAAATTCCATCTCCGGATTATCTTGCAACATATACAAAATTCGTTGAAAGCGAATAACCTTATAATATTCTTTCGGATTCATTCCTACGTATTCTGTGAAAATCCTTTTGAATTGCCTATATCCCAAACAAGCGTCCTTTGCCAGAGTATCCACATCTGTTTGAGGATAATTAGCAATCAACCGGATAACACTTTCTATCCGATTGTAGTTATGACCGATATCAACTAGCCGTCTCATTAAAAATGATTCGATTTGCTGAATACAAACCTGAGCCTCCCTTTCACTCGAAACAATACGTTTAAGATGGTTCAACTCTGCATCCTCTAAATCCTCCACATCAACATAACGATTATACAACTCACTCATCGGACATCGTACAAAAGGATTCAAACCTAAAGGATGGAAGATAATCGCAATCATATCAATATTCCCCTTCGAAATCAGATTTCCGGATATTGAGAACTGTCCCCGGACAAAATTCTTGGGTTGCCAGCCTTTCGATTGAATATTCAAATTATCTCCCCGATGGAAAACAAGATGTACGCATCCTGACGGAATAGTCTGTATTAATACAGGTTCTATTCCATCAGTTTTCAATACCCAATAATACTTTATGTATCGGGATAACAATGGAGAAGGATATAAAATCTTACTCTCTTTCATTCTTACGCATCACTCCATATCAAACATATCCGGCTCTTCGCTTCTGCTCTTGCTTTTATCTTTTTTCTTGTTCATGTTGCCGAAGTTGTAAGTCAGCGTGAAACCTACACGTCTTCCGCCACGCCAGTTCTCAGAGTCCTGCCAGAAACCGTCGCCGGCTGTAACGGTACGGAATTTGCGGGAATCCAACAAGTCTCGGGCATTAATGCTCAAGGTCAGTTTATCGCTCAGGAAAGATTTACGCAAGCCCAGGTCGACCGAATAATTCGGTTCGCGATGTCCCTGTGCCATCAACTGTTTGGAATTATAATTACCTGTTCCCTGCAAAGAGACGCCCCAGGGAAGGCTGAAGTTGGCAATCATACGGACGTTCCAGGCAAAACTCTCATCCGTATCTCCGATAACCGGTGTTTCCGCACCTTGCGGCAGATAACTGAAACCATCCAATTTAGAATAATAGAGGTTGACTGTCGTTGTCAAATCGAGTATCTTGAATAATTTATCCTTCCCTACGATTTCCAGACCGCTGGCCTGCGATTTTGCCACATTCTCACTGGTGGTATACATTACATTGTCTTCCGTATTCAGAAAACGGATGCGCTGGATTACATCATCCGTCGAACGATAGTAACCGGATAAAGACAAAGTATGTCCCGATTCCCAACTCTTGATATAATTCAATTCAAATGAGTGAGAATACTCCGGTGTCAACTCCGGATTACCGAAAGAGATATTGGAAGCATCGGATATATTACGGAAAGAGTTCAACTGTCCTCCCCACGGACGACGCAGACGGCGTGTATAATTCACCTGCAACTCATTGTTTTTCGGCAAGGAATAAGAAATGAACGCACTCGGGAAAAGTTTAAAATAATCTTTTTCAAAAGCCTCGGAGGCTTTGCCGTTAAACTCCTGGTCGAAATCAAGCGAACGGGTATCCACCCGCCAGTACTCACCGCGCAGACCGGCCTGGTAACTTAATTTATTCCATTTTCCGCCGTATGTCATATAAAGAGCATGTACATCCTGATTATAAAGGAAGCGGTTGTAAAGCGACTCGTCCTGTCGGATATCTTCGGCTGTCGTTCCGGTATAGGTATCAACCGGACTGGCATTTCGCTGAAAAGTACCCTTATAGCCGGCCTCGATGCGGGCCATATCGGATATTTTATTGGTGTAGTCGGCCTGGACTTCCCAGGTTTTGTCCTTTATATCATTCTCCTGAGTCTGATAAAGAGGATTAGCGGTTTGGGAAGGGTCCGTATAGACAGTCGATTGCCGGAAAATATCCATTCCGTCCCGTCTCCACTGGTTATTGCTGACCGTCAGGTCGATGTTACTGTTTTCCGAGAACTTATGAACATAATTCAGTTCCAGATTATACATTTTCATATCCGAATCGCCATTGGTCATACGGTCGCTGGTGTAGATTGTATTCTTCTGACTGTCGATAGAGTTATAATGGATATTCTCACTATTGTCTCCACCACCGGTCATACCGGTTACATTAAATGCCAGGTCATCGCTTTTAGTGATATGCCAGGTGGCGCCAAAACGTCCGAACCAATTATTATGCTGCCGTTCGGAATCATTGGTCTGGTCGAGAAAACTGTTGTCCGTCGTATTCAGACGACTCGTGATGCCTCCTCCCTTAAACTCACGGTTACGGTAATTCAGATTGGCATAAGCATCCACTTTACTACTGCTGTAATTGATGTTACCACTCGCCTGATACCCTCCGTCCGTATCGGCTCCGACTTTTACGCTTCCGTAATAACCGGGTTTCCGGTCATCCTTCAATATAATATTGATAATACCGGCTGTACCCTCAGGGCTATATCTGGCAGAAGGGTTGGTGATAACTTCTACCTGCTTGATATCTCCGGCCGGCATCATATCCAGAATATCCGCCTGGTTATCAGCCGTTAGACCCGATGCTTTACCATTAATCCAAATCGTTACACTGGAGTTTCCCCGCAACGACACCGAGCCTTCATTATCTACTTCTACAGACGGGATATTGGATAACAGGTCGCTTGCCGAACCACCTTCGGCCGCAATATCCTGCGTCGCATCAAAGACTTTCCTGTCAATCTCGAACCGCATCTGAGGCCGTTTCGCCACCACTTCCACTTCTCCCAATTGATTGGCATCTTCTGTCAGTGTCAACTCTCCCAGACTCAAAATCTGGTTGTCGCTACTGATAGAAATATTTTTAGACACTTCTTCATAGCCGATATAAGAAAAAGTAACTACATATTCCCCTTTCTTCAATCCGCCGATAGTGTAATTTCCGTCACTCCCGGTAACGGAACCCTGCACTATCTTATCCGAACCTTTTGCCTTAACCTGCACTGTAACAAACTCCAACGGTCCACCCAGTTCGCCGTCCATTACAATACCTTTAATCTTTCCATCCGTTTCATTTGCAAACATGTCCGGAGCAAAACACAAAAGCATTCCGGCCAGCACAATACTCATCTTCTTCTTCATCATAGTCCAAATATCTATCTATTCCAATTTTTTGTCGCTTTGTTTGACTGGTTATTAACAGAATAGTTTATTCGGAACAATAAAAAAATAAGCAAATATACCTTAATAAAAAACACTTTCACTGGTTTGAAATTGATTATCATCACCAGTAGATATTCAGAAGCAAACACATTTAAAAACGAATATTTTTCAATCTACAATATAATATTTTATCTATTTTCATTTATTACCAATTGGTAAGTTCATCCGGGGGTTAAAGGCCTACCTTTGCGGGCGTTATTATTAAAAACTAATTGATATGCAGAGGGATAGCCTTGATTTCAAAAGCATGAGCGTAGGAAAACTATTTACCAAATTACTGGTTCCTACCATTATGGGGATGGCCGCATCGGCACTATTTACCGTTGTAGACGGTATTTTCGTCGGGAACGGGATTGGGAGTGATGCTATGGCAGCGGTCAATATATCCGCCCCTATTTTTATGATTATTACCGGAGTCGGATTGATGTTCGGCATGGGAGGCGGGATACTCACTTCCATCAATTTGTCGCAGGGTAAAAAGAAAGTTGCGAATATTAATTTTACCCAGTCGGTCATCGCATTGGTATTCATCAGCCTCGTTATGACGTTGTTGCTAACGATATTTCCGCATAAGATAGCCACCCTCTTCGGCTCCGATGAATATCTGATGGATATGGTGGTTGAATATTTATTCTGGTTTTCCATCAGCCTGCCGTTTACGGTACTGGTGGTTGCCCTTCCATTTTTTATCCGGCTGACGAATCCCAAGATATCCATGTGGGCGATGCTGGCTGCTACCGTTGTGAATATTATTCTCGACTATTTGTTTATTTTTGTTTTCAAATGGGGATTGTTCGGGGCAGCGATTGCAACAGATATAGGTGAGTTTGTTGGTGCCGCCATTATGATTGTCTATCTGTTCCGGCATTCGATAGCCATACGGTTCGTGTGGTTGAAGCTGAGTGTCAAGAGTTTGCTGTTGACGCTCCGGAATGTAGGTTATATGATTAAGCTCGGCTTTTCCGTATTCCTTAGTGAGATAACGATATCCGTTATGATTATTTCCGGCAACTATGTTTTTATGGATTATATGGGAGCCGACGGCGTAGCGGCTTACAGTGTCATTTGCTACCTGTTCCCAATCATATTCATGGTTTTCAACGCAACCGTACAGTCCGCACAGCCGATTATCAGTTATAACTACGGATGCGGACAGATGAAACGTTCGGATAACGCTTTACGTTTATCCATGCTTTTCACTTTGGCATTCGCATTCAGCATCATGCTCCTGTTTATATGTTTTACCCGGAGCATCGTTACTCTTTTCATTCCCGATACAGCTTGTGCAGCATGGGGATATGCAGTAGCCGGCTTACCGCTGTTTGCTACCGATTACCTGTTTTTCGGTATCAACATCATCATAATCGGTTATTATACCAGTATCGAACGGTTACGGCGTGCGATATCACTGACAGTTTTACGGGGAATATTGCCTGTCGTATTCTTTTTCACATTACCTTTACTACTGGATGTCAATGGTATATGGCTGGCAGTAGCAGCAGGGGATATTACCACAACAGTTGTTATCGTCATTTTATTAATTGTAGATAAAGTACGTAGGAATGGATAAATTAATTGAAGAAATAGACAACCGGTGTAACCTAAGCGATACGGAAATGACATTGCTCCGGCAGACACTCCGTATCCTGCATTTCCCCAAAGGCAGTATTGTCATTGGGGAAGGCAAGACGGACGATTCCATCTATTTTCTGGACAAAGGTGTATGGAGAGCCTACATCGAAGAAGAAGGCGAACAGCAAACCCTTTGGTTTGCTATCCCCGGGGAAACCATATTCTCTTCCTGGGGATATTTCCGCGGACATCCTTCACGTTACACAATCTGTTCGTCGAGTGACAGTATTGCCATCGAAATGAGAAACAGCACAATACAAAAACTGTCGGAGTCTTCGCCGGCTTTTCTGAAATGGATACAAGGTCTTCTGATGGATATACTCGTTAATGAAGATGATGTTCTGGTCGATATATCCAGCCCGAAGGCGGAAAAGCGTTACCTGGCTTTCATCAAAAAGATGCCGGAGTTGTTTAATAGCGTTCCTTTGAAAGAGATAGCCGGATACATCGGTGTAACTCCCCAGTCACTCAGCCGCATCCGGGCCGGGCTGAACAAAAACAAATAGAAAAGAAAGTAACCTTAACAGCCAACGTTTTAACAGACATTAGCTGTTAAGGTTATTTCATATTATAAACAGACGCTTTCTATTGCGCGATTTTATTTATTCCAGATATAGCGATAATTAAATCTTCGGTTAGGAGCCGCATCGCCATCTACACACAATGATATAGGATCTTTCAAATTTGCGGGATTATCAGTCCATTTAAAATCAAAGACAAATGAATCATCAATTAATCCCAAATCTGCACGAGGTATTGATAATTCCAATTGATTTCCATTCACCCGATATGACAATGTATTTACTTTCTTCCACTCTCCGGCTTGTTCATCATACCTCATTAATTCTGTCAACTGCGCATCAACAACCTTTTTATTTACTATAAAATCATAACCGTACCAGCCGGTCGAAGCATTATTATCCGCATCGATAAGTAATAACATCCAGTTCGGATCAGAAAATGGGGACAATTTATCCATCGTTTCCACATAAAAGAATATATTATCCTTATCTACTGCTACTTTCGATAAAAAAATATCATTTCTACCAGAATTATTTACATAATGATTTCCGCCATATCCTTTATGGTCACGATGAGTTACATCTCCTTTGGTATCCCGATATTCAACCTTGACTTTATCCCATTCCTTAAATGTCCCGTCTATTCGGATTTTCTGGTATCCACTACTCTGTGGTATGGGACGAACTCCTTTATAACGACGAATATTCTGTGCCATCTGCATATAATAGTTGTCCGTATAGCCACCTTTCATCGGTTGGATTGTACGATTAAATTCTGCATTATACTGATCTACAAAATAAAACGGATTTTTACGTCCCAAAAATTCTGTCGGTCCGGGTAATTCGGACCCGGGAGCTTTCCCTGAGTTATATTTTCCAGCAGTCCATTCATTCCAGTCATTCAAATACAGAAACTGAGGATCGTTTTTCAATGCTTCATCCCAGCGATCCTGAAAATAGATACCGTATGCTGTAGGATCATTTACAGTCTTCCCTAGCCAGGAGACATAAGTCGGTTCAGGCATATCATGGTCATTCAACTTCGGTTCCTTTTTATCACGAGTCCAGGATTTTCCGATTATGGAAATAGGATGTTGAGCCGGAGTAACCACAGCTTGTTCTTTTTCTCCCTGATAAGTTGCGACCAAATCCGACGGAGACATTTTACATACTCGTTCGTCACCCAAATCGTAGCCAAAGCTCCAGTTTCCTTCTGTTCCGACAAAACGTTCACCAGCCCACTCATAGTATCCCCACCACATGGTTCTGAGCGTGAAAAAATCTTTCACATCCTGGGTATAATCCGTATAAAACTCGTTTATGTAATCCGGATCATTATAGTGAGGATGTGAAGGGTCAGTCAATGCTTTGGGATCATAATGAGGATTCGGGTTCTTCACACCTCCGCCATTAGCATCCATTGTCGGTTTTCCGTTATACAACAGTAAAGGTTTATCCCCCCAGTAGAACCATAAATCCTTATATTTATTTTCTTTATATACTTTATCATATAAATCTTGTACAACAGAAATCACAGGTCCGTTGAAAGCCCAAAAACAAAATTGAGGGACTTTGTTACCTTCCGCTTTCATTTTTTGCATCGTTGTAAACAGAGTTTCCCACTCATCCCAATAACGGACTGCATTTGTTACATCCATAACTAATACATCCACACCGGCATCGGCCAGCATCGACATATCTTTACGAATCACATATTCATCACGACTAAGGAAATATCCCAATTCAGGTTCCCCCCAATGGTAAGAACCTTCTGTCCATGCCGGATGATTAGCATCCAGACGAGCTTCGGGAGCTTCTTCCAACACCTTACTTACATCAGCACGATAAGGAGCCTTCAAATTAGCCAAATTATCCGAATGCCACGTGATATAAAAAATACCAACCACACGACGCTTATCATCTTTGACATTTCCGACCTCTTCCTGTGTCGGCATAGTCCGTCCCAAAGCATCTGTTGCCACCCAGGTATCAGAATAAGTATCCCAACAAGAATCAGGCATATTCACATTCGAATGAACGGTATCCTTTTGATTTCCACATCCCGACAGGGCCATTATCCCTATCAGTCCAAAAGTCCATAATTGATTTATACAAAGACCATTAACATGTTTCATAATCTATAAATTCAGAGTTTATAAAAATAAGACAAAACTGATTCAAAACGAATTATATATTTCTTTATTCTTTATAAATTTCTATTTGGTATACTCCCGATGGAAATTTATAAAGAGACACTTCCTCCTCGCTTCCAATAAGTGGATAATCAGCCTTATTAAAAGAACGTTTGTTTACATGTATCTTTTTACTATCAGGTAATGCTACAATGCCTGATGTATTAGGAGGTAATGTTATTATCCATACCAAACTATTTTCTTCTTGGGACCATTCGCTTGCCGTTCTCCCATAAGGTGTTTCTATCGAAGCTTTTGCCCAGGAAAGATAAGATGTCATTGTTGGTTCAAAGTGTATAACTTTAAAACCCGGACCTGACACATCCGGTCGTATGCCTGCTATATCTTCATAAAACCAAGTGTCATAACCACCCTGCATGGGATGATTAAGTGAAGATCCTGCCAAACACATTTCCTTACTCTTTCCATTTACCGGAAGAATCTCCCAAAGAGATGTAGCATCAGCATCCGTCCACATATAAGCAAAACTATTCTCACCTGTTTTAGTAAACATATCCCATGCCATTTTACTATTGCCAAAACGTGATAATGCTTGCCCAATACGTCCTAGACCAAATATTCCCGTATGCATAAAACCATCATATTTTTCTTTCATATTCCTGACAATCGCATCAGAAACAGCTTTTTCATCTCCGGCAGGAACCAGTCCAAAATCAAGAGCCATTGCATCAGCAGTCTGACTACCGAATGTTGTACTTTCTTTATCGTAAAATTCGGCAACAAAAGCAGCTGCAATCTTATCCTTCAAACCACTGTAATATCCGGCATCATCATTCTTTCCTAATATAGCAGCCGTTTTAGCCAAAATCGAAGCATCAAGATAATGGAAAGCTGTAGAACTCAAAGCAACAGGACAATCAATCGCATTATTTCCTTCCGGCGGACACCAGTCACCCAATCCGTAAGGTACAATATGTTTGGTTGAAAGCGTATCATTAAGCGTTAAACTCTCCACGTGATCCACCCATTGTTTCATTTCCTGATAATATTTATGCAAAGGCTCTTCATTGCCGAAATATAAATAAGTGTACCAGGGTAATTGAACTACGGCCGTCCCCCAATCCGGAGAAGCAACCCCACAAAGACGTTTTCCCGGAGAAATCATATATGGGATTCCCGGCGCTTTATCTGCAAAATAAAATATTGTATTAAAAAGTTTTTGATGAAGTGTATTTTTCTCAAATGCGGAAGAAGTCGAACTGATATCTTCCATATATTTCATCCAAAAATTATTCAGGTCAAAATTATAATTCTCAAAAGGAGCTACGGTATGTGCATCTCCCAACCAACCACATCGTTCTCTGTGAGGACAATCCGTCGGCAAACCATGCGTATTATTGAGCATTGTCCTGACCGCTAACTCATGCAATTTATTAATTTGTTCATCAGAACATTCAAATTCACCTCTCTTATTGACATCCGTATGTACAACAATTGTCTTTATCCAATCCAATTCAGGCTCTGCTGCCAGACCGGAAAGTTCCAAATAGCGATAGCCATGGTAGGTAAAACGAGGGTTCCAGACTTCACGACCGTTTCCGGCACAAATGTATTCATCTGTTTGTACAACACCTGTAGCAAAGACTCCGGTTGTATTATATTCGATTGAACCATCCTCACGAAGAAGTTCCCCCATCCGCATTTTCAAATGTGTTCCTTTTGGCTGATTTACCGTTATTTGTGGTACACCGGCAATATTAACCCCAAAGTCAAATATCCAATTTCCGGAAGGATCCTTCCATTTTTTTACCGCTCTAATTTCATTCTTCAAACAAATAGATTCCATAACATGAGGAAACAAATTCACCGGAATAACACCTTCTGCAACTACAGCATTTTTCCATCCATTCAGTTGAGTTCCAACTTCTGACCAACCTTTAATTTCCTTTGTAGCATCATACACCTCACCAGCATATATATTACCCTTTAACACAGGTCCGGAAGTCCACAGCCAGGATTCATCTGAAACAATCATTTCCTTAGAACCATCCTCATAAGTTATTTCCATTTGTAATCTAAAAAGAGGATCGCCATATTTAGCCCAAGGTCCCCAGACACTGTTTTGCCCGTACCAACCTTCACCAAGTATCACACCTAAACAATTTTCACCTTTCACTAACCCGGATGTGATATCAAATGTAGAATACAGGGCATACTGCTCATAATTCGTTTGCGCAGGGTCAAGGATTCGTTTTTTATCGACAAGTTCACCATTCAAATAAAGATCACCACATCCTAAACCACAAAAATAGACAACGGCTCTCTGTAGTTTCGATTCTGCCTTCCCTGTATCAAATACTTTACGAAAATAAGGCATCGGACTATCTTTTTTCCAAACAGAAGTTATCCACTTAGCTTTCCAATCAGACGTATTTAACCCCAAAGAGAAAAAAGAAGGCTCACTCCAGACCGTTACTTGTCCTTTTCCATCCCAAATGCGCAAACGCCACCAATAAAGTGGCCCTCTTTCTAGTATTGCGATATCCGGACGTACATTCACTTGCTGTTCTGAAACAGTCTTTCCTGAATTCCAAATATAATTACCATCCTGCAAATCCTCTCGGGAAGAAGCAACCTCTATTTCCCAAGCAGACTGAATAAAGCCATTCTCCTCTGACTCGATTTTCCAACTAAAAACGGCTTCATCTATTCCTTCCGGGGTTACCAGACCACGGCACTTCAAATCCACCACCTTCGCTTTACTCCCGGCACAGTTCTCAGTACATCTCAACCCTAAAAGAGAAATGAAAAGTAATAATAAACAAAAACTCTTTGACTTCATACATTTCCTATTTTAATCATATCAGATGCAAATATCATATAAAGATATATTTAAAGACTTCTCCATATCTATAGAGGAGGGCGATACAAGAAATTCTTGGAAACTCCTGTATACACCCTCTCTATCATTTATCGAAAAGTCATTTAAATCGTATATTTCTGATATTTATTGTAACATCAGCATTTGTACCGAAATCACAACGCATATAATCACCTGAATTACCCCAGCCGACAGTAGCCATTCCGGCTGTATAGTCCTGTTCAAATGTTGTCCATTCTTCTGCTGCCGGAAACTCTATCGTTGTCGAATTAGCTTCAGATGGTCCGGAAGACGAAGTACACCAGAATATTTGTAACTTAACACTTTTAGTAGACTTATATCGGAATACCATGGTAGAACCTTTTTTTGCGGCAGCTAAGCCATTTGAATAAATATAAGGGTCCTCTCCTGTTGTTACAATCGTATATTCATTTGAATTCTCCGGATTAGAAGCAACCAATGTCATATCATTAATTGTAGCCTGGAAAGTTACATATTCCACATCGGGATAAACAACATCATCCGGATCAATAACCGGAGTAATCACATACTCTTTTTCTACAGACTTTCCACCATCCGCTTGATTCACTGCATAAACCGTCAATTTTGTTTCAGCGATAAAACCGGTAACAACATATACCCCTGTTTGAGTTGCATCAATTGTAACTACCTGTTTCACATTATTTTTATCCAAATATGAAACTATCAGGTCAACTCCCACAAATGTCTCATTTGTCCAGGAAATCTTTGCGCCACCACTTGCCGGTTCCATTTCAACGGTTTCGATTACATAATCTTTTGCCTCCTCTATACCCTGAGGAACACCTTTCACCATTACAGAAGATGAGGATTCTCCACCATATCCATAAGATGTCAAAACAAACTCATGTTCTTCCGTATCTGTAAATCCTCCAACAACAACCGATACGTTGCTATTAGCATCAGCACTATATTTACTAACCTTTTTATTCACATTTTCTCCTTGGGAATTTCGATAGGAAATCAATGTATAATAATAATTGGCATCTGTTGGATTCACCCAATTCAATGTGACAGAACCAATAAAAGGTATACACTCCACATTGCTGACAGGATCTATATGGCCCTTATTATTGTCATCATCGTCGCATGCATAAATAAAAAGCGAGATGAACATTACTAATAGAATATATTTCTTCATTGTATACTTTTTTTAATTATATCTTCAATTACCATCCCGGATTCTGCCAGTTAGCACCCGTATGTTTCAACATCTTGGCTACTTCTGTCTGTTTAATCGGGTAGAGCAAATATTTATCTGCATTTGTCCCGCGCGATGCAAGTTTGATTCGATTGTATGTGAAAGTACCATCCTCCTCTTTTACAATTTTCATACCTGTCACAAAATCATCTGTTTCATTTAAAATTTTCCAACGACGAACATCAAAGAAACGATGTTCTTCGAAAGCTAATTCTACACGACGTTCATTTCGATAACGTTTTTCAAAAGAATCTTTCGACATACCTGACGATAATGCCGGTATACCGGCACGAACCCTGATTTTATTAACAGCATCTCTGGCAGATAACGCCTCTGCCCCTACTTTGGATACCACTTGTCCATCTGGACCTACAGCCTGATAAGCAGCCTCTGCAAAATTCAAATATAATTCAGCCAAGCGAAAAATACGCATAAGTCCATCTGCATCCTGCCCGATTCCGGATTTGAAATTATTGAATTTACGCATATAATATCCCGTACGAGTATAACGGATATCCGTCACCTTATCAGAGATACCACAATTTCCACCCACATATGTTTCTACAACATCTCCATTAGGTTGATCTAAATACCGAATAGTCCCATTATAATAAACCGACGCATAGAAACGAGGATCACGATTCGCATACGGATTTTTCGGATCATAAGAAGAAGCCGTATTTAATATCGGCCGCAAATGCTCTGCATCCGAATAACCTAAAATGGGTTGAGTACCATCAATCATTTCATAACTATCTACCAACTCCTGCGAGGGTCCGGCTCCAGCCTTTTCCATACCATTTGTAATAGGAGTCCCGGCAAACTTCCAGACATTTGAACGCCAGGAGGTCGTTTCATAGATAGTTTCCCTATCCCATGAACGGCTAGGATCTGAACGAGTAATGAAATAATAGGCATATGCATTCTGAGCGATTGCAGGATCCGGAGCCTGACTATACAACTCAAAACCATGTTGCAAACAAAGATCTAAAGCCTCTTTGGTAATTTCTGTTGTTTTCTCCCATGTGTATTTACTGCTTCCGTTCTCATTCCATAAAGGACTTGCTGCATATAAAGCCGTCTGAGATTTCACAGCACAAGCAAAAGCACGTGTCAATTTTCCTCTTTCGTTATCATTTATTTGCCAACGAAAACCAATTGATTGCCCTTCGGACTCTACCGTAGCCAAAGCCTTATCACATTCTGAAATAATAAAATCTGCACATTCCTCAAAAGAGGCACGTTTATCTGTCGAGAAATCATGATTCGTCTCGTAAGGAGTTTCTATTAGAGGAACTCCCCCATAACGTTTTATCAATTGTAAATAATAAAACGCACGTGCAACACGAACCTCGGCAATCCAACCATTTTTTTCTACTTCATTAAAAGTATAAGTGGCCATTTCCGGATCATTTATACAAAGCAAAAAAGTATTACAACGACGAATACCTTCAAAATAATGCGACCAAGGATCCATATAACTGGCTGTTAAAGGGTTATATTCAGGAGTCGTATATCCTTTATACCACTTGGATACCGGTCCGTCCTGGTTGTCATTTGCATCATGGGCTTCATCACAAAAAGAAGCCAAAGGAGTATTCGTATTTTCATACGTAAATCCAACCTGAGGCATATATCCCAAGCAATTGGAGTAATAAGCAGATGTACGTTCATATCGATTAAAAATATCATTCAACGACACACGCCCATCGGAAGCTATATCCAAATCTGCACAGGAAGAACAGCACAATGTAAAAGTAACAACTAATATATTTATCAGATTCTTCATAATATCTATATTTAAAATGTTAAGCTCACTCCAATATTATACACTCTATATGGTTGGAAAGTACCCATGTTAGCTATTTCCGGATCTATATGTTTTGAGCGCATATTATCGATTGTAAACAAATTCTGTCCACTTAAAGAAAAACGGATTTTTTCTGCAAAAACCTTCTTTGAAGTATTCAATGGTAATGTATAAGCAATCTCCGCGTTCTTTAAACGCAAATAAGATGCATCCATAATAAAGAAACTGTTTGGCTGATGGTTGGTAGATGCTTTCAACGATAAAGCCGGATAAGTTACTTCTTCTCCATTATTCCAACGTTCAGGAGTCCATGCTTTTAAATGAAGGTCTGTAAATACACCCTGATATTCCGATTCATATGCACCTACACCACTTATCGTTTTTGAATATTTACCAACACCTTGAAATAAAAGATTAACTTCAAAGCCCTTATACTTAAAACCTCCGGAGAAACTATAGTACTGCTGCGGTATAGAAGTGTTTAAAATCGGAGCTTTATCTTTTTCATCTATTATTTTATCACCGTTTAAATCCTGATAGATAAAATCACCGACACGAGGAGTTCCGAAAGCATAACTCAAGCCGCTCTTTTCAAGTTCTTCCTGAAAATTAAACATGCCATTGCCATTGCTGTAATCAATCAAATATCCCCACTGTTGCCCATAACTAAATCCCTCTGTACGGTACGGATAAGCATACTCATTTGAATAAGGAGATTCATTAATACTAATAACCTTGTTCTTATTATAACTGAAAGCGCCGCCTACATAAAAAGACCAATCTTCATTAATCTTTTTATCATACATTGCTTCAATTTCAAAACCATGATTTTCCATTTTACCCGTATTCGTTTTTGGATAGTTGGAAAGTACAGTTCCTTGATATTCCGGAACTAAACCGGCACTACTTACCAGCATATTATCGCACAAAGATTTATACCAGTCAAAAGAGATGGTCAATTCATTGAACAGCCCCAGATCAAAACCATAATTTTGCTTTTTCATCTTCTCCGCCATCAAATCCGGATTACCTTTTAATCCTTCATTACCACTTACATCAATATAATCCAGATATAAAAATCGTTCCCCACCCAGCTGATCATTTGCTGTAATACCATACGAGGCTCTTAATTTCAAATTACTTAACCAAGTCCAATTCTCCAAAAAAGCTTCGTCCGAAACAACCCAGGCACCGGAAATAGCCGGAGTAGCAATATACCGGTTATCCGGGTGGAACTGTTCAGAACCGGAATATCCCAAATCCGCTTTTACAAAATAACGGTCTTTATAACCATACGTTGCTGTAAGTCCTAAACTTTCACGTTTATATGGCAACATACCGGAACCAGAAGAGACCTCTTTCTCTTGTTGCAAATAAAAAATATACCCCATGGCGCTAATACTATGATCATCAAACCTACGTTTATAATCCACATTTGCATAAAGATTCAAATTGTAATAAAATGTAGAACTTTTTCCGTAAGAAAGAGGAGTATTGTTGTCTGAACCTAATAATGAAAAATCCAACTTTGACAAGTCTTTTGAACGGACATAACGTTCAAAATTCTGAGTTGTAGTTGTTTGATTCACAGAATTAGTTTGATAAGCCATTGTCCCGCTTACAGAAAGACCTTTAGTAAGAAAACTCATATCCAAAGTCAAACCTGCTTGAGCGTTTATATTGGCAACAAGAGCCTGAATATAACCAGAACGGTTCAGCATCCCGTAGACAGGAGTTTTCTCATTATCATGTGTTACAACTTGATTACCGTTACTTAGACCGTCTCCTGACGGAGTTAATGGACCATACATCGTGGGTGGCAAATTAAATATATGGTTATAAATAGTCTCATTACCATAACCAGCAGTCTTTTCTGTTTTAATATTACCGGACAACCGCATGAAACCACTTAAATAATCATTTATTTTCACATCAATATTCGAACGGAAATTAAACCAGCTATTTTTAGGAGTCGGATCATACTTCGAACCACTTTCATTAGCTGTTTTAAACGGCAATTGCTGATGCATATAATTCACATTAGAAAAATAACGAACTCTCTCAGTTCCCCCTTTTACATTTACACCTACTCTGGACATTAAAGTCAAAGGACGTATAAACATTTTATACCAGTTATTATTTGGATATAATTCATTACCTCCAGCTTGGAACAACTCGGTATCCGTCTTAGAAAACTGGGAATACCCCCCCAGACCATCATTATAGCCTGCCTGATTTCTCATTGTAACATAATCGGATGAATTAACAAATAAAGGTTCTTTTGTCATTTGCTGGAATGACTGGTCAAAATTCACCTCTACTTTTGTTTTTCCAATGTGTCCCTGCTTAGTCTTAATCGAAATTATCCCATTTGCTCCCTGAATGCCATAAATAGCCGTTGTAGCAGCATCCTTCAATATAGTTACCGACTCTATTTCTTTAGGAGTAATATATGTATAATTCGTATTAGGACAAATAATTCCATCCACAATCACTAGCGGTTCCCGTCCATTAATGGTAGAAAGCCCTCTGACCAATTGTGTTACCCCTGTTGACGAAGAACTCAATGCTCCACGGGATAATTCAGCATTTGTTTCTATCGTCGTCAACCCCGTAAACCGACCTGCAAAAGTTTTTGTCAGATTTGATTCAGGAGACTTATCCAAATCTGAACCTAAAACTCTGGAAACAGCTCCGGTTACCGCCCTTTTAGGTAACGACATATATCCCAAATCTATGACCTCATCCATTTTTTCAGCATCGTATGACAACTGAATAGATTCCAATCCTTCGTGATTTACGACAGATACTTTTTTATCATCATAACCGATATATGAAACTGTAATATATTGGCTTCCATCCTTTATATCTATTTCATACGTACCATCAACTTTTGTCAGATATTCGCATTTTCCGTTTTCCGACTTCAAAAGAGCCCCGGAAATCGGCTTTCCAAACTCATCAATGACAAACCCTTTTAATTGAATAGAAGGATCTTGTGCCCAACCTAATATTCCCGGAGAACTCAAGCAAGCACAAATAGCCAATATGGATATTTTATTTTTTATGTAGCTCATAATTTAGATTCTTTTCAAGTTATACAGAATATTACCATCCCTGATTTTGCCAGGAGACTCCCGTTGTTGACTCCAAACGGGACACTTCGTCCAATGGTAATGGCAATAATAAATCTCTATTCTGATATCCACCACGTGGATTTGTAGATATATTATATCGTTGATAATTGAACGAGCCATCATTATTTTTTGTAATTCTCATTCCTGTCAACCACTGGCATGTAGCATTCAAATTACCTTCAGGCTTCTGCCAACGACGTAAATCAAAATACCGAACCTCTTCCCAAGCTAATTCAACGCGTCGCT
The DNA here is from genome assembly GCF_023656785.1 of Parabacteroides caecihominis. Lineage (NCBI taxonomy): Bacteria > Pseudomonadati > Bacteroidota > Bacteroidia > Bacteroidales > Tannerellaceae > Parabacteroides > Parabacteroides caecihominis. The sequence goes on from NZ_JAMOKS010000006.1 coordinate 83,468, forward strand.
CATTGTGAACACGTAAAATCATTTCATCTTTCGACAAACCGGCTGGCAACGCAGGCATATTTACACGAGCCCTTATCTCATCCACGGCAGCTTTAGCTTCTGCCAAATGCCCTGATTCTGCTGCTGCTTCCGCATAATTCAGAATAATTTCTCCTAACCGGAAAAATTTCCAGTTTGAATTATTTATTTGATTTGTATTTGAAGCCTGGGGAGTAACTAATTTCCTATGATAATAACCGGTACGACTATGAGCTCTGTCAGACGGATCCAGACTAATTCCATGTCGGCCATTCACATAAGTTTCAACAGTAAATACTTCTCCATTATTCCAGATTAAAGAATCACCATTACATAAAACTGTTGCTGTCAAACGCGGATCACGATTTTCATACGGATTTTTAGGATCATATATTTTATTATTAGGATTATAATTCGGTTGCATATGCTTTTCATCCAAATAAGGTTTAGCCAAATCCAGTATAGGCTGCCCATCTGTTGTTTCGAAAGCATCAACCAGCTCCTGAGTAGGACATGTTCCACATTTATAAGTACCATCCATAGAACTTCCTATATAACCGACATGCCATACGAAAACACCTCCGGCACGATGTTGCCAAATTGTTTCTTTATCACGTGGTTCTGCTGAATAGTCTGCATTTTGACAAACCAACTGATGAAAAGCAGCAGCGTCATATGTTCCAAATGTTGAAGGATTAGTACATGTGGTAAATAATGCATACCCATTCTTTTTCAATTCCTCTACTGCCTGTTTATTCATCTGATATGCTTCTTCCCAATGATCTTCTCCTGCATTAAACAAAGGACTGGCTGCAAACAACATCATTTTAGATTTAACAGCCCAAGCTAATGCTTTAGTTGCCCGCATTGCTTCATCTTCCGTTGTAATACGCCAGGGTAGTTCCGCACAATTGAGACCGGCATCACAGTCTTCTGCTATAAATCGGGCAACATCATACACGGCTTCCCGTTTCAATGTAGAAAAATCAGCATCAAACGCTATGGTTTTATCCACAATAGGGACTTTGCCAAACCATTTAACCAACTCTGAATAGAAAAAAGCACGCATAACGTGTGCCTCTGCGGTAAAACGGGCACGTTCTGCTTCACTATTTACAGCCGCTGTCCCTATATTTTCCAAAAACTGGTTGCACAAACGTATTTGTTGCCAATATCTGGACCAATAAGCATTATTGGCTGCACCATGTCCATCGTGCATATCTCTTATCGGATGGGAAGACGCTGATTCATTCGCATTATACATTGATTGAATACTTGTTCCCTGTACTTCTTCCGAAGACCACCCTTCATCACTACAAGCTGTCACTAAAGGATCAAAAAACCAATAAGCATATCCCTTTTGAGGAATATTATTATAACAAGCATTCAACAAAGCACCTACTTTATCCGGGTCTGCATATATTTCCTCCATAGTGAGCGTTCCATCAGGAGCTACATCCAGGACATCAGAACAAGAATTCAATGTTCCCAACAGAACAATTGAAGATATTAAGAAATATGTTAGTTTCATATAACTCTCCTTTCAATGATTAAAATGTCACATTAATACCAAAATTCATCATCTTAGTAATCGGATAATTAAGCTCTGCACTTTGCTCCGGGTCAATTGCATCAGTTTTCATGGCCTTCCATGTCAATAGATTATTCCCGTTTACATAAACTCGTGTACTATTAATTCCGACTTTTTTCAAAAGTTTTTTAGGCAATGTATACCCCAGTTCTATATTCTTCAAACGCAGGAAAGAACGATCCATAATAAAGAAATCATTTGCCTTCTGGCTAGTTCCGGGTGAGGATGCCAAGGCTGGATATTTAATTTCTTCACCATTAGCATAACGTTCAGCAGTCCAAGCCTGCAAATGATAATCACTGTAGAAACCAACCAAACCGAACTCTGTAGCTCCCCAACCAGTATATACACGGGATGCTTTAGCTATACCGGAAAACAAAAATGAAAAATCAAAATTCTTCCAGTTTACAGAACCAGAAAAGCCATAAGTAATACGAGGTATATCACTATACTTGATCGGAGCCTGGTCCTTCTCATCAATTACACCATCTTCATTTACATCCACATAAAGAAAATCACCCAAACGAGGAGTTCCTCCTACCTGATAAGTAGCCAAAGCGTTGTCCAGTTCTTCTTCTGTATTAATATATCCATTACCATTACTATAGTCTATTTTATATCCGAAACACTGTCCTATACTGTAACCTGTACTTCTGTAACGATATGCATAATCAGCCGTTTTTTGTGCTTCATCCATAAAACGTTGGGTATTCTTATTATACGCGAAATTTCCCTTTACAGTAAATGACCAATCATCGTTTAATCGCTTATTGTAAGTTGCCTCCAACTCATATCCATGATTATCAATACGTCCCATATTGACTTTAGGCAGATTACCAAGTGCTACTCCCTGAATTTCAGGTACCGTACCACGAGAGATCAAAACTCCTTCACGTTTTTCTTTAAAATAATCAAAAGTTAAAGACAGTTCATTAAACAGCTGTATGTCAACCCCATAATTCTGTTTATAAGCAATTTCCCAACTTAAATTGGTATTTCCTAATTTCCCTTGTGAAATGGCTTGCCCACGTCCTAAAGAAGGAATAACTCCACCACCACTCGTAATGTTACTTATATACAAGAAACGTGTACTACCTAATTTATCATTACCCACTTTACCATAAGAAGCACGTAACTTCAAATTAGAAATAGTCTTATTATCTTTCAGGAAACTTTCATTACTAGCCACCCAACCTGCGGAAAAAGCAGGGAAAAAACCAAAACGATGTCCTTTTGCAAATTGCTCGGAACCGTTATATCCAATATTTACTTCAGCCAGATAACGAGAATCATATCCATAAGTAGCACGCGCTGAAACACCTAACATATTATAAGGTAAATCTGCTGCATATTCCTGCCAATTATCACGCTGAACCAGAGCCATCCCTGTGACATCATGCACTCCAAATTTCCGGGCATAATTCAATGAATACTGCATATTCATATAATAGTTGGTCGCCATAGACTTTGAGAGAGAAATAGCATTATTTTCATTCGTTCTCACTTTTGTATAATAAGATTGGTCTTCCGCCGTTCTGGCAACCGACACACCATAAGCATCATACGATCGGACTCCCTGTAAAGTAGTCACAGCTTTTGAATCAAAAGAAATCATAAATTTATTACTAAGTCCTTTCGTTATGAAATCTAATCCCCAATCCACGATTAACGATGAATTCAAATTAGTATTCGTTTCCTGCTGATATCCTCTACGGTTTATTTCCCCATAAGTATTGCGGTCCTGACCAGACTGATTAACAACCTCACCAGCCGGAACAGATGTTCCATCTATCAACGTATAACCCTCTTGAGTCAGTGGTCCCGGATCTGTCGGAGGTGTTCCCCAAATATAAGCCCTCATATTTTCAATCATAGCAGCGACACTTCCTCCATAAAGAGTTTTTGTTTGTGGAGTATTTACCTTTTCCAAATAAGAAGCCAGATTCAAAGAAAGCTTTAAATTTGAAAGTACTTTATAATCCAGGTTTGCGCGAAAATTATAACGATCCGATTTATAACTCGGATCATATCCCAGATCCTTCTCCGATTCCGTGCGGAATTGGCCTCCTTGCCCCAAATAAGCAACATTCATGAAATAGCTCAATTTTTCTGTTCCCCCACTCAAATTCACGTTAACACGAGTTTGAGGAGCCCATTTTTTAAAAAATTCACTATATACATCCCTATCCGGATAAAATACAGGATCTTTACCAGACCTATACATATCGATCATATAATCGGTGTAAGGCAAATCCGCTTCAGAATATCCATCATTGCGAAACGCCTGATTACGTAACTCTGCAAATTCCCAGGAGTGAATACGATCTGCCTGGGCAGTAAATTGCTGCAAACTATAATCCGCAGAAATACTTAATTCTGTTTTTCCAACCTCACCACGACGTGTGGTAATCATTATAACACCATTAGCACCACGAACGCCAAATACTGCGGTAGCAGATGCATCCTTTAATATAGATACGGAAGCAATTTCATTCGGGTCTAACGTAGAAATATTATCACGTGGCACACCATCTATTAAAATAAGAGGAGTTGCTCCATTTGTGGTACTAGCCCCACGCAAATAAAATGTAACATCATCTCCTCCCGGTTGTCCGGATGTCTGCAAAGCTGTTAATCCCGGTAGACGTCCAGCCAAAGCTGTTGACAAATTCGCAGCAGAACTTTGTTTCAGTTCTTTCGTCTGTATTGCAGCGACTGCTCCGGTTACAGACACTTTCTTTTGAGAACCGTATCCTACCACTACTACTTCTTCCAGTGTTTCTGTATCTTCAAGCAATGTAATGGATACAGATTTCTGACTCCCTGCCTTTATTGTCTGGGTCACATATCCAATATAGGATACACGCAACACAGACTGTGGAGTTACTTTAATGGAAAATTTACCATCTGCATCGGTAACAGTTCCGTTTGTAACACTTTCCATAATATTTACACCAATCAACGGGAAACCGTCTTTATCCAGGACAATACCTGTTAATAGCGAAGTTTGTTGTTGAACTCCTGCCTTTTCATTTTTTTCCGGTATAACATTAGATTTTTCCGAATACCCATAGAAAGGGGTTAACAACAATGAGGTGATCAGCAAAGCTGATTTGCCTCCTAATTTTGTTAATCTGACATTTTTCATAAAAGATTAGCTTATTGTACATTATAGTAAGCAAGCTTAATAACAAAGTATATACACAATTATTCATGTGCATTTGAGAGATTCATAAGTTCTCATTTTTTGACAAAATCAAGAATACTCATTTCAGAAACGGTTCAACATCTTTACTTCAATTTTTACCCTAAAATTCTTATGAAAGGGTAAAAGATCAACAATTCTCGTTCACATATTGCAATAAAAGTTTGTATTATTATTATAATTAACTGAATTCTAGCCAAAGAATACTTCGGCAAAGGCATAAAGATTTCACTACGGAGCAAAAACTATGTTTTTACTCCGTTCAAATGACGATTTAACAAAAAACAAATAGGATTTTCCAGGATAAAGAAGCTTATTTTTATCCTGTTTCTTTATATATAGGAATGGATGATTTACAAAGGATAGTCAAAATAGCACTTTTCAAAAGCACTAACCAAATACAAGATTTTATTATAGAATAGTATAATTGACAAAAAGATTTGTCAATTATACAGGTTATAACCTGTATAATTGACAAAAAGATTTGTCAATTATACAGGTTATAACCTGCGTTTTTTCGGTTTCATTAATTTGTTTCATCTGTTCTACACGGTATATATTTTTACTAATATCAAAGGAACAAATTCTTTTTTTATTAAATATTAAAAAAATGATTTTTCAAGTTTCATTTTTGACAAATACATCTGATATAAATATTTCTTATTTCAAATGCATTCTCAATCTCTATTTTTCCAACAAATAAATCAATATATCTCCGGGGGAGACCAATAAAGTAGCTGTATACGATTCAGCAGGAACAAGACTTCCATCTTTTAATACACGTTTCACGGAGGGATCTGCATAAAAGGTAAGCTCCATTGTATCCATCAGACTCCTGTTTACAATAGCAAGATATTTCTTACCTCCATTTTCCAGCAATGAAATAATGGCTCCATATCCATGTGTATCCAAAACCTTCACCTTTTCAGGAAGACTGGTCAAACGTGTCGTACCTCTCGGTATAACACTTCCTGTATGTCTGACCGACAAAACTTTTGCACCCAAAAAGATTCCGGCAATTGATCTGATCTCAGCATTCATATCTTTCACCAAATCATAAACTTCCGTTCGCTTACCATCCAAACCAATCGGTCCGTGTTGATAATCATAAAAAGAATCACCAGCCGGTGTCCAATAAGTAAAATACTGTAACCCTTGGGCTCCATAAACCAGATTACTATATAGTTGTAACCGTAAAGAAGCGCGTGTCGGAACAGGATATGGTCCATGTTTGGTAGCAAGAGTAAACGCCCAGAAATCCTTACCGATTTTCCTTGCTTCATCTGAGAAATCTTCCAGATTTTCATACCATTCAGCTTTCAAAACATTATCTCCAAGAACCGGATAATGGTCGAAAGAAAGAAATGGTAGAGGAACCTCTTTATTAAAACGGGTAATATATTCACGATAATTCTGAACACCCAAAAACCTCAAATGCTCCTCACCTCCTGTCGGAAATAAGTTCAGATAGCAAAATTTGCGATTATCTACAGCTTGTATTCTTTTAGCCCAATCACCTAGCGCTGCAAAATCTGCAACAACAGGCTCATCCCGTAAAAAATAACCTGCAACCGCCGGATGTTCCATAAATTTCCGAACAGTTTTTTCTGGTTCTTTACGTAACTCAGGACAAGCTATTATCAGCTGCACACCTACTTTATGTGCCGCGTCAAGCGCTTTTTCCACTTCTTCCAAACTTGAATACTCACTAAAGTTTATAGTAAATCCTGCCTCTTTCAGTTCCTTGAAACGCTCAACGGTCGCTTCATTTGCCCTTATGCCATACCAGGCTACTATGGGTATCTGTGCCGATAAATCCAATCTTTCCTGTGCTTGTCCTATTCTTGTAAACAGTAACAATAAAAAGATCATTCCCAATAAGAAATAATGTTTCATAAAATATTTTTTACTAATTATCCTTCTCATTTCAAACTAAGATCCAACCTTTTTCCTGCATAAACTGGTAAAATCATCAGGATAAGACGATGGTCAGCCACCGAACAATTAATTTTTTTACCATTAAAACGGACTTCAGCTTTTTTCACATGTGCAGGAAGAGGTATGCTTATTTTACCCTCACCGGCAACATACATCTGATAGCGAGACATATCATTATCTACAGGCGAAAATGTTAAATCCACGGGGGTATCTGCAAATTTATAATGAGTTCCGTCAAGAGTAATTTCATTACACTGCTGTCCTGAAAATGCAATCAATTGTTGACCGTCTAAACGAAAGCCTAAAGATAAACGTCCTATATATGATACCTCATGCCCGTTAATTTTTGCCTGTTTCAATTCTATCCGATCTGATGGAAGAGGATTTTCAAGCAATACTTTTTCATCATCTTCCTGATTTCTTGAGAAACCTCCAAACCAACTTTCAGCATGTGTACGATAATGTGCTACTACCATGGTTGTAGAATTTGGGAAAGAAGAAACAAAGTATTCACCAGTCCTTGAAAGATACGACGGATTATCATTTACCACAAACTTTCCGGTAGAAGGATAAGCATTACAAGCATTTAGTATTTCAAACAAAGTACGGGTTTCATACCCCAAGCTTGCCGATTGGTCATCACGTGGACGGAAACCACAATAACAAGTAATTCCTCCATCAGGATATTTAAGCATTGTCCCAACCACTTTCTTGTCTGAATAAGCTATAATCTCCGCATTAGAAACGGGAGTTACCGGATAAATCCGGTCTACAATAAAATCTGTCAAGATTGACTGATCCGGAACATCAGACAAACTCCCGGAAAAATCAATCATTTTCCCGGATGCAATTTCCCCCATATAACAATCATGGTTATACTGAGCTCCAAACAGTCTCTGCCACTGCCTGGTACAATTTTCCCCACTTTTATCGATCAGAGGCGGAGTACTGAACCAGACAACTTTTCCACCAGCTTTAACAAAACGTTCCATCATATCCAGTAATCCTTTTTCCGGTAACGGCTCAAACATAACAACCAATGTTCCGTACTTTTTTTCTGCGACCTGGATATGTCCGTCCGATTGTACAGATCCCATTTCAAGCAATTTATCAGTTGTCAGATAATTTGCATATCCATATTGCGTCATCCAACTTCCAAAACGCGGTTCCACAGCAACCAAATTCATCGGATAAAGAATCAACACTTCAGTATCGCGGTGCACATTTCCTGTCATTAAGCGGATTGGCTCACTCGGACTGGCACCATACGCATAATTTATAGCCATTTTACGTTCCAGAGCTTTATCCGGCATTCCCCAGGCTGCTGCATAGGCATTCGGATATTTATTGATAACACCTATGGATGCAGCCATTGCCGCCCCGTAATAATTACGGTCACTCCAACCACCTTCTGCAAAATCATTACCGGTCGGTTGCAGATATTCACTCCATTTAAAATAATCATAACAAGCAGCAGATGCCTGATGTACCGTATTACCCCAGATAAAATTGGATGTATATTCATATTTATAACGATTGCCATATAATTTCTCACAATTCCAATAGTCTATCGTAGGACTCTGTGCCCATGATGCATGCGCCGACGTACTCAATTCATGCCCAAACAGCTTTTCACCATAAACTTTCGCATTTTTGAATAAGTTGACTACATCATCATTCAACATTCGATAATAACGGTCACGTAATAAAAATGTACGATGTATTGCATCCGGTGTTTCTCCCAAAACATATTGAATATTGACAACAGCATCAGTTGTAGGACGGAACATCGGAGCTCCGTAAGCAAAATAGAGCATGTAGCGATCATCAAATTTCTGGTTATACTTCTCTTCATACCGGCATGCCATATTTTTAGTCAGATAACGTTCTGCAAACTGACCTTCTTCGTGATGTCCAAAATAAAACCAATCTTGTTGAATATGCATTTCATCAGAATACAGGGAAGTCAAATTTACTTTTTTATCATGGTACTTCTTTAATAAGTTACTCAAGAAAGCCGGAGCTTCCGGATCAAAGTAATCCATTTCCTGAGTTTCATATTCTAACATAACCATAACCCGATCAAAACCTGCACATTGGATTCCATCACCATAGATACGCAAGCGCTTCATCGGAATTGTTCCCTGATCAGAGCCATTGATAGAATCAATCTCCTCATATTTCACATTTTCCAATAAAACAATATCATCCGGATTTACAGATCGCATAGATGTAGATACCACCTTTTCTTTAAAAGCATAAGCCTTTACACCCTTAAGTTTTACCGGAGTTTGTCCCTTATTATTCGTCCAAAACAACTGCTGCCACATCTGCAAGCTGAATTGTCCTGTACGGGGATTCCTCAATCCGACTTTATAAGCAAGCCAACGACCGCTGTTGCCCGTTTGATTTTTATATGCCAAACCCAATTCAAGCGGACTAAGCAGGCTCAAACAAAGTCCCATATCCTGTTTAGAAACAAAATCGCTGACAACTTTTATTTTATCAACATATTCATCCATATCAGGAGTTAAATTTCGTTCCGTATTCTTATCTGTACGATATTGACGGAAAAATTCATCAAACGCAACAATCAGTTCTTTTGATCCATAACTCTTTCCTCGTTTACAAACATCACGAAGACTTTCCAAACGAGAATCATACCCCAACGAATTATCTATTTTTTTATCAGGATCTGTTAAATCGTTTAGTTGTTGATCACTTGTCAGAATAATTGTTTGCGCCTCAACAGTACTGGTTGTCAAGGCAATTCCCACAAACAAATTTAAAATCCATTTTACAATTGTGCTTCTCATAATTTAAAAATTTAATTAATTTGAATATTACACAACAAAAATAGGACTCCTTTATTACTATCAATTCACAAATCTGACATTTATGCCTACAATATTGACACATGAATCGTTACAACAAATGTTATTCATATTTTGGGGAAACAATAGGATACCGGGTAAGTTTTTTACTAGAGGGACATAAAAAAAGCCACCCTGTAACAGGATGGCTTATTTTTTCTATCTTGGGGTGAACGATGGGATTCGAACCCACGACCCTCGGAACCACAATCCGATGCTCTAACCAACTGAGCTACGCTCACCATTTCAGTCTCGTTGAGTATTTCTCTTTAAGACGGTGCAAAGATAGATGTTTTTTCTTATTCCGCAAGCGTTTTCAAAGAAAATTATACAAATATTTTACTTGTAAATCGCTTTCTTCCCGGCTAACAGCGTGTTACGCATCAAAGAAATGATTGTCATAGGACCAACACCTCCCGGAACCGGCGTAATATAAGAACATTTAGGGGCAACTTCGTCGAATTTTACATCGCCGGTCAGCTTATAACCGCTCTTAGTAACACTACTCGGCATACGGGTAGTGCCAACATCAACAATCACGGCACCGTCTTTCACCATATCGGCTTTCAGGAATTCGGGAACGCCCAAAGCAACGATGATGATGTCAGCGTTCAGGCACATTTCTTTCAGGTTCTTTGAACGGCTGTGACAAACAGTTACCGTACAGTTTCCCGGATAAGTCTTCTGCATCATCAGCATTGCCATCGGTTTGCCAACGATATTACTGCGTCCCAAAACCACGCAATGTTTGCCACTCGTTTCGATTTCATAACGTTTCAGCAATTCCAGGATACCGGCCGGAGTGGCAGAAACAAAACAAGGAAGACCGATCGACATACGTCCCACGTTGATCGGATGGAATCCGTCAACATCTTTACGGTAATCGATCGCCTCAATAATCTTTTGCTCTGAAATATGTTTCGGAAGCGGAAGCTGCACAATGAAACCGTCTACATCCGGATCGTTGTTCAGTTCGTCTACCCGGCGAAGCAACTCTTCTTCGGTTACATCGTCCTCATAGCGAATCAGCGTCGATTTGAAACCGATTTCTTCGCAAGTTTTCACTTTACTGGCTACGTAGGTTTCACTTCCTCCGTCATGACCTACCAGAATAGCTGCCAGGTGGGGAATCTTACCTCCTGCGGCTTTGATCTGGGCGACTTCTTCCGCCATCTCTTTCTTCATCTGAGCAGAGACGGCTTTTCCGTCCAGTAATTGATAATGATTGTCTTCCATAATATATCTCTTTAGTTTTTATCTTTTAAACGATGGGAATTTCTTACTTCCCGGTTTGGCAGCAGTAAGCATACGCATCATCTTACGGGTTTCATCAAACTGCTTGATTAGTTTGTTTACCTCCTGGATAGTCGTTCCGCTACCTTTGGCGATACGCTGACGGCGTGAACCGTTCAGGATAGCCGGATTAACACGTTCGTCCGGCGTCATAGAATAGATAATCGCTTCGATGCTCTTGAAGGCATTATCGTCAATATCGATATCTTTCAAGGCTTTACCAACACCCGGAATCATAGAAGCAAGTTCTTTCAGGTTACCCATCTTCTTGATCTGCTGGATTTGGGAGATGAAGTCGTTGAAGTCGAACTGGTTCTTAGCAATCTTCTTCTGCAAACGTTTTGCTTCTTCTTCATCGTATTGTTCCTGGGCACGTTCTACCAAAGAAACGATATCACCCATACCGAGGATACGGTCGGCCATACGTTCCGGGTGGAAAGTATCCAATGCATCCATCTTCTCACCGGTTCCGACAAACTTAATCGGTTTATCGACTACCGTACGGATAGAAAGGGCGGCACCACCACGGGTATCACCATCCAACTTAGTCAGAACTACACCATCGAAGTCAAGACGTTCGTTAAATTCTTTGGCAGTGTTCACCGCGTCCTGTCCGGTCATGGAGTCGACAACGAACAATGTTTCGTCCGGTTGGATAGCACTTTTGATAGCGGCAATCTCTTTCATCATCTGCTCGTCGATCGCCAGACGACCGGCCGTATCGACAATCACTACGTCGTTACCCTTGGCACGGGCTTCGCGGATAGCGTTCATCGCAATCTCTACCGGATTCTTGTTTTCCAGTTCCATATAAACAGGAACACCAACCTGCTCACCGACAACACGCAACTGTTCGATAGCCGCCGGACGGTAAACGTCGCAGGCAGCCAGCAACGGCTTCTTGTTTCTTTTGGTTTTTAACATATTGGCCAGCTTTCCGGAGAAAGTGGTCTTACCGGAACCCTGTAAACCCGACATCAGGATAATAGCCGGATTTCCACTCAGGTTAATATCGATAGCCGTTCCTCCCATCAGGCTGGCAAGTTCGTCATGAACGATCTTAACCATCAACTGGCTGGGCTTAACGGAAGTAAGTACGTTTTGTCCTAACGCTTTTTCTTTTACCGTATCGGTAAATGACTTGGCTACTTTATAGTTTACGTCGGCATCAAGAAGGGCTTTGCGCACATCTTTCAGTGTTTCAGCCACATTAATCTCGGTGATCTTGCCTTCACCTTTCAGCAGTTTAAACGATCTGTCTAACCTTTCGCTTAAATTTTCAAACATATTCGTATGTGTATTTATTTTTTTCTTTCTAATTTCTAACGTAATAGGGTGCAAAGGTAAGAAAAAGGATGTAAACCTCTAAATCTTTTTATTCTGCCAAGCTGCTTTTTTCAAATAAATTACACTTGCCAGCAGCAGTCCGGTGTAATAAACAACTTCGGTCAGAAAACAAATAGCAACCGGAAGATGTAAACGCATCCCTGCCACATAGATAAACAATGTATAAAAGACAAGTGTCACCAACTCCATCGCAAAGGCAGAACGGGTATTTCCCGTACCTGTCACACCATTAAATACGATATTAGCGACAGCCGCTATCAGCAAGGCTCCGGCAATCACATAAAGCGAAGGTATCGAAGCATGTATCAAAGAGGCGTCATTCGTATAAACCGACAAGATAGCCGATGGGAAAATACAGGTGATAAAAACACATACAGCCACAATACCCAATGAGATATAAGAAAGCCGTCGGATAATCGGGATAACCTGGTCAGTATGTCCCGCACCAATGCTGTTACTGACAAAAGAGTTGGTTGCCGTGGATAAAGAATTAACCGGAATCAACAGAACGATATACACACTGCGCACAATATTGGCAATCGCCAACTCCCGTTGCCCCAGATGCTCCACGGCTACAAAAAGCATGAAATAAGTGCTCAACGATATAAAATACTGTAACATGGTAAATATAGAAATACTTAACACCCGTTTCAGCAACCTGATATCGAACGACCGGAATTGATTCAATGCATATTTCTTTATATCCACCGTCAGACGGGTATAAACCAAAAAGAAAACAATCGACACCCCCTCTGCTATCACCGAGGCAATAGCCGCCCCTTTGATACCCATTTCAGGAAAACCACCTTTCCCGAATATCAGCAGGTAGTCGAGCAGCACATTCGTCAACGCCATCACAATAGCATTCAAAGTCAGTACCTTTGTCCGGGTTATACCGATAAACAACGCCCGGAACATCACATTGACGAAAGAGAAAAAGAATCCGAACACACGCCAGTCGAGGAACTCTTCCGTTGCTCCCAAAATCGTATCGGAAGAAATCATGAACCGCATAATATCTTTAGCAAAGAGACCGGAGAAAGTAAACATCACAGCCGCCAGTGCCAACAGAAAAAATACCCCCTGTATCATGACCGGTCCTACATCACTGTACCGCCGTTCACCGTTTCTGCGGGCCATCACAATCTGAGACCCCGTACTAAATCCGAAAGCAATCGTAAACACACAAATATAATAGAGCCCACCCATCGCGGAGGCTCCCAATTCAACTTCCCCTACCCTTCCCAGGAAAGCCGTGTCGGTCACATTAATAATGTTCTGCGCCAACAAACTCAGAAAAATAGGATAACTTACATTCCAGATTTGTTTGTTCGTATACATATTCTACTCTTATTATTTTCTAAATGGGGAAACACAAGACCATAAAAAAAGCCCGCCGGCAACCGGCGAGCTTCTTTATTGTTGTTTAAAAACATTCTAAATGCTGCTACCGATGCTCTATATCAGTCTATTTGTTGCTGTATCGGGAAACACAACAGCCGGTTTAAATGTTTTGGCTTCTTCAAAATCCATCATGGCATACGACATGATAATGATGATATCGCCAGGCTGTGCCTTGCGGGCTGCTGCACCGTTCAGACAAATCACGCCCGAACCGCGTTCGCCTTTAATGATATACGTTTCAAAACGTTCACCGTTATTGTTGTTCACAATAGCCACCTTCTCATTGGCAATCAGGTTGGCGGCATCCAGCAAATCTTCGTCGATAGTGATACTACCGATATAATTCAGATTAGCTTCCGTTACCGTCACCCGGTGAATCTTTGATTTAACTACCTCTATAAACATCGTTTTCTGTATAATTTGATTACCATTAAATGTCCCTCAAACGAAAGTAGGGTCTTTTGCATTTAAAATAAGGGACTTTTGTTTTCAAAATAAGGGACTTTTAAAATCAAAAGTCCTGACTTTTTTTCGAAAAGGTAATCACCTTATTTATCAGCTACTTATACTTTATATTATCAATCAGGCGAACTTCACCGCAATAGACCGTGATACAGCCGACTGCATAATCGGTATCCGACCAGTTTTTGATCGACTCCATGGTGTTTCCGTCTACGATTTCATAATATTCCACCCGCATAACAGGGTCGGCATTAATCGTATTCACAACATAATCAATAACCTCCTGTACGCTTTTTCCGGCTGCAAAGTTAGTACTTTCTTTTAACGTACGTGCTATTAACGGTGCTTTTTGACGTTGTTCCGGTGTTAAACGAACGTTACGACTGCTTAAAGCCAGCCCGTCGTCCTCACGCAGAATCGGGCAGGCGTTAATCTTTACAGGAATATTCAACTGTTTTACCATGGCACGGATCACTGCGATCTGCTGGAAGTCTTTTTCCCCGAAGTAGGCATTATCCGGCTCTACGGCATAAAACAGCTTGCTGACAATCTGGGCCACCCCGTTAAAATGTCCCGGACGGCGCGCCCCTTCCATCACGGCCGATACTGTTCCGAAATCAAATGTGCGGGTATCCGGTTCAGGATACATCTCCGCCTCTGTCGGAGCAAAAACATAATCACAACCGGCCGGCTCCAATAATGCACAGTCCTTATCCAACGTGCGGGGATAAGTCGCCAAATCATTTTTGTCGTTAAACTGGGTCGGATTTACGAAAACGCTGACAACGCACACATCGTTTTCTTCCACGCAACGCTTAACCAGGCTCAGGTGTCCGTTGTGTAATGCTCCCATGGTGGGAACAAAGCCTATTTGCTTGTTATGCTGCCTTTCTTCGGCAAGATAACGCTTCAATTCTTGAATGCTGTTTACTATTTTCATCTTTTTAGATGCTTATTGACGGTGCAAAGCAAATAAATAATTACGGTAAATGAAAGAAATTTATTATCTTTGTGCCGTCTTTATAAAACTAGTTTACAGAATGGATGCAAAAAAAATCTTGTTTATAGCTCAAGAAATAACACCCTACCTTCCCGAATCTGAGATTGCAACAATATGCAGGAATCTGCCGCAAGGCATTCAGGAGCGTGGTCGCGAAATCAGAACTTTCATGCCTAAATTCGGAAATATCAACGAGCGACGCAATCAGTTGCACGAAGTGATCCGCCTGTCGGGTATGAACCTCATCATTGATGATACGGATCATCCGCTAATCATTAAGGTAGCATCCATTCAGGCCGCACGCATGCAGGTGTACTTCATTGATAATGAAGACTTCTTCCAGCGTAAACATACTGTCAGCGATGAAGAGGGAAACGAATACGAAGATAACGACGACCGTTCGATCTTCTATGTACGTGGAGTACTGGAAACAGTGAAGAAACTTCGCTGGATACCGGATGTGATCCACTGCCACGGATGGATATCTGCACTGACTGCATTATACATAAAAAGAATGTATGCAGACGATCCATGTCTTAAAAATGCAAAAATAGTCTATTCTATTTATAATGATGATTTTAAAACACCGTTAAGAAAAGAACTGGCTCAGAAACTGAAAACAGACGGAGCCAAAGACAGCGACCTGAAAGGTATTAAGACAGATACCAGCTTTGTCGGCTTGACGAAACTGGCTATCGACATGGCTGATGGTGTGATACAAGGTAGTGAAACGATCAACCAGGATGTACTGGACTATATTGCAACCAAGAAAGATACTCCGTTCCTTCCTTATCAGTCGCCGGAAACTTATATGGATGCATTCAACGAATTTTACGATGTCGTATTAGATTCTAAATAAGTGAGAGAAAATGATGAAGATCAAGCCTTTATTAATTGGCCTGGGCTTAGGAGTAACAATCCTGAGTGGGTGTAGTGATGATTTGAATCTGGTTGGCTCGACAATTCAGCCTGACGGAGACAAAATGCCCGTATATGTAGATACTTTCCAGATGCAAGCGACAACATTGCTGATGGATTCGGTATATGCAAGAACTACTAATGGACTTCTCGGGGAGTTCTATGATCCGTTGTATGGTAACGTGAAATCTGATTACATCTGCCAGTTTTACTGCCCGGATGACTTCAAATTTAAGCATGAACCTATTAATGGACAGATTGACTCTATCGATTTTAAAATCATGTATCAGAACGGCGCCTGGGTGGGTGACTCTTTAGCTCCTATGCGTGCTCAGATATATTTGGTAGACAAAGAACTGGAAAGAGATTTTTATACGAACTTCGATCCGCTGGAGTATTGTGACATGCAGAATTCATTGGGCATGCAAACATATACTGCATATGATAATTCTGTACCTGACAGTATTCGTAATGCCACTGATTCTAATGGTGATCGCACTTTTATTCCGACTGTTACAATCCGGATGCCTAAGGAGTTTGGTCAGAAGTTCTATGATGAATCAATCAAAAATCCAAGTACTTTCAGCAGCCAGGAGAACTTTAATAAATTCTTCCCCGGATTGTATATAACAAATACATATGGTAGCGGTAATATTCTGCAAATTACCTATTCAACTTTCTCGATCTACTATAAGTACAGTTTGAAAGGCAGCCAGGGTCAGGATTCCACCGCATATTCCAGTGAAACGTTCAATGTAACCAAAGAAGTATTGCAGTTGAACCGTTTCAAAAATACAGATTTGACTCCGTTGTTAGAGGAAAATGATTCAATTGCTTATCTGAAAACACCGGCAGGTGTATATACTCAATTAACAATTCCAGCTCAGGATATAGTTGAAAGAATCGGAGACCGTGTTATCAACAATATACCTCTGACAATAAAAGCACTGCCGCAGGAAAACTGGCAATGGGCTCTCTCCGCTCCTTCAAATTTACTGTTGCTGCCTAAAGATTCTTTGGCTACTTTCTTTGTTAATAACAAGATAGAAGATAAAAGAACATCATTCCTCGCCAGTTACAGCACTAGTAGTCGATCTTATTCGTATGATAATATCTCCAACTTGATGCAGGAACATATAAAGAATAATCCTGACAAGGATATGGTATTGCTTTTGGTTCCAGTTGAACGTCTTACAGCTCAATCAAACAACTATTACGGACAATCTCAACCATATACCACTGCTATAAATAATTATTTACTTCCTTCCGGAGTCAAGTTGCTCAAAACAAAAGAAGCGACAAAAATTGTCATAACGACAACGGAATATAAGTAAATTCCCGATCATAAAAAAAGCGGATAGCTCTAACAAGGACTATCCGCTTTTTTTGTTTCACCTCTTACTTCGATTTATTTCCGGGGTCGATTTACTGGTTAAAACGAGCTAAATCTCGTTTTAAACGGAGTCTATATTCGTTTTAAATGAGATTTTACCCGTTTTAAACGAAGTTGAAGTTCGTTTAAAACGAGATTTAAGTACATACAAAAAAATAAGGCCGACTCCTTATGGAATCAGCCTTATCCTTTTAATTCAATCACGCCTCTGTTTTCTTCTTAGCCGTTTTCTTTTTTAGCTTTTCAAGTTCAGTCTGGAGTCCTTCTATCTCTTCTCCCTGATTCTTGATTGTTGTCAACAGTGAGTTCAGTTCTTCGTTATCTATTGTTTCCGGGAACTGGGCATTTACACGGGCTATAAAGTCAGACAGCACATTCATATAGTTATTGAATGCATCATATGGATTATCATACGGACTAAAACCGCTACCTCCGTGCTTTGTACTCATATAAAAGAAATGGTCGCTGCTTTGCAAGTAATTCCAGTCTTGTTTGATACGGCGTTCTTCCACCAGGCGGACACGTTCACTGATACCGTTGATCTTGCGGAACGCCTCCTGCTGCAAAACGTTACCTAACCAGGAACTACAGTCTCTTTCTTCGTCAACCCATGACATCGGATAAGGAACAGAGATAGAATCAACCGGTTTCAACAGAGAGAATACTTCCGACGGTGTAGAGAAACCGATTCCCTTATCAGCTGCAAAGCGAGGTAAAGCCTTGAAGAAATCAAAAATACCTGTTTCTGCAGGATTCAATGATCCCAATACTTCATAATTCATGAACAGGTTGATGATTTGTTCTGAATCCGGAGTAGCTGCAATCCAGGAAATATATTTATCGGCAGTCAACGGATATTCGTTCCAGTTGTAATTATTGAAACGCATGGACAAGTCTTCACTAAAGCGGTCGTTCTTCAGCAACAACTTCAACTGAGGCTGTATGCAAGAACTATACATATAGTTCGGGCTCTTCCATCCCAGGATATGCTTTGCACCTTCAGTCAACATTCCCTTGAAGCCCATCTTATAGACTGCATCTGAAATATCATCCGAATAGATCAATTCCGTATTGCGGAACACTTTCGGTTTCACACCGAACAGATCGTGTATCTTTTCTTTATGTTTCTTTACCTGATCCTGAAATTCTTCCACATTCTCACCCAAAGAAGCCAGTGAATGAGCATATGTCTCGGCCAGGAATTCAACATTACCTGTTGCAGCCAGTTCCTTGAAGCTGTCGATTACTTCCGGAGAATAAATCTCCATCTGTTCCAAAGCCAGACCGGAAATAGAGAATGCAACTTTAAATTTGCCTCCACTTGTTTTGATCATTTCCAGAATTGCCTTATTAGCCGGCAGGTAGCAACGTTCAGCTATGCGGCGCATAATTTCTTCGTTCTGGAAGTCATCATAGTAATAATGATCGTTTCCAATATCAAAGAAACGGTATCTTTTCAGGCGGAATGGCTGATGTATCTGAAAATAAAAGCAGATCGTTTTCATAATATAGTTGTTTTAATTTTTGTCTTGTCGTTATTTATTAATTACTTGATCGTAGATACGGCGAACTTTCTGTCCGGCATATTCCCACTTAATATTATCTACCTCTTTCTTTCCTTCCACTTTCAGGAATTCATGCATAGCCGGATAGGTAATAATTGAATACATGGCATCTGCCATTGCTTCAATATCCCAATAATCCACTTTTACTGCATAGTCCAGAATTTCCGCACAGCCCGACTGTTTTGAAATAATAGAGGGGACACCACATTGCATAGCTTCAAGCGGAGAGATACCAAAAGGCTCAGACACGGAAGGCATCACATATACATCGCTGGCTTTCAGCACTTCGTACACCTGTTTACCTTTCATAAATCCGGTAAAATGGAAACGGTCGGAAATATTACGTTCGGCAGCCAAACGGATCATTTTATTCATCATATCACCGCTACCAGCCATCACAAAACGAGTCTTAGGTGCTTTAGCCAATACCTTTGCGGCTGCTTCCACGAAATATTCGGGGCCTTTCTGCATCGTAATACGGCCAAGGAAAGTAATTACTTTGTCCTTTACACCTTTCTTATCCTGAATCGCCAGGATTTCAGGACTCATAGGTTCTACGGCGTTATGTACGGTCGTCACCTTAGACGGATCCTGATGATATTTTTCAATCACAGTCTGACGTGTCAGATTACTTACGGTAATGATATGATCTGCATTATCCATACCATTCTTTTCGATTGCATACACATCCGGGTTTACATTACCGCGGCTTCTGTCGTAATCGGTTGCATGCACGTGGATCACCAACGGTTTGCCACTTACATTCTTCGCATGGATACCGGCCGGATAAGTCAACCAGTCATGTGCATGGATCACATCATATTGTTCCGTACGTGCAATCACACCGGCAACAATCGAATAGTTGTTGATCTCTTCCAGCAAATTATCCGGATAACGTCCGGAAAACTCCATACAGCCAAGGTCATTCACCTGGCGATAACTGAAGTCTGCATATATATGGTCACGAAACTCATAATACTTCTGAGGATCCATAAACTTGGACAAGCGATTTTTCACATGCTCCATGTCTACGTCACGCCACACGATCGGGACATTACAAACTCCTATGATTTTAAGGAAACTCTGGTCTTCATCACCCCAGGGCTTCGGTATACAAAATGTTATATCCATATCCGGCTGCATAGCCATGCCTCTGGTCAGTCCGAAACTGGCCGTTCCTAATCCTCCCAGGATATGAGGAGGAAATTCCCATCCAAACATCAATGCTTTCATCTGGTACTCGTTTTATTCGGCGTTATACTTCTTCAATAAATCCACAACCCTGAGGATAGCGGCCACATTCATCGCAAACGAAATAGCACCACGGCCGGTAAACGGTGGGTTGCCATCAAACAACTCAGGTATTGTACCAATGCAATGCAATGACATTTCATCCTCCATGCTTATCAGCATACGTTCGGCAAAAGAGACTCCGCTCTTTCCAAACACCCGGAGATAGGCTTCGAGATAAGCTCCCAATAACCAGGGCCACGCTGTTCCCTGATGGTAAGCCAAATCTCGTTCATATTGCGGACCGACATAATAGGGTCTGTAGCCTTCACTCTTCGGACTGAGCGAACGCAATCCTTTAGGTGTCAGCAATTCTTTTGTAACGATATCCACGACACTGCGTTTCTGCACTCTCGTCAACGGAGAATAAGGCAATGAAACGGCAAAGATCATATTAGGACGTACACTCCAATCCACAATGGAACCATTCACTGAGTCAAACAGATAATTGTATCCGTTCACAAACGTATCCTGGAAAGATGTATCCATCGCTTTGATCAGTTTGTCGTATTTTTCAACAGGTATGCCACCCGTCAATTCCGTATAGAAACAAAGGGCATTATACCATAATGCGTTAAACTCTACTATATAACCGGAACGGGGCACAACAGGTTTACCGTTTATGGTGGAGTTCATCCAGGTAATTGCTTTATCACGGCCATTGGCAAATACCAAACCGTTTTCCATCACCTTCATATCCGGATGTTTCTGGCCGGAAATAAACTCCAGTATCTCGTTCACAAATTCAGCATATAACTCTTTCGCACGCTCCACGCCTGCTTCTTTGGCATATTGCTGAATCGCCCAGATAGCCCACAGGAAGACATCCGGCTCGTCTATTTCACGAATAACGGAGTCTTTTTTATTTTCAGTCATATAAGCTCTGATCGCCGGCATTGCCGTATGCATGATCTTTTCAAAACGTACCGGATCAGCGATTGACAGCGTACAGCCGGGAAGCGCTACGAACAAGTCTCTTGCACGAACCTTGAACCAGGGATAACCGGCTAACAGGTAAGCGTCGTCTTCTTTCGGACGGAAATAGAATTGCTGCGCGGAATTTTTCAAACAGTTAAAGAAGCTGGTACGCGGTGTACGGGCGTTCACCTCATTTTCATACAAGCTCTTCAAACGTGTGGTCGCTACCGGACTATCACCGGCACTGAATATGATCGATTCGCCTTTTTTAATCGGTATTTCAAAATAACCGGGAACATACAGGTCTTCTTTATACGGATAACCTCTCTCCTGTTCTTTCGGATATTCGATTCCGTTATACCAGTAAGGCTCATAAACAAACTTTACTTTCTTATTAAACTGCATATACAATTCCGGATATCCATGATACATGCAGGTCTTTATCCCATTAGGAACTTCCGTATACGACTGATTCACATTCCCGTTTGCCTGGGTCAGTGATTTTACGCTACGAAAAGCAAGGAAAGGACGGAAACGGAGAGTTGTGGCCGAATGGGCATCTTCAAGCGTGTACTTGATCATGATACGGTTTTCATACAAAGAAAAAACTTTTTCCTTTGAAAAAATAACTCCTCCAACCCGATAAAGTGTACGTGGCACTGTGTCAGAACTATACTCGCGGATATATTTATGCCCCTTAGGGCTAAAATTGTCCCCTTGGTATTTATGTAAACCCAGATTGAACTCCGCACCATGTTGAATCACTGTTTCATCCAGTGAAGAAAGCAATACATGGTTATCGTCGTCTATCTCGGGTACAGGCATAACGAGTAATCCGTGGTATTTTCGTGTATTACAATCAACAACAGTCGTACAATGATAAGCCCCCGTCCGGTTGGTTCGGAGCACTTCACGGGTCAACGACTCCTCCAGGTTTATCATTACTGTTTTGTCAAATTTAAGATAACTCATATTTGTATTTGGTTTTAAGTTTATGCTTATATAATTAAAATGCTATGATATCCAGACCAAATGTATCACTTAAAAACTAAAAAAACAAACTTGCTTTCATATTTATTTAGAAACTCGTTTTTTTCAAAACAACAAAGACATTGATAAATAACCTTTTAGAAAACACAGCACGACTGGGGATGTGTTGTCAAACACATCTTAAGTTGTTAAAAACAGCAAATACACCACACCATGAATATCTTAGACTTACTCTAAAAATACACAAATTTCATTACTTTCGGACAACTACACCGGATTACGGAAACAAAACATTTATCACACAGGTTATAAAACAAGGAATCATATGTAAAGAGCATAATTTCCTCGCGTAGCAATTGCCTGTCGATAATTATCGGCAGACCTGGTCACAATTATCGGCAAGTTTGCCCACAATTGTCAGCAGGCTTGCTCACAATTATCGACAGGCAAATATATAACGAGCTAAATCGGAAATCTACAGGGAAATTATTCTGTAACACAGGTATTTTTTTCCATATTTGCATCTTAAAAAGAAATATCCGGGAAATAAAATAAGAACTATAATATATAATGTATAAGAAATATGACACAAACAGTAAATAATCCGTTCTTCCAATCATACAATACTCCATTTGTAACTCCGCCTTTCAACGAAATAAAAACCGAACATTACGAACCGGCATTCGATAAAGGAATCATACAGCTGGAAAAAGAAATTCAGGAGATAGTAGAAAATAAACAACCGGCTACTTTTGAAAACACGATCGTCGCACTGGAAAGGAGTGGGAAGCTACTTGAAAAAGTAAGTTCGGCCTTCTTCAATGTGCTTAATGCAGAAGCAGACGATGAGATGATGGAGATCTCACAACGAGTCTCCCCGAAATTGTCGGAAAGCTCTAATAATATCTTTCTCAACGAGAGACTGTTTGCACGGGTTAAAGACGTTTACGAGCAAAAGGAACAGCTAAACCTGTCAACCGAAGACGCCAAACTACTGGAAGAGACTTTCGAA
Source organism: Parabacteroides caecihominis (assembly GCF_023656785.1). Taxonomy (NCBI): domain Bacteria; kingdom Pseudomonadati; phylum Bacteroidota; class Bacteroidia; order Bacteroidales; family Tannerellaceae; genus Parabacteroides; species Parabacteroides caecihominis. The sequence continues at coordinate 106,685 of NZ_JAMOKS010000006.1, forward strand.
TCATTCTCCGTACGAGGTGCAAATCTAAGTCCGGAGGATAAGGAGAAATATCGCAAACTCAGTACCGACCTTAGCATTTTAACCCTGACTTTCGATCAAAATGCATTGAAAGACAAAAACAGATACGAACTACTCCTTACAGAAGAAAAAGACCTGGCCGGACTTCCCGAAAGCATCCGCGAAGCTGCAACATATAGGGCAAAGGAAAAAGGGAAAGAGGGTTGGCTGTTCAACCTGTCTGCCCCCAGTTACATTCCTTTTATGCGTTATTCGGCTCTGCGCCCTCTGCGTGAAGCAATGTACCGGGAATACATGAGCGTCGGAAATAAAGGGGATGAATATGATAACAAGGAAATTATCCGCCGGATCGTCAACATCCGGTTGGAAATAGCCCGGCTTATGGGACACAATACCTATGCTGAATATTCGCTCAAACGGACAATGGCAAAAACACCGGCCAACGTATATAAATTGCTGGAACAATTACTGGAGGCTTATAAACCGGTCGCCACCAACGAATATAATACAGTACAGGGTTTTGCCATGGGTATGGAAAAAGAAAATATCACCGTCATGCCCTGGGACTGGAGTTATTATTCAGAAAAACTGAAAGACATCCGTTTCGATGTAAACGATGAAATGACACGTCCTTACTTTGAACTGAACAATGTCAAAAAAGGCGTATTCGGACTTGCCACACAGCTATACGGCATCACATTCAAAGAGAACAAGGAAATACCGGTTTATCATCCGGAAGTAGATGCTTATGAAGTATATGACGCCGATGGCAAATTCCTTTCCATCCTGTATACTGATTTTCATCCGCGTGACGGAAAACAATCGGGAGCCTGGATGAACAGTATCAAAGAGCAGTATCACGAAGCCGACGGAAGCGACAGTCGTCCACAGATTATCATCGTCATGAATTTCACACGTCCAACGGAGACAAAACCTTCTTTACTGACTTTCGACGAAGTAAATACGCTTCTGCATGAATTCGGACATGCCCTGCACGGAATGTTTGCCGAAGGAAAATACGCCAGCCTGTCCGGTACAAATGTATATCGCGACTTTGTCGAACTGCCTTCACAACTAATGGAAAACTGGCTGACGGAAAAAGAATTTCTCGACCAGATCGCCGTACATTATGAAACAGGCGAAAAAATCCCGCAGGAACTGATCCGGAAGCTGGTCGATGCATCCAACTTTAACACCGGCTATTTCTGCTGCCGCCAGTTAAGTTTCGGCATGCTCGATATGGCATGGCATACACAGACCGAACCGTTTGAGGGAGATGTCATCGCCTTCGAAAAACAGGCTTGGGCACGGACCGTTATCGTTCCGGAAGTTGCGGGCACATTCATGAGCAGTAGCTTCGGACATATCTTTTCCGGAGGCTATGCCGCCGGATATTACGGATACAAATGGGCGGAAGTATTGGATGCTGATGCATTTTCTGTCTTCAAAGCTACAGGCATATTCAACAGGGAAACAGCTCGCTCGTTCCGTGAAAATATCCTTTCAAAAGGAGGAACCGAAGACCCGGCAATCCTGTATAAACGCTTCCGCGGACAGGAGCCGACTATCGACGCCCTGCTCATAAGAAACGGCATAAAACAGGCTGAACCGAAAGCAAATAGCAATTGATATAAAAATCGCTAAACATACAATAGTTAAATCAATTATATTTACCTTTGCCAGCTAAAGTAATAAGTACAAAATCAGGTAAACAATGTGCGAAAAAACAGAGAAACAATATGAATTAGATAAACGTTATCTGCGGATGGCTGCCGTTTGGGCTGAAAATTCATATTGCAAACGACGTCAGGTCGGTGCACTGATAGTTAAGGACCAGATGATCATTTCCGATGGATACAACGGGACACCTGCCGGTTTTGAGAATGTCTGTGAAGATGAAAATAATGTGACCAAGCCCTATGTGTTACATGCCGAAGCGAATGCAATAACAAAAGTGGCGGCATCTTCAAACAGCAGTAAAGGAGCGACGATCTATGTTACTTCGGCCCCTTGCATCGAATGTGCCAAACTGATCATCCAATCGGGCATTAAGCGTGTTGTATATTCAGAAAAGTACCGGATGGAAGACGGATGCAATTTATTGCAACGTGCCGGTATTAGTATAGATTATATTGATATAAACGAATAAATATACGTTTTTATGGACAAAAACAGAAGGTTGACCATCTGGTTACCTGTTATCATTGCAGCAAGTATTGCTCTCGGAATTTTTATCGGGAACAATTATCTTTCTCTTACACAACATGGCAAGCGCCGTATGTTCTCCAGCGGGAATAAAATAAATGCCATACTCGATATTATCGATGAACAATATGTCGATACCGTTAATATGGCAAAGCTGGTGGAAGGCACCATACCTAAAATATTCAGCGAACTGGATCCGCACTCCGTTTACATATCTGCCGAAGACGCAACGATAGTGAATGAAGACCTCGAAGGGTCGTTCAGCGGTATCGGTGTTTCTTTCAATATGCAGACAGACACGATCCTGGTGATCAGCGTCATTACCGGGGGGCCGGCCGAAAAAGCCGGATTATTACCGTTCGACCGTATCATTACGATCAACGATTCGATCTATTCAGGAAATAACACCAGCCAGGCAAAGATTATGCGTACACTGCGCGGAGCAAAAAACAGTACGGTTAAACTGGGAGTGAAACGCGGAGGTGAACCGGAACTGCTTTATTTCGATGTTACACGCGGTGATGTTCCGGTCAACTCTGTAGATGTTTCCTACGAAGTAAGTAAAGGTATCGGCTATATCAAAGTCAGCAAGTTCGGACGAACCACTTATAACGAATTTATTACAGCTATCGCTAAACTGAAAGAAGCAGGATGCAGTTCTTTCGTTATCGACCTGCGTGGAAATACAGGAGGTTATATGGATGCCGCCATCAATATGGTCAACGAATTCATGCGGGAGGGACGACTGATCGTTTACACGGAAGGTAAGGCCTTCCCCCGTAACGATGTCTATACAAACGGAACCGGCACTTGCAAAGAGGCTCCGATCGTTGTCCTGACAGATGAGTTCTCGGCTTCTGCCAGCGAGATTTTCTCTGGAGCGATCCAGGATAACGACCGTGGATTGATCATCGGACGCCGTACGTATGGAAAGGGATTGGTTCAATCACCGATCAAACTGAGCGACGGTTCTGAAATCCGCCTGACAATCGCCCGTTATTATACTCCTTCCGGAAGAAGTATCCAAAAAGATTATGAAATGGGTAATTCAACCGATTATGATCAGGATATATACAACCGATTCATCCATGGTGAATTCGATTCAGCCGACAGTATCAAGAATACGCATACGGAAAAATATAACACCATGATGGGACGTACGGTCTATGGCGGCGGCGGTATCATGCCGGATATATTTATTCCACGCGATACAAGCGGAATTACAACGTATTTCACAAGTATCGTCAACAGTGGCACGCTTTATCTATATGCACTTGAATATTCAGACCAGAATCGTGAAAAATTATCTTCGTTCACGACTTACCAGGATCTGTACAAGTATTTGCAGTCGCAGCCATTGCTATATGACTTCACTAACTTTGCTGCAACCAAAGGGATCAAGAAACGCCCGAACCTGATCAATATATCAGGAAAGCTGATCGAAAGCCAGTTGCAGGCATATATCGTACGTAACTTTTTCGACGAAGCCGGATTCTATCCGATCTTCCTGAAAGACGATCCTACGTTATTACGTGCTATCCAGATCATAAACGAAGGTAAATCTGTCCCTACATTAGAAAAAAAAGATGCAGACAAAGGAATTGCAGGAATCCAAGCAACAACTCCGAAAATACATAGCCTCGCTAAAGAAATCGTACAAGAAGACTACATTGCTTGATCTTTCCGAAGAAATAATGAAGCGGCTGGAAGAGACTGAACTCTTCCGGCAGGCTTCGTGTATCGCTTTATACAACGCGATACACGGCGAAGTCCAAACGGCCGGTTTTCTTGAAAAATGGTTTGAAAAAAAACGACTTCTCCTACCGTTGATTGTAGGCGATGATCTCCGCCTGTTACCCTATAACGGTACTGACAGCCTTAAACCGGGCATTTTCGGCATTATGGAACCCATTGAACAGGAAACAACTGTCGATGAATCGGAAATAGACCTGATCATTGTTCCGGGTGTAGCTTTCGACCGGCAACTGAACCGCATGGGACGCGGTAAAGGATACTACGACAGACTGTTATCCACATTGCAAGCACCCAAAATCGGTATATGTTTCGATTTTCAGCTACAAGACACAGTCCCTACCGAATCTTTCGATAAGAAAATGGATATGATCATTACGGAAAAAGAGATTATCAACGGATAATAATATCGTGTATAACAGTTGCCCCGGCATACTCATTCAGACTCTTCACCAACCGTTCACGGCATAAAGTCAGCTCACTTCTCAAGACAGCAGAAGTCAACGATACATATAATATATGATCGCGTACATATATATTACGGGTATATTGCATAACCATCGGTCCGAGCACTTCTTTCCAGGCACGTTCCACACGAATTTCCAGAATCTTTTCATAAAGTTCCGTATTATCTTCAAAGAAATCTCTCAGGACTTCACCGATCGCTTGTGTATTCTTTCGCTTCATAGCTGATCCTCCATCGGTTGGACTTCACCCTGTTCTACTCTGAACAAAGCATAATCATGATTCATTGCCTGCAGGATTTCATCCAGGTATTTCCGGTTGGTATCGGTAATAAATATCTGCCCGAAGCTATCTCCACTGACCAGCTTGATGATCTCAGCCACTCGTGCCGCATCCAGTTTATCAAATATATCATCCAGAAGCAAAATGGGAGTTGTCTGCCCTTTTCGGGTCAGAAAAGCAAACTGAGCCAACTTCAGTGCTATCAGATAAGTTTTATTTTGTCCTTGCGAACCGACCCTACGGATTAATTGTTCGTTCAATGTCATTTCCAGTTCATCCTTATGAACACCGTTGGAAGTATATCCCAAAATACGGTCACGCTCCCTGTTAGTTGCCAGCGACTCAGCCAGATTCCGGTCTGCCAGTTGGGATATATACCCCAATCCGACCTGTTCGGTAGAACGGCAGATAGTTTGATAGTATTCGCTAAAAATAGGAATAAAACTTTCCACCAGCAGCTGGCGCTTCTCGAACACCATCCGCCCATACATATCCAATTGCATTTCCAGCACTTCATACAAAGAAGTGTCCACACTTTGATTCTTCAAAAGAATATTCCGCTGGAGCAAAGCCTTGTTATATTGTATCAGGGCATGCAGATATTGTTTGTCCTGTTGCGAAATGATCAGATCCAGAAAGCGGCGGCGTTCGTCACTCCCTCCCCGGATCAGATCCGAGTCGGCCGGCGACACCATAACCAAAGGCAGGAGTCCGATGTGTTCCGACAACTTATCATATTCCTTTTTATTCCGTTTGAACTGTTTCCGCTGGCGGCGGCGGATAGCACAGAATATATCCTCGCTTCTCCCTTCATAATCATATTCACCCTGGATAACGCACATGTCCTGATCATTATTTATAATCTGACTATCAGGAGTATTGATATGACTCTTGCAAAACGAAAGATAGTGGATCACATCCAGCAGGTTCGTCTTCCCCATCCCATTGTTTCCAAAGAAACAATTCATTTTCGGAGAGAAAGCGACTTCCGCCTGAAGAATATTTTTATAATTGAGAATAGAAAGCTTTTTGAGTATCATCTGTACCTTATTAATCGTACAAAATTAAAAAATATACTTCTAAGTATAGATTATATCAGTAAAAAAAACTACTTTTGCGCTTTGAATTGCCATTGGCATAAATCAGTAGATAAAAATAATAAATAACTATAACACATTATGGCTACTAAGGAAAAAAACACCAACACGGAGTTAGAAGTAGAAGAAATTGTTTCAAGATCAGAGCAGTTCATTGAAAACAATTCAAAAAAGATCATTTACGGAATTATAGCTATCGCACTCGTTGTTGGAGCTGTTTTAGGAATTAAACACGGTTATTTGATTCCTCAGGAAAAGAAAGCAGCCGCTGCTATATTTAAAGGAGAACAGTATTTCGCTAAAGATTCTTTCAATCTGGCTTTAAACGGTAATGGCGCTGACTTTGACGGATTCGAAGGTATCATCGACCAATATGGAAGTACTGCTTCCGGCAACCTGGCAAAGGCTTATGCAGGTATCTGTTATTTCAAGATGGGAGAAACCGAAAAAGCTCTTGACAAACTGAAATCATTCAGCGGAGACGACAATATGATTTCTCCGGCTATCATCGGCCTGATCGGTGACTGCTATGTAAATATGGGTAATGTAAAAGAAGGTATCAGCTATTTCGAAAAAGCGGCTAAGAAAGCAGACAACGAAGTGATCAGCCCGGTTTATCTGAAAAAAGCAGGTATCGCTTACGAAAACCAGAAACAATACAGCGATGCAGTCAAAGCATACACTACGATCAAAGAAAAATATTTCAACTCAATGGAAGCTGCCGATATTGACAAATATATCGCTCGCGCTTCTGCTGCAAAATAATATTATCACTACGATATGAACTATATAAAAGGATGTCCATCAAAAAAGACATCCTTTTATTTTAAATAGAAAGTTATGGCTACAGCTTATCAAAATTTATCAGACTACGACTTCAACAGTGTTCCTGACGGTTCAGAAATGACGTTCGGTATTGTAGTCGCAGAGTGGAATAAGCACATCACCGAGAAATTACTGGAAGGTGCCTGCAACACTCTGGAAAAACATGGTGTAAAACCGGAAAATATCTATGTGAAACGTGTACCGGGTAGTTTCGAACTGACTTTTGGTGCAAAACGCATGGCTGAAACAAAAGATGTAAACGCAGTGATCGTTCTTGGCTGTGTTGTCAGAGGCGATACTCCACATTTTGATTATGTTTGTTCAGGCGTTACACAAGGTGTTACCGAACTAAACCTGATGTATGATATCCCATTCATTTTCGGTCTGTTAACTACCGACAATATGCAGCAATCGGAAGATCGTGCAGGCGGTAAGTACGGAAACAAAGGGGATGAAGCAGCAGTGACCGCATTAAAAATGGTTCATTTTTCTGACTAAACGCTTGCAGGTTTCAAAAATAATCGTACCTTTGCACTGCAATTGAAAATAATAGGGGCAGTTACCAGAGTGGCCAAATGGGGCTGACTGTAACTCAGCTGTCTTTCGACTTCGGTGGTTCGAATCCATCACTGCCCACTACTATTTCAAAAGCAATAAAAATTGCGGAAGTAGCTCAGTTGATAGAGCATTAGCCTTCCAAGCTGAGGGTCGCGGGTTTGAGCCCCGTCTTCCGCTCTCTGAAAAAAGGATAATCGAAAGGTTATCCTTTTTTTATATATTAAAAGTCCCGACTTTCACAAGCCGGGACTTTACCCGATAACTAAATCAAAAACTATGAAAAAATGAAGCTGATCAACCTCTCCCAATGAAAAAAAAGAAAAAACATAAATTTAATCATAGGCTACGAGTATTCTAGAAAAAGTAGTCCGACAAACGTCTTCATCAGACTACCCAAAGAAGAATCACTTCTTCTTTCTCTTTTTCATAGATAAGGTATGCCTATGCATCTATATACTTTAATACCTTTTATTTTTATCATTTATCTCTGATGCAAAGAAATAACAAAAAAAGAGAGCAAGCAAGTAAAAACAAGGCATGAAGATGACAAATAGAAGCCACCTTAGGACAAAATCGTTTTTGTCCGTTATTAGACAGCTTACCTATAAAATCAAGGGTTCCCTTTCCAATGAGAACGACGAAATTCACTGGGAGTCATATGATATACTGCTTTGAAATTACGAACAAATGTCCGGGAATTATTAAAGCACGATTCTGAAGCAACCACTTCAATCAATTTATTAGAAGGATCAAGCAATAAAGTAGAAGCATAAATAACACGCTGTTTATTTATATATCCATGAAAAGCCACATCATCTTTCAACCGAAGAACCTTATTCAATGACTTTTTCTTAACGTTACATTGACGGACAATGATATTTACAGTTATATCTTTATCCAGAAAATGCTTTTCAGTCACTACATACTGATGAATCTTATTATATATTTTCACAAATTCTGTATTATCTGAAAACTTTGATATTTTAGGATGGGGTATATTTCTATCCAATATAAATATAAGAAGACAAAAGTCAGGACGTTCTATTTCAAAGAAATGTATTTTAATCTTTTCAATCATGGGTTTACTATATTAATTATAATATTTTAGGGCAGACCCGATATAGCTTATAGTAAAAACCTAATCAATATATTAGATCCAGAGTTAACAATAACAAATTCAAGCCCTATACATAAACAAATATAGGATTTAACATTTGCTTATCCAAAGAAAATATCTAAATAACATTCTATCCCCCATTTTTCTAGTCATTTTGCTTTTTATTTATAACTTTGGGGCAACATAAATCTATAAACGATCTACAGAAGATGAACGAACAGATAAAACAGATAGCGGAGCGCCTGGCCGGTCTTCGTGATGCATTGGAGATAGCTCCTGAAGAAATCGCCAAGGTCTGTAACCTGACCACAGAGCAATATCTGGAACTGGAAAGCGGCAACGTCGATATTTCAGTCAGTGTCTTACACCAGATATCACAGGCATACGGAGTGGAACTTACCACACTTATGTTCGGTGACGAGCCTAAAATGAGCACTTACTTTATTACCCGTAAAGGAAAAGGTATTGCCGTTGAACGTACCAAGGCCTACAAGTATCAATCGCTGGCAGCCGGTTTTGCCGGACGCAAGGCAGATCCGTTCCTGGTTACCGTTCATCCGAAATCCGAAGAAGAACCCATTTATCTGAATTCTCATCCGGGACAGGAATACAACCTCGTACTGAAAGGACGTATGCTTTTGCAGATCAATAACAAGGAATTGATCCTTGAAGAAGGAGACAGCATATATTTCAACTCCGAACTGCCACACGGCATGAAAGCATTGGACGGAGAAAAAGTCAGTTTTCTGGCAATCATTTTATAAATCAGTAGACAGTTGACAAGCGAGAGCTGACAATTAATTATAAAAGCGACAACTATCCTTGTCCGTTAAATAAATAAATTATGTTAGAAAGATTCTTAGATCAGACGTCTTTTACGTCTCAGGAAGATTTTATAAAGAATTTCAAGATAAAAGTACCCGAGAACTTTAATTTCGGATATGATGTAGTAGATGCATGGGCCGCCGAAGAACCCGACAAAAAGGCTTTGTGCTGGACAAACGACCAAGGCGAACATATTGATTTCACATTTGCCGATCTGAAGAAATACACCGATCAAACGGCTGCCTATTTCCAGTCTTTGGGAATCGGACATGGCGATATGGTGATGCTGATCCTGAAACGCCGTTACGAATTCTGGTTCTCGATTATCGCATTGCATAAGTTAGGAGCGGTTGTTATTCCGGCAACTCACCTGCTGACTAAAAAAGATATTGTTTATCGCAATAACGCAGCCGATATAAAAATGATCGTTTGCGCCGGCGAAGAAATCATTACCAAACATATTATCGACGCCATGCCGGACTCTCCGACTATCGAGAAATTAGTCTCTGTCGGTCCTGAAATACCGGAAGGCTTCGAAGATTTCCATAAGGGAATCGAGGATGCGGCCCCATTCGTTCGTTCGTCTCATCCAAACAGCAATGACGATATTTCACTGATGTATTTTACATCGGGCACGACAGGTAATCCGAAGATGGTGGCACACGATTTCACTTATCCTCTGGGACATATCGTGACCGGTAGTTTCTGGCATAACCTGCACCGCGACAGTCTTCACCTGACGATTGCCGATACAGGATGGGGAAAAGCCGTCTGGGGAAAACTATACGGACAATGGATCGCCGGTGCGACTGTTTTCGTTTACGACCATGAGAAGTTCACACCAGCCGATATGTTACAGATGATTCAGGACTACAGAATCACTTCTTTATGTGCACCTCCAACAATCTTCCGCTTTCTGATCCGTGAAGATATGACAAAATACGATCTGTCATCCCTCCAATATTGTACGATTGCCGGTGAAGCACTGAACCCTGCCGTATTCGAAGCATTCTATAAGCTGACAGGAATCAAGCTGATGGAAGGATTCGGCCAGACGGAAACAACACTGACGGTTGCAACCTTCCCCTGGATGGAACCGAAACCCGGTTCTATGGGTGTTCCCAATCCGCAATATGATGTCGACCTGATCCGTCCGGACGGAACCCGTGCGGAAGATGGCGAACAGGGACAAATCGTGATCCACACGACCAGCGGCAAGCCTATCGGACTGTTCAAAGAATATTACCGGGATGCCGAACTGACTCACGAAGCCTGGCACGACGGCATGTATTATACCGGCGACGTTGCCTGGCGCGATGAAGACGGCTATCTGTGGTTTGTTGGCCGTGCCGACGATGTAATAAAAAGCTCCGGTTACCGTATCGGCCCGTTCGAGGTGGAGAGCGCCCTGATGACACACCCGGCAGTCGTAGAATGTGCCATCACCGGTGTGCCGGACGAAATACGCGGACAGGTAGTAAAAGCAACGATCGTACTGGCTAACGATTATAAAGAAAAGGCAGGCGAAGCCCTGATTAAGGAATTGCAGGATCACGTGAAACGTGTGACGGCTCCTTACAAATATCCGCGTGTAGTGGAATTTGTCGATGAGTTACCGAAGACCATCAGCGGTAAAATCCGTCGCGTGGAGATCAGGGATAAAGACAATAAATAACCGTGAACGCAAAGATGGCATATCAGTTTAAGCGGATAGCAGTAAAGATAGGAAGTAATGTGCTGACAAGGAAGGATGGCTCACTCGACGTCACCCGTATGTCAGCACTGGTTGACCAGATAGCCGAACTACACCGGAAGGGAGTTGAAGTTGTTTTAATCTCTTCGGGAGCGGTAGCTTCCGGGAGAAGCGAGGTGAAACCCGGCAAGAAGCTCGATGCCGTTTCAGCCCGCCAACTCTACTCCGCAGTAGGCCAGGCCAAACTGATCAACCGTTACTTCGAACTGTTTCGCGAACATAAGATCGCCTGCGGCCAGGTGCTCACTACGAAAGAGAATTTCGGCAGCCGCACGCATTATCTCAACCAGAAACATTGCATGGAAGTGATGCTCGACAATAACGTGATACCGATCGTAAACGAAAATGATACGATATCCGTTACAGAACTGATGTTTACGGACAACGACGAACTGTCGGGACTGATCGCCACCATGATGGGGATGGATGCACTTATCATCCTGAGTAATATCGACGGCATCTATAACGGAAATCCTGCCGATCCTGCCTCTACCGTTATCCGCGAAATAGACGGCGGGAAACAGGACCTTTCCGAATACGTACAAACCAGTAAGTCCTCATTCGGACGGGGTGGCATGCTGACTAAATGCAACATTGCACAGAAAGTTGCCGACGAAGGCATAACCGTCATTATTGCCAACGGGAAAAAGGAAAACATTCTGCCCCAATTGTTGGTTAAAGGAAGTACGGAAATATGTACCCGTTTCATTCCTGCGGCCAAGCCGGTCAGCAGCGTAAAGAAATGGATCGCCCACTCCGAAGGCTTTGCCAAAGGAGAGATACATATCAACAAAGGTACTGAAGAAGCATTGACCGGCCCACGTGCGACAAGCCTTCTATTAGTCGGCGTCACAGCCATTAAAGGAGAGTTTGAAAAGAACGACATCATAAAGATTGTCAATGAGGAAGGTATCCAACTCGGTGTCGGCTGCACCGGTTACGACAGCAATGAAGCAAAGAAGCTGATCGGGCAGCGCGACATAAAACCGTTGGTACATTATGACTATCTGTATCTGGATTAGAGACTAAACATAGCGACCGGTAGTAATCACTCCCCTCTTGAGAGGGGGTAGGGGGTGTGTTATCTTCCGTCATTCACGCAAATTATTACACACCCCCTGCCCCCTCTCAAGAGGGGAAAAGTTACTATCAAGAATGTCTATTAAGAACCTATTACAGCAGACCGTTGCCGCTTCACGCCAGCTGATCACGCTGAGCGACGAAGCCATAAACCGTATCCTGACCGATACAGCCGGCGAGTTGATGAACCGGCAAGCCGAAGTTCTTGCAGCAAACGAGAAAGACCTGTCCCGTATGGACCCGGCCAATCCCAAATACGACCGCCTGAAACTGACAACCGACCGTTTGGAAGGTATTGCCGGAGATATGCGGAATGTAGCAACACTCCCCTCACCGCTTGGAAAGGTATTGAGCGAAGTAACCCGCCCGAACGGCATGATGATCCGCAAGGTATCCGTCCCATTCGGAGTAATAGGTGTGATCTATGAAGCACGTCCCAACGTGACATTCGACGTATTCTCCCTCTGTTTCAAGAGTGGCAATGCCTGTGTATTGAAAGGCGGTTCAGATGCTGACGACTCTAACCGGGCACTGGTCGGTATCATCCATCAGGTGCTGGAACGTCATGGCGTAAACCCGGCTGTTTGTTGCCTGCTGCCACCTGACCGGGAAGCGACAACCGAACTGCTGAATGCCGTCGGACTGGTGGACCTGATCATACCACGCGGCAGCAGTTCGCTGATTAATTTCGTACGCGACAATGCCCGTGTCCCGGTAATCGAGACAGGAGCCGGTATCTGCCATACCTACTTCGACAAGGAGGGAGATAAAGAGAAAGGACAAGCCATCGTAAACAACGCAAAGACGCGCCGTGTCAGTGTATGTAACGCTTTGGATTGCCTGATCATCCATAAAGACCGGCTCGGTGACTTGCCCTATATCTGCAATAAGTTAAAGGACAGCCATGTAATCATATACGCCGATCAACCGGCTTTCAACTCCCTGGCTGGTTTTTATCCATCAGAACTGCTTCAACCGGCTACAGAAGACAGTTTCGGTACCGAGTTCCTCGACTACAAGATGAGCATCCGTACGGTTGCCAGTCTCGACGCAGCCTTGGAGCACATCGCCCGATACAGTTCAAAACATAGTGAAAGTATCGTAAGCGAATCGGCAGAAGCAATCCGTTTGTTCCAGCAGATGGTCGATGCCGCCTGCGTTTATGCAAACGTATCGACCGCTTTCACCGACGGCGCACAGTTCGGATTCGGGGCTGAGATCGGTATCAGTACGCAGAAACTGCATGCACGTGGGCCGATGGCGTTGCCGGAGCTGACCACCTATAAGTATATTATCGAAGGGGAAGGCCAGATTAGACAGTAGTAAGAAACAGCATTTGTAGCCTATGTTATCATTCAATTAAATTGACTACATTTGCCATTCATATAAACAGATAAACAACATGAGACATTTCACTTGTGTACAAGATGTAGGCGACCTGAAGCAGGCGCTTAACGAAGCATTCGAGATCAAGAAAGACCGCTTTCAATTCACAGAACTTGGCAAGAACAAGACGCTGCTAATGATATTCTTCAACTCCAGCCTGCGCACCCGCCTCTCTACCCAGAAGGCTGCGATGAACCTGGGGATGAACACGATGGTGCTCGACGTGAACCAGGGTGCCTGGAAACTGGAAACCGAACGCGGTGTCATCATGGATGGCGACAAACCCGAACATTTGCTGGAGGCTATTCCTGTCATGGGTTGCTACTGCGACATCATCGGTGTCCGTTCCTTTGCCCGTTTCGAAAACAAGGCGGACGATTACAATGAAAAGATTATCTCCGAATTCATCCAGTACTCCGGTCGTCCGGTATTCAGCATGGAAGCGGCTACCCGCCACCCATTGCAGAGTTTTGCCGACCTGATTACGATTGAAGAATACAAGAAGACTGCCCGTCCGAAGGTGGTTATGACCTGGGCGCCTCATCCGAAAGCCTTACCGCAGGCCGTTCCCAACAGTTTCGCCGAATGGATGAATGCAACCGACTACGAGTTCGTCATCACCCACCCCGAAGGTTACGAGCTCGACCCGAAGTTCGTCGGCAATGCCCGCGTAGAATATGATCAGAAGAAAGCCTTCGAAGGTGCCGACTTTATCTACGCCAAAAACTGGGCCGCCTATGCCGACCCGAATTATGGCCAGGTATTAAGCAAAGACCGCGCCTGGACTGTCGATACGGAAAAGATGGCACTGACCAACAATGCTTATTTCATGCACTGCCTGCCGGTTCGCCGTAACATGATCGTCACCGACGACGTGATCGAAAGCCCGCAAAGCATCGTCATCCCCGAAGCAGCCAACCGGGAAATCTCAGCACAAACAGTATTGAAGAAGATATTGATGGGGTTATAACCGGAAAGAAAACCTGTCCCCGTGCCTGACACGGGAGCAGGTCGGTTATGTCACCTATAGGAAGTCACCACGTCACTTATGGGAAGTCACCGTGCCACCTATATGTCTTAATTTCCTTAGGAGGAAACTCCAGTTTCCTAAGGAAGAAACGCGCGTTTCCTGCCGAGGAAATTACAGTTCCCTGCCCAGGGAACTACAGTTTCCTAAACACGAAACTACGAGGAAACTGTAATCGAATGTATATTAAATATATAGTCCCCTATAAAGAACAAAGCAAAAAGAAGTAAATTCTCCCTATATTATTCATCCCGGAAAACAATGAAACACTCTTCTATCCTACTTGCCTTTTTCACTCTATATCTATTGAGCAGTTGTGCGAAACAGAAACAGTATTACGAAGTAACCGGCATGCTTCATACTCCATATCAAATCAAGTTCGAATATACCGAATCACTGGAAGATGAAATCAGTGCTGAACTTCAACGCTACTACCATTGCCTCAATCCGTTCGATTCTACCTCCGTCATCTCCCAGGTAAACCAAAACAAAGATATAGAGGTCGATGATCTTTTCATCGAAGTCTTCAATAAAGCGATGGAAGTATCCGGACAGACCAATGGCATCTATGATATTACCTGTGCCCCGTTTATTAATCTTTGGGGATTCGGATTCAGCAAGAGTGACAGTGTTACGCCGGCTATGATAGATAGCATACGTCCATTTGTCGGTTATCAGAAAGTCCGTTTGGAGGGACGGAAGGTTATCAAAGACGATCCCCGCCTTCTGCTGAATTGTTCCTCTTTGGGAGACGGATGCTGTTGCGAAGTCATCGCCCGCCTCTTCGACAGTAAAGGCATCGAAAACTACCTGATCGATATAGGTGGTGAAACGACAGCCAAAGGCGTCAACCCTAAAGGTGAATGCTGGCACGTCGGGATCACCAGGCCATCCGATGATCCGATGGGCACGAATAAAGAGTTGCAGGTGATCCTCCTGTTATGCGGACGCCACGGCCTTGCCACTTCCGGCGACTACCGCAACTTCTACATCAAAGACGGAAAGAAATACGCCCATACCATCGACCCGAGAACAGGTTCTCCCGCCGGACAGCCCGTCCTAAGCGCAACCGTTATCGCCGCCGACTGCATGACCGCCGACGCTTACGCTACCGCCTTCATGGCTATGGGCCGCGAAGAAGCCCGCAAAATCCAACAACAACATCCGGAACTGGAATATATGTTTATCTATGCGGATGAGAATGGAGACTATCGCACGGATTATACGGAAGGATTTAAACAGTATTTGTTTCAGAAGCCATAATTCCTGATAACTTATCCTATAAATCAAGGCCTTCCCCCTATTCCATCCGAACATATTCCGTCTCCGATTGTTCTATTATAAAACATAACATAGAACATCATGGGCTTCAACATCGCAAAAACAAATAAGAAACGCGTAGTCATCATAGGGGGTGGCTTCGGCGGATTAAAGCTGGCCAATAAACTGAAGGGGAGTAATTTCCAGGTTGTCCTGATAGACAAAAACAATTTCCATCAGTTCCCGCCTTTGTTGTATCAGGTAGCATCGTCCGGGCTGGAACCGGGCTCAATCATATTTCCTTTCCGGAAGATATTCCAGAAGCAGAAAGACTTCTACTTCCGGATGGCGGAAGTGAAAGCCATCATTGCCGAACGCAATCTGATTGAAACATCCATCGGTGAATTAACCTACGATTATCTGGTGATTGCTTCGGGAACTATCACCAACTTCTTCGGCAACAAGACCATTGAAGAAAAGGCTTTGCCGATGAAGACAATCCAGGAAGCTCTCGAACTCAGGAATACCCTACTCTCAAACTTCGAGAAGGCTACAATCTGTACCGACCCGGAGGAACGGCAAGCACTGATGAACGTAGTTATAGTCGGTGGCGGTGCAACAGGCGTTGAAATATCGGGCGTATTGGCCGAGATGAAAAGATTCGTTATGCCCAAGGACTATCCGGACCTGAAACAGTCGGACATGCACATCTACCTGGTGGAAGGTTCTCCCCGGCTACTCGGAGTGATGTCGCCCGAAGCATCAGCCAATGCAGAAAAATTCCTGAAAGGAATGGGAGTAAACATCATACTCAACAACCGTGTTACAGACTATCAGGACGGAAAAGTGATACTGGACGACAACTCCACCATCGCCACCAAAACACTCGTATGGGTCAGCGGAGTAACCGCCACCCATTTCGAACATATTGATAAAGAGGCATTAAACCGCGGCGGACGAATAACGGTAAATGAATTTAACCAGATGCCGGGAATGGCAAACGTTTTTGCCATCGGAGATGTCTGCTTCCAGACAGAGGAAGACTACCCGAACGGCCACCCACAGGTAGCCCAGGTAGCAATCCAACAAGGTAACCTGCTTGCCGACAACCTCAAACGGCTGGAATCGGGCAAAGAATTAAAAGCCTTCCATTATCTAAATCTCGGAACACTGGCTACCGTTGGACGCAATAAAGCGGTGGCCGACCTGAAAAAGTTAAAGCTGCAAGGGTTCATTGCCTGGATGGTTTGGATGGGAGTCCACCTCCGTTCTATCCTGGGTGTCAAAAACAAACTGATGGTGCTGATCGAATGGGTATGGAGCTACTTCACATACGACCAGTCCATTCGCCTGATATTGTATATCCCTAAAAGAAAAAAGAATTCGGCATAACGATATGAACGAAATATTCATTTATAGAAATAATTGAGCTATCCAACTGTCAAAGTGACTCATCTGTTACAGGTTCATTTGCCGTCTGCTTTAGCTGACGGTTTATAAGCAGGTTCTTTTTTTGGCTTTAGCCACATTTCTCTCAGATAGAAAGCTTTAAGAAATGGGACTAAAGTCCAAAGAGATAGATTCTTTACTAGTCCGTCAGCTAAAGCAGACGGCAAATAGACCTGTAATAGTCAAGTGAGGTTGATGACAGGATAGTATCTGATAAGATTTGAGCCTATCTATCTTTATCTACGCCATCAAAATACCATTTACAAACTATAGGTCAATGTCAGCCAGGTCACCCGTGCATCCCGGTTGCGTACTTGCTCCATGTGCATTTTGCTTGTATCGATAAGGGTCGTCTCTTCCAGGCCGTCAAAGATATTATTGATACTCAGATTGGCACGCAGTTTACGATGCATGAAATATTGGGAAAGCCCGGCATTCACACTGCTGTGGCTTTTAATTTTACCCTGCGGAGTCAGTTGGTCCGAGATAAAGAAACCATCCAACTGAAACTCCGTGGTCGGGGTGATATAAATACTCACACTTCCTTTCAGGTCGGTACAAACCATTGACTTTTTCTCCTCATAGCCAACCGTTCTGCCATCAATCTCATCTCTGTACACATTGCCGGAGAAACCGATATTCAGGAGACGGATAGGATTCCAGTTTCCGGAAAGTTCAAAACCCAATGCCTGGCTGTGGCCTATATTCTCTTTCTGCCAGATAGACTCCTCGTTTATCACTTCCATAATCCGGTTCGATTTGTTACGATAATAAATAGCCGGAGAGAAACGGAAACGATTTGCAACCAACAGATAAGACAATTCCAATGAATGAATGAACTCATCCTTCAAATCCGGATTCCCCTGTGACAGATGAGTCGGGTCACTGTAATTGGTGAAAGGACTCAAATCCGCTCCATTAGGACGAATCACGCGTTGCAGATAACTCAATGACAAACTACCCGCGTTGCCGGTCTGTAAAGAAAACTTTACCCGGGGATATACATGAAAACGAGTATTGCTTTTCTGTGTTTTGAATTTCTGCGCATTGACTTCCGCCTGTAAACCGGCTTCGGCAGAGAAGCGGTCCCAACGTCTGTCGACCGAGGCGTACAACAAATGGGTATTCCGGTTGAAAGAATAATCGTATGTTTTATTTGCAACGGGAGTCCAGTTATTATCATCCAAGCCGATGTCGTTTGTCTCCGTCCTGTAAGTTTCATCCTTGATACGTCCGATATATCCGGCTTTGAAATACCATTCATCAGCAAACAACTTACTGAAAGCAGCAGAAAAATAATAATTATGCTTGTCCTGATTGATGAACATATTGTCTTTCTTCAGGATAGTTCCGGTTCCCGGCTTCTCATTTTCATAGTAATTGTCCTCATCATAACCGAAGTCATTATAATTGAATGTTACACTCAACTGATCCAACGGATTGGAAAAATGATGGTTCCAACGGGCCTCCAAGGCATAAGCATCCTGACGCTGGTCGTTATAACGATGGCGAGTCATCTGGTTCTTTACACTTCCATCCGGATTCAAGACCTTATTATTGATTCCCCCATAACGGCTGTAATCCATCAAATGATATAATCCGTAGACAGTCAGCAAGTCTTTTGAAGTCAGGTCATACCCCACACTCAGGTCGGCCAGATGAACATCCGGACGTGCCGATGCATTATTATTCATTATGGTTGTACCGGCATCCGTTTTTGTCGTCTTGTCAAACGAACGTTCGCGGTATTCTTTCCGGTAATTATATTTCCCAATGATATGAAATTTTCCCGGATGCAGATTTACGATTGCTCCGGCATTATACCGTTCCTGCAATCCCGCTCCCAACGTCACCGTCAGCGGCGAATCCGATTTTGTATAATTGGTAGAGGAAAGGTTCAGTACACCGGCATCCCCATCTGGCACCAGCGAAATATCAGGCAAGGCAGACATTGATATCCGGTTGAAAAATAAAGCAGGCAACTGGATAAGGACATCTCCGCTATATTCCTCCAGCAACCCGTAAGGAATACCATTAATCAGCATCCCTGCTTTCCCCGACCCGCGATAAGTGACTCCCCCTTCAATATCGGTCACCAGCGAAGGCATTTGCCGGAAGGCTTCGGATACCGTGCCCGTCATACTGCTCAGGTTCTTGTCTACCTGAAGACGTTTAACCTCACCGCCATTGAGACCGGCAATACGTTTACCCTGTATTTCCACATTCTGCAACTGCAAATTCATGTCAACCGGGGTCTGGGCATACATCGTATGACTCAACAATGCGACAACTGGGATAATGATTCGATTTCTTTTCATATTGAATACCGTTATAAACAAAAAAAGTCTGTATGTTTGAGCATACAGACTGTCCTTTTAACTGATTACTGAATATTATTCAGCAGGAGCAGCTTCTGTTTCAGTAGCAACAGCAGTTGAATCACCTTCAGCAGGAGCAACTTCTTCTGTTACTGTTTCTTCTTCAACAACTGCAGGAGTAGTTTCTTCTACTGTAGTTTCTGTTTCAGCTACTTCAGCATTTGATTCTGCAGATTTGTTACCACATGATGTGAAAGAAACGGCTGCAACGATAGCAGCAAATGCAACTAACTTTTTCATTTTGTCTTTAATTTAAACGGTCTATAATATCTTCTTGTTGTTGTAAAACGATGCAAATGTATGTATTAATTATATATGTTGTACAACATAAGATGTTTTTTTTTCAATTATTTTTTGCAACAAGCGTAATAGACTGTTAATCAAGATATGGATACCTATCAATAGTTGCTGTACAAATACCTCTTGATACTCTTCTTAGGTGTTTTTTCAAACTCTGTCGGGTATAATTGTATTTCTGAAACAACTTCATAGGAAGCCAGCTGCTTATTTAACTCAACCCGGTTCTGTTCCATAATGACCGGCAGGTCGGTATGGGATATTCCGGTACCGTCTACCGTGTCGTAATCTGGATAGACCAAAGCTACCAGCTTGCCGTTTTTCTCGATAACGATACTTTCCATGACGAAAGGCAGGTTATTGATTTTCGACTCAATCTCTTCCGGATAGATATTCTGTCCACTTGCACCCAGAATCATTGTCTTGCTACGGCCCCGGATAAAGATACGGTTATCCGCATCAATCGTTCCCAGGTCGCCGGTATGAAGCCAGCCGTCTTCGGTAAAAGCATTCTTCGTTGCTTCTTCATTCTTATAGTAGCCTTTCATTACATTCTCACCCCGGACCTGGATTTCCCCTACCTTATTATAGGGATCATCAGAATCGATACGTACTTCCATGATTCCTTTCAGGACTTGCCCGCAGGAACCGGGCACATATTCATAATTGTGGTCGTAGCTAATCAGCGGCCCGCATTCGGTCATTCCGTAACCGATAGTAAACGGGAATTTGATTTTATACAGGAAATCACTCACTTCCTGGTTCATGGCAGCTCCACCGACAATCACTTCACGGAAGCGTCCTCCCATAGCATCCACCAGATGTTTACGAATCTGGGCATAGATGCGCGAATCCAGCAAAGGAATATTCAATGCCAGCTTCATCGTTGTTTTACTCAACTGCGGAAGAATCATCTTTTTGTATATCTTTTCCAGAATCAGCGGAACGGTCAGAATCAGGTTCGGTTTTACCTCTTCAAATGCTTTCAATAAGATTTTCGGAGAAGGGACTTTCCCCAACATATAGACATGGGCACCCACCGCCATCGGTACGAGAAAGTTGAAAGCACAACTATAGGCATGTGCCAACGGCAGGAAGCATAATTCGCGGTCGCCACGATACATCAAATCGAGGGTCTTGGCATAAGTTACATTTCCCGCCAGATTATTTCCGGTCAGCATAACGCCTTTACTGAAACCGGTCGTACCGGAAGTATAGTTCAGCAGGACAACCTTATCGTTATCCAGTTCGGCATATTTTATATCGTTCTTGCTGAATCCTTTCGGATACTTTTCCGCCATCTTTTCATCCATCGACTTCATCAACTTCTGAATGCTTTCGCCGTCACGCTGATGCAGGCAACGGAAATCGGAAAGAGAGAACACACCGCGTATCTCTTCTATCTTATCCTCTTCCAGCGAATCCCAGATACGGTCGCTGACGAACAGGAAGACCGATTCGGAATGATTGATAATATGATGTACGTCGTTCGGGTTGAAATCTTGCAAGATGGGCACTATGATTGCACCATACGTAACAGCCGCCATATAGACAATACACCAGCGGGCACTGTCTTTACCGATCAGAGCGATTTTATCTCCCCGGCGTATCTGACATTCCTCAAACAGGATATGGATACGGGCTATTTCCTTCGCAACATCCTCGAATGTAAAAGTGACGTTCTTGCTGTAATCTGTCAGTGCGGGTAACGACCAGTTTTCCTTGAAACTGTTTTCGTATATCTTAATGAAGTTTTCTTGTATCATAGCACAGATGCTTATATTTTGTGCAAAAATACAGACTATCCGGCAGATACACAACAGACAGGCTGAGTTTAACCCTTAACCGGTCAAACTCAGCCTCTGTTTGATTTCTTTATTTCTTATGCTTTATCAGCATAATCACCGGATTCGCTTCCTCATCCAAGGTTGCCGCAATTTCTTTCAACCGGCCTTTCAGCTGTCCTTTTTCATAAGCCTCCGTAAGGTCAGAGGCTTCTAAAGATAGACTGACCGGTATTTCTTGATTTTTAGGCTTCGAAAAGAAAGAGACCTGTTTCTTATTCGAGTAATCAGCATTACATATAGTGTAGTTGAAGATTGCTTTTTCCTGCTTGTCATATACCAAATCGGTACCGGGGAATCCTTTAAACGTTTTATAATCCAATTCTTTCTTCATAGTCCGCATGAAATAATAGCGGTCGGTGATAATGGTTGGGAAAAGAAAGACTTCTACTTCCATGGATTGTATGGAGGGAGTTCTGACAATAGAAGGAGTTAGATTGCCCTTCGGCAAATAGTTGTACACAGTATCGGAAGATGTATTCACAAGCACCCAATGATCCTTGGCTGGAAATGTCATATGAAACTCAGGCGTTACAACCAATTCATCTTTCATCACAACCGGTGTCTTCATCTCTTTAAAGGGAATTGGTATTTCCCGGGTGACACTTCCGTCCTGCTTTGAAAACAGTATATGGCATGCCTGCCTGTTTTCTTCCGGTGTTCCATAGTATTTCTTATAAGTAATCAGATGTTCCCGGTCGTAATCGAATACATCATCATAATAACTGTTATCTGCAAATTTGAAACTTCTTTTAAAGTTTCCGGATAAGTCATATGCCAATATATTCTTAGTATAGTCTACGACAAACAATTCGTTATTATCTTCATCCAGAATAATTCCTGAAATACCGGAATATTCCTCAGCGCCCTGCCCCAGACGGTTTATCTTTCGCAGGCCCTTACCGGTTTTCCTGTCAAAGACAAAGATATTTCCATCGTTCCGGTTTCTTACCAGCAAGAATTCTTTACCGACAGCTTCCACAATACCATGAGTGATAAACTCGTCAGTGGTTTCCAGCGGAACGTATTCCACATCCATTATATCCTGGAGAATCAGTTCCTTTTCAGGATAGCTGGCAGTAACATCGACACTGATAATCTCGTCATTTTGGGAACCGGACTGTTGGCAACCAGTGCATCCCACTAAGAAAAAGAGGATAATTGCCAGATTTGCATTCAGTTTCTTCATTTCTTTCTGTTTGTTGTGAATACTAATTACGAACAACCTTACGTTTGCACGAATAAATCGTACGAAATATACGTACTTTCTGGCGAATAAACAACTCAATCTGTAAAATGGCATGCAGAGAGCATCTATATCTGCCCAATCTGCATGCCATTCTACATATTTCCTCTTTATTACCTGTTAACCCGGAATAACGGTCAATTCATTCAAATCTATTTCATCCAGTTTCTTATTCACAAAGAAAGGACAATAAAACAGTAAATCATCCATACCTTTTATCTTCTCGAAGCCTAGCTTTTGAAAATAAGAAGTCAATTTGCTGAATGCTTTCTTTTCATTCTTTTCAAGTCCTTTATACCAGTTCTTGTCTTCCCAGGGATCTTCACAAATACAATGTTCTCCCTCTAATTGCAAGGGGAAAGGATAAATAACGAACAAACCACAAGCCGTGCTAAAATGGAAGATCGTATCTTTAATTACTTTCTTAGAAATTCCGTATCCCCTATATTCGGGAATAAGTACCAATCTATCCAATACGCAAACATTGTTATTCATGCAACACTCCGGATATTTCTCTATTATGGACTGTTTGAAAATATCCAGGTCCGACTCTGGCTCAAGATCCAGGATCTGCCCCAATTCTCTATTCATATCCGCTAATTCAGCAAGGTCATACTGATTTTCCAACGCCTGACTTAATAAAATAACTTTTATACAAGATTTACCAATCAGCACACTATCTCCCTCATTATCGGCATCTTCAGCATAGATATCAATAAATACAGTTTGAAAATATCTCTCACCTTCCAATTCACCAGTTCCTGAACTAAAGGAATACCTAAAACTTAAAAATAACTCTTTCATATCGTATCATTTATTAAATTGTTACAAATTTAGCAGAAAGCTTTTATAATAGACCTAGATAATCAATATTTATTATTCGCCACACCATTTATAAAACAGCGCATTTCATAAAACCCGACCTAATAACGAGATTACTGAAACCACAGAAAACACCAACAATCTACATGTCAATAATTTTAATTACATTTGCGCGATAATTCAATCGCAATGATAGACAAAACCGTATTTGAAAATAAAATAGCTGCTTATTATACCCTGGGCTGTAAGCTCAACTTCGCAGAGACCTCCACCATCGGGAAGGTATTGGCAGAGCAGGGCGTACGTAAAGTCCGTGCGGGTGAGAAAGCAGATATCTGTGTCGTAAACACCTGCTCGGTTACGGAACTGGCCGATAAGAAATGTCGCCAGGCCATCCGTCGCATCAGCAAACAGCATCCGGGAGCCTTTATTGTTGTGACCGGCTGTTACGCGCAACTCAAACCGGAAGAGGTGGCCCATATCGAGGGGGTCGACCTGGTTTTGGGTGCAGAGCAAAAACTGGATATATTAATGTATCTGGATGACCTGAAAAAGAAAGAAGAAGGCGGCGCAGTCGTTGCCTCACAGACTAAAGATATACGGACTTTCTCCCCTTCCTGTTCGGCAGACGACCGTACGCGTCATTTCCTGAAAGTACAGGACGGATGCGATTACTTCTGCTCCTATTGTACCATTCCTTTTGCCCGCGGACGAAGCCGCAACGGCACAATCGCCAGTATGGTGGAGCAGGCACGGGAAGTAGCTGCCAAAGGTGGAAAAGAAATCGTGCTGACCGGAGTCAATATCGGCGACTTCGGCAAGTCGACAGGCGAGACTTTTATCGACCTGATTCGTGCACTCAACGAAGTGGAAGGTATCGTACGTTACCGCATTTCTTCCATCGAGCCGAACCTTATTACAGACGAGGCCATCGACTTCGTAGCCTCCAGCAAACGGTTCGCCCCTCACTTCCATATCCCTTTACAGAGCGGAAGCGACGAGGTGCTGAAACTGATGAAACGCCGTTACGACACGGCCCTTTTCCGTCATAAGATTGAGAAGATTAAGGAAATCATGCCCCACGCTTTTATCGGGGTGGACGTGATTGTCGGGACACGCGGCGAAACGGACGAGTTCTTCGAAGATGCCCGCAACTTTATCGACAGCCTGGACATCAGCCAGCTGCATGTATTCAGCTATTCGGAACGCCCAGGAACACAAGCGTTGAAGATTGCCCATTCGGTCGACCCGAAAGTAAAACATGCCCGCAGCCAGCAACTGCTGGATATTTCCGACAGGAAACTTCATGCTTTCTACGACGCCCATATCGGCAGCCAGGCGGAAGTTTTATTCGAACATACCCGCAAAGACGGCCGGATGCACGGCTTTACAGAGAATTATATTAAAATCGAGATACCTTACAACAGTTCGCTGGTAAACGAAACCCGACGGGTGACGCTGACCGGATGGAACGAAGACCGTACCGCATTAAATTGTGAATTAGTAACTATCGGTTGATATGTGGAATAAAATTCAATACGGATTAATCTTTGCATGGGCCAAGCTGCATGCATTTTTACCGATGTCGGTACTGTATGTACTGTCCGATATCCTGTATGTACTTATCTATTGGGTGATTCGTTACAGGATAAAAGTAGTGCGCCGCAACCTGGAAGCCTCTTTCCCCGAGAAATCGGAAATAGAATTACGCCGGCTGGAAAGGGCCTTTTACCATCATTTTGCCGACTATATCGTCGAGACAATCAAACTGGCGCATATCTCTCCCGAAGAAGTATTGCGCCGTGCCCATATCAAAAATCCCGAAGTGGCAACCCGTTTGCAGGCAGAAGGACAAAAAACAGTGATGATGCTGATGGGCCATTACGGCAACTGGGAATGGTTCAGTGCCTCCAGCCTGGTATATACCGATTCGTGCCTGTGGCAAATCTACCGGCCGTTAAATAACAAAGCTGTCGACCGCCTGTTCATTTATCTGCGCACCCGCTTCGGTTCTTATGGAATGAAGAAGAACGACACGGTACGCGACATGATGACGTTGAAGAAAGAAGGCAACAACAACATCGTTATCTTCATAGCCGACCAGACACCCAGCAAGGCAAACCTGCATTACTGGACTACCTTCCTGAACCAGGATACCGCTATGCTGAACGGTGCGGAACGTATCGCCCGTAAACTGGATTTGCCAGTCATCTTCCTGGATGTACAGAAAGTGAAGCGCGGCTACTATACAGTCGAAATGAAGCTGATGACCGCCCATGCCAAACAGACTGCCGAGAACGAGATTACCGAATCATACGCCCGCATGACGGAAAAGATGATTCTCCGCAATCCGGCCTATTGGCTCTGGACACATAAACGTTGGAAATATAAACGGGAGTAATCCCCTCCCCTCTCGAGAGGGGGCAGGGGGTGTGTTATGGTTCAGCCTTATAACTAGCTTTAACACACCCCTTATCCCCTCTCGAGAGGGGAAACAGTTACAACCAGTCACTATAATAAATATATCATGACAAATAATACTACTTCCTTCCCCCATCTGTCAACTAAAAAAGTAGCCATCGTCATCCTTAACTGGAACGGTGCGAAGCTGATGGAAGAATTTCTCCCGTCGGTAATAGCATACAGTCCGGCAGAAGGGGCGGAAGTAGTCGTGGCCGATAATGGTTCTACCGACAACTCGATAGCCCTGTTGCAGGAAAAGTTCCCTTCCGTCCGCATTATCCGGCTGGATAAGAACTACGGTTTCGCCGAAGGATATAACCAGGCACTCAAACAACTCGACAACGAATATACCGTCCTGCTGAACAG
This sequence comes from Parabacteroides caecihominis, assembly GCF_023656785.1. Lineage (NCBI taxonomy): Bacteria > Pseudomonadati > Bacteroidota > Bacteroidia > Bacteroidales > Tannerellaceae > Parabacteroides > Parabacteroides caecihominis. Next base: position 133,200 of record NZ_JAMOKS010000006.1, read on the forward strand.
TGATGTCGAAGTAACGCCCGGCTGGCTCGACGCACCGTTGGCTGCCCTTGAAGCCGATACTACCATCGCCGCCGCCCAACCTAAGATACGGGCACAGCGCAACAAGGAATATTTCGAATATGCCGGAGCTGCCGGCGGTTATATGGACATTTACGGGTATCCTTATTGCCGGGGACGCATTCTGCATATAGTAGAAAAAGACGAAGCCCAATATGATACGCCTGCCGATATCCTCTGGGCAACAGGGGCCTGCCTGTTTATCCGTACCGCCGCCTATAAGGAAGTAGGCGGCCTCGATGCCGGTTTCTTTGCCCATCAGGAGGAGATAGATATGTGCTGGCGGTTACGTTCGCGGGGGTATCGGCTGGTATGTACGCCCCAATCGGTCGTTTATCATGTCGGAGGGGCGACTTTGCAGGTGGAGAGTCCCCGCAAGACTTTCCTCAACTTCCGCAATAACCTGCTGATGCTTTACAAGAACCTTCCCGAAAAAGACCTGAAACCTGTAATGCGTGCCCGCTTCTGGTTGGATTATATAGCTGCTACGAAATTCCTGTTATGCGGCCATATTCAAAATGCCAAGGCCGTATATGAGGCCCGCAAAGCCTTTTTCGATATGAAACCGGAATATACAGAGAAACGCAGGGAGAACCTGGCAAAGACAACGCTTCCGATTATCCCGGAACTGATGCGCAGCAGCCTAATCCTCGCTTTCTATTTGAAAGGGAAAAAGAAATACTCCGACCTTTAAGTACTTTCTTCATAATATCTAAGTGGAAAGGATATGATATCTAACCTTTTTTGTCAGGACTTTTAGAAAAGAAAGATTAAGCATACATATATGTAAGGTATGCTTTACATTTCCGAAAGTTCAACCTTGCATATTTGCAACGTATATATTACATATTTAAAAATCATAACAAAAAGGATTAATTGTCAGGACCCCAAAGGATAAAACCTGTAATGAACCGATTTAAGGAAGCAGAGAGATAATATCCCACAACGAATCGACAGTAAAGAACCGCGGGTTTACGACAGGCTCATCCACCTTTTCATGTTCCCAGGTAGTGTGGTAAGGGATATGAACAGCATAACTGCCAAGTTCCAAAGGCGGGAGGATATCGGAACGGACAGAGTTGCCAATCATCAGAAATTCTTCGGGACGAATATCCAAATGCTTCAATAGCAGACGGTATTCACGGTCGGTCTTGTCGCTCATTATCTCGACGTGATGGAAAAGATGCTCGATACCCGAGCGGCGCAGTTTCTGTTCCTGGTCGAGCAGGTCGCCTTTGGTCACAACAATCAGACGGTAACGGCCAACCAACGCATTCAGTGTCTCCTCCACTCCATCCAGCAGTTCTACCGGCTTGGTGAGTTGTTCTTTTCCCAGGGCCAGGATTTGCTCCAGTACACTTGCCGGGACTTTACCACCGGTGATACGGATAGCCGTTTCCAGGACAGACAAGATATAAGCCTTTACCCCGTAACCGTAAAGAGGCATGTTGCGGCTTTCCGTGCGGAACAGTTCAGCCGAGACAGTTTCGCCATCTACATAGGGAGCAAGCAAAAGGTGGAGCTTCTGCTCTGTCTCCAGAAAATAAGTTTCGTTTACCCAAAGTGTATCATCGGCATCGAAGCCAATCACCTGTATTCCTTCCATTATAAATTAGCTTGTTGCAATATATCAATCATTATTGGTTTGAAACCGCTTACAAAACATTCCACGGCAATAACCATCAGGATAAGTCCCATCAGACGCATCATCACGTTATTACCCGTCTCACCCATATATTTGTTCAGCCGGGTGGAAGCACGGAGTATCAGGAAAGTGATAAAATAGACCGATGCTATCACACTCACCAGCAGTATTTTCTTTATCAACGTATCCGCATCTTCCATCAGCATGATACCGTTGGCTATCGCACCGGGACCACAAAGCATCGGAATGGCGAGCGGGGTGACGGAGATATCGTTTACATACGTCTTTACCTCTTCATCCTTCAGTTTTGCCTTGGAATAACGTGCCTGAAGCATGTCGAATCCGATGGTAAAGATAATAATACCGCCGGCAATACGGAAACCGTTTGTAGAGATACCGAAGAACTTGAACAGGAACTGCCCCGAGAAAGTGAAAACCATCAGCGTGATAAAGGATACGATGGTAGCACGGCGCACGATGGTTTTGCGTTCATCGTCACTCATCCCGTTAGTCATCGTCAGGAAAACCGGCATAGTGCCCAACGGGTTTGTCAGCGTGAAAAAAGAAGTGAAGCACAAAAGGGCAAAAGGTAATAGTGTATCCATAATAATAATAATGATTTAATGTGATAATATGCCAATGTGCCAATTAAAGTACCCTCATTGGCATATTGGCACATTGACATATTGGCATATTATTCCTCATCCCAGACTAAATAAGCAGACACCAACCAATGATTCAGTTTATTGCCATCTATCTCCTGAGCTTCGGGGATGCTTACGGTAAATGTATGTTCGCCCGGTTGGATATCGGTCAATTCGACCTCCTCAGGCATCACATCGGAACCCGGACACCAGTTTGAACGGGAAAAGTCGGAAGAAGCGACAGGCTCTTCCACTTCTTTCTCCGCATATCCTTTCTCTCCGATATAAGAGGCCAGACGTTTCTCCAACCACACGCCCGTTGCCGGATTGAAACGGCGGAAAGAAGCACAGTCATTACGCCACGGGATAAAGTTCAGCACTTCCTTGCCATCCACAGAAATGATATTGCGCTTCTGTACAAACTCGTCACCTCCACTATGACCGCCATGTCCGGTAACGATATATTTCAGACGCACGTTCTTTGCTCCTTCCGGAACGGTAAAGCCGGTCGACACATCTTTACGGGCAAAAATATCAGGATAAGACTGACCGATATAGTAAACTGTATTCATCAACGGTTCCACATGTCTTTTAGGCAACGCGTCACAGGTTATATCCGATTCGTCCACATCAATGGTAACACTGGCAATATATCCTTCGGGAGTCCAGGTATCGATAAAGACACCCACATAAGCCCCGCCTTCCAGCAAAGGATACAGGTCGGTGATATTCTGCTCCCAGCTCACACTGTCGGCCCACTGGTCGATATAAACAGGCTTGCGTTTGCTACTCAGGCTATCGTCTGCATTGCTGTAATGACCAACACCGAACGGGGTCATAAAACGCATCAGTTCGACAGTCGGTTCATAACCCTCACCGGAAACAATACCAATCAAGTTTTCCAATTTCGTACTGTCTACTGCGGGAAATTGCTTCTCTCCTTTTGCTATGTTCAGCAGATTGATAGCCGACTCTTTGGGGAGGATGAAGCAGGAACCGGACTTATCCCAACGGTCACCGTTGGAGGCGATTGTTACTTTCAGGTTCACGGAGACATTGCGTTTATAGTCGGGCAATGTAACCTTCTTCAGGATGATACGTCCGTTTACCAGATGGTAGATACTGTCTGCTCCCGGTTCACTGTAACCGGCATACTGGTCCGGGGCGAACTTCACCGGAGTGTCGTGGAATACCTGCACGGAATAATCTCCCATCGCCGGTAATTCCCGGTGGCCGCATGCAGTCAACAGCATCGCACCGGCCAATGAGAATGATAATAAGATTTTCTTTGTCATTGTTGTTTAGAATTTAGTAAGTTCCTTAATCAGCTGCTTCTGTCCGGTTACTTTATCGGCGTGGATACAAGGACCGGTTACACACCCGCCTTCGCAGGCCATCACTTCGATAAACTGTGCCGGAGCCTTTCCCGTCTTGGCATAAGCACGAAGCAGGGCGACGTTCTTCTTTGTCAGGTTAGCTACCTGTACGGCATTTACCTGTTCTTCTTTCAGATAGACTTTCACGGCATTTATCACACCGCCGCTCTGGGCAAAGCCATGTGCTTCACGCACGGAATTATAAAGGACGGAGAACGGTTTCGCTTCTTCCACCTTTATACCCAGGCCTTCCAGCACCGAACCGATTTCCTCGAAAGTCAGCGTAAAGTCGACTGCCGGGTCCATCTTTACTTCTTTACGTTTAGCAACGCACGGGCCGATGAAAACGACTTTGGCGTCCGGATGTTTTTCTTTCACGAGACGGGCCGTATAATACATCGGGGAACCGGTTGAAGAGATATATTTCTTCAGGTCCGGAATATGTTTCTCTGCCAGCTGGACATACGACGGGCAACAGCTGGTCGTCATGAACGGTTGTCCCTCTTCCAGCTTTTCCTTCAGTTCTTCCGCTTCCCGGCGGGTCGTTTCCATCGCTCCCTGGGCGACTTCCACAATCTCCTCAAATCCCATTGCCTTAATCGCTCCATACACACTTTCCACCGGTGCACTGAATTGTGCCAGGATGGAAGGTGCCACAATGGCTACCATCTTCTCCTTATTACGCAAACGTTGCAGGATATCAAACACTTGTGATATTTCAAAGATAGCACCGAAAGGACAGGCATTGATACATTTACCGCAGTAGATACATTTCGATTCGTCGATATGCTCCACGCCGTATTCATCTTTGCTGATAGCCTTGACCGGGCAAACTTCTTCACAAGGAATCGGTATATAAACAATTGCATGGTAAGGACAGTTCTGGTGGCATTTGCCGCAACTGATACAAGTGTCATGGTCAATCCGCGCCTGTCCGTTCTTCTTGAACTGGATGGCGTCTTTCGGACAGTTCATATAACAGCTACGCGCCACACAACCACGGCAGAGGTTCGTAATTTCATAGTTTACCTGTACACAGGAAGAACATGCTTCATCCACAACGCACATCAGGTTCTCTTTCTTGTTTTCCGGACGGAGCAGCGCCCGTTTAGCGTACTCGGAAAGCGGTGTCAGTTCGTCAACTTCGTCCTGCATATCAAATCCCAGAAGAGGAAGTGTCTTGTATTTCCATACGGCACGTTCTTTATGTACGCAGCAACGGCCTATTACTTTCGATTTACGGGGACTCAACTCTATGGGCAAACGGTCAATCTCGTCGAGCAGACGATTTTCCTTCCAAAGTTTAACTAACTTCGCCATCAATCCGTGGCGGACAATCATTACGTTGTTGGTAAATGCCATGGTGTTTTGTTTATTTGTGCTTTAATAATGCAAAGATAGAGAAAGTTATCCAAATACTAACCGTAGCTCTCCCTTAGAATTACAGAGGCGCTGTAAACATCGCCCCCAAAAGGCGGGTTCAACTTGGAGAGTTTCAGTTCGATAGCCAGAAGTTGCGGAAAAGTATCCTTCAAGGCTGCCAGGATACGTCCCGCCGCATGTTCCAGTAATTTGGAAGGGATAGCCATTTCACGCTTTACGACTTCGTAGACAACGGCATAATTTATCGTATCTTCCAGGTCATCGCTGGCTACCGCCTTTTCAAGGGGAGCCGTTAATACAAGGTTTACCACAAACGTATTACCGACACGTGTCTCCTGCGGGGAGACCCCATGACAGGCGTAAAATTTCATGGTTTCCAGTTCTATTTGTACTGTCATTTTTCGTTATTTTATCTGTAAAAGTAGATAAAGTAAACCTTTCTGCAAAAAAATAGTCTATATTTGCGATTAAGCAAACAAACTATTTATGATGGGAATAAAACAAAAAGATGAAAACTCTGCCGGTGGCCTACATAATACCCTCGCCGCCGGAACAAACGTAAAAGGTAATATTATTACAGAAACTGATTTCAGATTAGACGGACAGGTAGATGGCGACATCAATTGCAGTGGAAAAATCGTAGTCGGTCCCAAAGGACGTGTAGTAGGCAACATTATTTCTACCAATGCCGAAGTCCTGGGCGAAGTGGAAGGTTCCGTACGTGTCACCGAAAAACTGGTACTGAAAGCTACCGCTAATATTAAAGGAGACGTGTTTACCCAATCGCTGGAAATAGAGCCGAATGCCCGTTTCAACGGTGTTTGCAACATGTCATCCGATATGACGAAGAAAACAAAAGCCCAGTAAATTTACCGGGCTTTTTAATTTTATATACTATTACTTATTTTCTTCCTGAAGCGACAATCAGTTGCGCAACCTTATCATTAAACTCATCTTTCATCAACAGCCTTTCCAATGGTATATGCATCCGGTAGCACCAATAATGGTTTGAGTTGGCCGGGACATTGATTCGTTCGGCTTCGATATCTTTCCTCTTCACTGTATCGTCGATAGCAAACCAGTCCTGTAAAGGAATAATGGTCAGCATAGAATTTGTTGCCAGATGGTTTGTTATAATCCGGACGGCAATTTCCGACGAACATTCCCCGGGAGCCTGCCCTTCATAATGCAATACATTATTATAATAGCGCTGTATCTTTTCGCGGTCTTCCTTCCACCAATTGCGGAGCGGTGACATATCATGGGTCGATGTAGTGCAAACAGAATTATACGGCAGACTGAACAAATCGGAAAACTCCCGCTGAGGAGTCTTTGGCATCCGTTCAATCTCCAGGCTCAGAATCTGTAACTTATTCATTACATCAGGCACCGATTCAGGAATCATCCCGAGGTCTTCCCCGCACACCAGCATGTTGGTACTACCCACCAAAGGAGTCAGCCGCTTGAATGCCTGTGCCTTCCAAAAGTCGTTATGCCGATGATAGAAGAAATCCCAATACAGTTGGTCGAAGGCATACTTTTCGGATGTATTCAATTCACTGTATATATAGGAATGGCTGGCTGAAATACGCGGATGGAATTTTTCCTTTTCCTGTGGGTCACGCAAAAACAGTACCTCATTGGCTATGGCAAACAATCCGTCTTTCAGGCGTAAAGACACTTCGTCTGTTTTCCCACCGAATATGGCTTCTATCTTCCGTTGTGTATCACAGAATGATTTCAGGACGAAATGATTGGATGAAGACTGTGCCAGATAGGTTCCTTCTACCTCCTCTGCCAAATCGCCAAACAACTCGGGCAGGAACTTTCGGTTAATATGCGGTGTAGTAAAACGTGCTTCATTGAAAGTTAATCCGTACTGTTCAATCTCTTCCCGGGTAAAAGGCAAAGCCGGATTAAAATGTCCGCAAAGACCTTGTATATAATCCAACGGGACTTCCCAAATACGGAAAAAGCCTAAGATATGGTCGATACGGAAACAGTCGAAATAGTCGCTCAACTTATGGAAACGCTTCTTCCACCAGGAAAAATGGTCTTTCTCCATAATATCCCAGTTATAAGTCGGAAATCCCCAGTTCTGCCCATTGACAGAGAAGTCGTCGGGCGGAGCTCCTGCCTGGCCGTTCATATTGAAATACTGTGGTTCTGTCCAGGCATCGATACTGGTACGGTTCACTCCGATAGGGAGGTCGCCTTTCAGGACAATGCCATTCTTACGGGCATAGTCGGATACCGACTTGAATTGAGTATGTAATATATATTGCAGGAAATAATAAAAGGATATCTCCGGATAGGCGTCACTGTCTTCCGAGCAAAGTTCGCGTATCTGAGACTTATTATAGATTGCATTCTTATCCCACTTCGTAAAATCGGAAGTCTGGTACTTCTCACGCAGATAACTGTAAGCGGCATAAGGCATCAGCCAGGATTGGCTTTGTTCAAAAAACTCACGGTATTCCGGACTCGACAGAATGGCTTGTCCTTCCTGACTGAAGAACTCACGGCAATAAGCCAGCTTATATCCTACCGCCGCTTCATAATCGACAAAATCCTTTGCATTCAACTCTTCCTGTTTTGCCTTGTAGAAGGCAGCCCTGTCCGCATCCTTCAATTCGCCCATCAAAGGCAAGCTGATATACATCGGATGGAGCGCATAAACAGAAATGGCACTGTAAGGATAAGAATCACTCCGGGTATGGCTCATAGTCGTGTCATTCATTGGCAACACCTGGATAATGCGCTGACGGGTTTTCTTTGCCCAGTCAACCAACATACGGAGGTCTCCCAAATCACCGACACCGAATCCTTGTTCCGAACGCAAAGAGAATACAGGGATAACTGTCCCAGCACACCGCCACAACGGTAAGTTATCACGAAAAGACAGACCGGAGACCACTACTGTTTCTCCGAAATCCTGCGGAGGCAAGTCCAGCTTCCTGTTTTCGTCTTCCTCCCAATATAATGGTTGGTGTTTGTCATTATCATATACCAGGAACTTATATTCCAATGGATAAATGATATCATTGGCATCCAGGTCGATATGCCAGTCGGGAAAGGTATCGCAACTAAGTATCAACGCTTTATCCGGATGCCAGTTTCCCAGGCATTCCTGGTTTCCGGTTATGGCAACACTCTGCCATTTCTCCACCCGGGGAGCCGATATTTTTATTGTCAGTTTCTTTCCGCTCTTAACAACTCTTTCGTATGTATTACAGGGATGTGCAAACAGACTTTTAGTAAAAGCCGATGAGTAGAATGCCAGATTAGCCGGACGTATCTGCCAGTAGTCATATAAAGTATAATGATTGGCATGTCCTTCAAATGTGACCTGATGGTTTTTCTCCCACTCTTCAAATATCTGCTTATCGTTTATACTTAAAAAGTAGCGGTATTCTATAGTCTGTTGCGGCGATGTAAGTTCCAACTCCAGCTCAAGCTGCCAGTTTCCATCCCCTTTGTAGTTCATCTCTTTAGCCAAAGCAGGCTCCCATGAGCCAAGCTCCGGAAGAGACCCTACTATACATAACTTCTGTCCCCAAACGGTATGGAAGTTTATATTAAAGGTGACTTTCATGTGTATCAAATTTAGTTCCGGAGACGAAGGTATAAAAAATGCGGGGATTTTCCCCGCATTCCTATAAAAATATTTGTTATGTTACGCTTATCCACACTTTGAAGCTCCGCAGTTCGTACAGATCAGGCACCCTTCCTGATAGATAAGGGTTTCCAGACCACAGTTCGGACACACCTGTCCTTTTACTTCCGTGCCATTCGGCAGATACTTCTTCAATGCGCGTTCAACCCCATTCTTCCAGGTATTGATCGATTCATTGTTCAGTTCCATTCCCTGAACCAACTTGATAACCTGGTCGATAGGCATGCCGTAACGCAATACGCCGGAGATCAGTTTCGCATAGTTCCAGAACTCGGGATCAAACTTTCCGTCCAGACCTTCGATAGTCATCTTATAACCACGCTTGTTCTTGAACTGGAAATCATAATGTTTCTTGCCGTCTTCATCATAACTCTTGATGATCGTTCCTTTGGATACATTCTTCGGCAACATGATGCCTTCGTCATCATCGGCAAGACCGGTAAAGATCTCATACGGACGACCGTTCAGCAAACCGACAAAAGCGATCCACTTTTCGCGGTTGTTCTGGAACTTCACAACATCAGCCTCCAGTTCACGCGGACGGGTAGAAACAATCACCGGCGGTTGCATGCAATTACAATCATCCTTCTTCTCTTTTTTCTTCTCTGTCGAGAGCAGTACACCTGAGCGGGAACCGTCACGGTAAACCGTACAGCCTTTACATCCGCACTTCCATGCTTCAACATACAAAGAATCTACCAATTCTTCCGATGCATCGGAAGGCAGGTTGATAGTGACACTGATAGAATGGTCCACCCATTTCTGGATACGTCCCTGCATCCGGACTTTCTGCAACCAGTCTACATCATTTGAAGTAGCTTTATAATAAGGTGATTTAGCAACCAACTCATCAATTTCTTCCTGAGTATATTTCTTGATAACGGAATAACCGTTAGCCTGCATCCAGGTTACAAACTTATGATGGAATACGACATATTCTTCGAATGCATCTCCGGTTTCATCCACAAAATCGACACGCGTTTCCGCATCGTTCGGGTTTACCTTACGACGACGTCTGTACACCGGAAGGAATACCGGCTCGATACCGGAAGTTGTCTGTGTCATCAAACTGGTTGTTCCTGTCGGAGCAATAGTCAGACAAGCTATGTTACGACGACCATACTTCAGCATATCCTCATACAATCCCGGATCAGCTTCACGCAAACGGTTGATAAACGGATTCTTATCCTCACGTTTCGAATCATAGATTTCGAAAGCGCCACGCTCTTTAGCCATCATTACGGAAGAACGATAAGCCTCCAAGGCCAATGTCTTCTGGATTTCTTCTGCACACTCTGTTGCCTCGTCCGTTCCGTAACGCAGTCCCAGAGCCGCAATCATATCGCCTTCAGCAGTGATACCCACACCGGTACGACGGCCTTGCAATGTCTTCTTTTGTATCTTTTCCCACAAATGGCGTTCCGTTTCCTTCACTTCCATTGATTCCGGGTCAGAATCAATCTTTTCAAGAATCTTCTCGATCTTTTCAGATTCCAGATCGATAATATCATCCATGATACGTTGTGCCAATGCTACATGTTTTTTGAACAGATCAAAATCAAAGTAAGCATCTTTTGTAAACGGATTTACGACATATGAATAAAGATTGATAGCCAGCAAACGGCAACTATCGTAGGGACAGAGAGGTATTTCACCACACGGATTGGTAGAAACCGTACGGAATCCCAGATCGGCATATGAATCAGGAACAGATTCACGCAAAATAGTATCCCAGAACAAAACACCGGGTTCAGCCGACTTCCATGCATTATGGATGATCTTCTTCCACAAAGCAGCCGCATCGATTTCTTTTACTGTAGTCGGTTCATTCGAGTCAGTCGGATATTGTTGTTTATATGAAGTTCCGCTAACAACGGAATTCATAAAATCATCATCAATCTTCACCGAAACATTTGCCCCGGTAACTTTTCCTTCAGTCATTTTTGCATCAATAAAGGACTCCGAATCCGGATGCTTAATTGATACACTTAACATCAGCGCCCCACGACGACCGTCTTGTGCTACTTCGCGTGTCGAATTAGAATAACGCTCCATAAACGGCACCAAACCAGTAGATGTAAGAGCTGAATTTTTAACAGGAGAGCCTTTCGGACGGATATGCGACAAATCATGTCCCACACCTCCGCGGCGCTTCATTAACTGAACCTGCTCTTCATCAATCCGGATAATTGCACCATATGAATCGGCTTCTCCGTCCAATCCTATAACAAAACAATTAGAGAGTGAGGCAATCTGGAAATCATTGCCAATCCCCGTCATCGGACTTCCTTGCGGAACGATGTAGCGGAAATGATCAAATAGGTCAAAAAGTTCCTGTTCTGATAAAGGATTAGGATACTTTTTCTCTACACGGGCAATTTCACTTGCCAGGCGGTGGTGCATATCCACGGGAGATTCCTCATAAATATTCCCGAATGCATCCTTCAAAGCATACTTGTTTACCCATACTTTAGCGGCAAGTTCGTCGCCCGTAAAGTAGTCCAGTGAAGCCTTAAATGCTTCATCGAATGTGTAAGTTTTATGGTTCACGATAATTACTGTATTAATAATAGTGCAAGTTTAAGAATACTTTATTTATTGACCAAATTATTCAACAACTAAAATCGAAAAGAATATCAGGTTTTCCAATTCATTTTATACTATATATGAAAATCAACACATTAACTTTTCACAAACCCAAAAATATTTTCCAAAAAGAAAACCACTAATATTTCCATGTTTCCCAAAACAGAAAAAGGATGCCATATAAAACGACATCCTTTCCACCTATATAAAATGATTTATCAGCTTCTTAATTTAACCTCGATCTCTTCAACAGACGAACGGAAAGACTTGCTTGTTTCCATCTGGTCCTTGATTGTTTTGCAGGCATGCAATACTGTGGCATGATCTTTCTTTCCTACAATCTTCCCTATATGGGAAAAAGAACAATCGGTATACTTTTTGGCAAGGTACATCGTAATCTGACGAGCCTGCACAATCTCACGTTTTCTGGAGCGTGTCTGAATGACTGCCTGATCCAGATTGAAATAATTACATACGATTTCCTGAATCATCTGAACAGAGAGCTGTTTTTTCTCCAGACGGACAGCCTGACTTACCACACGTTTTGTCAGAGGCAGATCTATTTCCTTATTATTAATAACAGCATTCGCCATCAATGAAACAAGGATACCTTCCAAATCACGTACATTTTCAGTAACATTATTCGCTATGAAGTTGAATACCTCATCCGGAATAACGATACCGTCATGGTTGATCTTATTCTTCAGGATCTTCTTTCTCAAATCAAGATCCGGACGGCTCAACTCAGCTGTAAGCCCCCATTTCAGACGGGTTATCAATCGCTCCTCCATCCCCTGCAAATCGACAGGCGCCTTATCCGAAGTAAGGATCAACTGTTTTCCCAGCTGATGAAGATGATTGAATATATGGAAGAATGTATTCTGAGTCTTATCCATACCGATCAATTCCTGGATATCATCCAATAGCAGGACATCGATATTTTGGTAAAAATTCAAAAAGTCATTCGTTGTATTCTTACGGATTGCATCAGTAAACTGAACACGGAACAGGTGAGAGGAAACATATAACACCTTCTTTTCCGGATGAAGTTCACGGATACGGGTTCCTATGGCATGACACAAGTGTGTTTTACCAACCCCTGACGGTCCGAAAATAAATAAAGGATTAAACGTCGTCTTCCCAGGATTCTGTGCAACAGCCTCACCTGCCGTACGAACTAACTTATTGCTGGTCCCTTCAAAATAGTTATCAAAGTTATACTTGGGATTTAATTGAGGATCCAAATCCTGAGGTGCAGTCTGTACAAATGGATTGGGAGCCTTATTCGCATCTTTGGGAGTTATCTTCTTTACTGCTACCGAACCATTCTCTGCCGGATAATCTACGGTGCCACCAGTCGTCTTATCTACCATAACACGGTAGTTAAGAATCGTACCCTGACCTATTACACGATATAGTGTAACTTTCAATACATTTACGTATTTCTCCTCAAGGTACTCATAAAAGAACTGGCTCGGCACCTGGATCGTGAACTTATTATCCTCATAGGATAAAGGTATGATCGGCATGAACCATGTGTTAAAAGCGGCCTCCGGCACGATGTCTTTAATGACAGCGAGGCATTTATTCCACAATGTCTGATATTCAGTCTGCATGATTTATTACTCTCCCAACTATACTTTTTTATTTTTCCGACTACAAAGTTTAGAAATTAATTCGGAAAAAAAAAGTGCCGAATTATTTGGTTCTTTTGAATGTTTAATATAGCATTTAGTGTCAACAAGTTATAGAAAACAACTCTGATTTACAACCACTTAAATACTTACTCATTCAAGAGCCCTTTATTTTGGGGCACTTTTAATTATTACGCTATCCCACTGTTTCTCATGCAAAAAGGCCCGTAGACTACGTTATTTTCCTCTATCTAAAGGCCTTATGCATCTCTAAAATTACGTTTAGACAGTTTTTTCCTTAATTGGAAAAATTCTAAATAAGATTAGATGATTTAATATTCTTTTCGGTTAAAAAACAGAAAAATGAACATATCTTTTCGGATTCTGCTTCAGATCCAGTAACAACCTTGATGCATTTATCATCGTACTATCCAGATTATTATATAAACTTCTGTCATTCAGCAACAATCCTAATGTATTATCCTTCTGGTTCAACTTGTCTGTTGTCAGTTGCAGATTTGCCAAAGTCGCATTAATGGAATTGACGGTAGTCGCCAGATCCAAATCTTTTAAACTGGTACTCACCTCATTAAAATTACCAGTTATCACTTTCAAATCAGACATAATACCCGGCACGTCTTTACTCAGCATAGTATTCAACTGGCGGGTAGAAGCCTCCAGGTTACCTGTAGTCTTCGCTATATGATCGAGAGACTGCGTAATAGCCGGATGATTGATCAGCACCTGCAAACCGCCCAGTATAGAATCCAGCTTGGGCAAAAGGTCTTCCACTCCCGGCAGAATCTTCTCCTGCACGGACTGCATCATATCCTCTTCCATCTTTCCTTCAATCGTAGCCCCAGGCTTTAAATAATCCTTTACATATTTATTCAGATGAATATGAAGTTCGCCACCACTCAGAAGCGTCTTTATAATCGTAATGTAACTTCCCGTCGTAAGTTTCATTTCATCATCCAGACTGATCTCTACCGTTATTTTATCTGTATTCTCATAATCATAAACAATACTTCTTACCAATCCCACTTTAAAACCATCGATATAAACAGGACTGGATACCGTCACATCCTTCACATTATGAAATGTAACGAAATAATGATTTACCGGTTTAAATAAATTTATACCTTTCAGATAATTAATCCCGAAATACAGCAACGCCAAACTAATAATACTTACAAGTCCAATCTTTGCCTCTTTGGTCAATATACTTTTCATCCTTTTAAATTATATGTTTCTCTTTTAATACTTTACCTTTTTGCCATCTTTAAATGCTACGATAAAAGCATCTTTAAAGTCTTTGGCAGCCTGTCGGCGCAACTTCCTGATCGAATCGAAATCGGTCGTTTCGCCATAGGTGTATTTATAGATTCCTTTCTCCACAAAGAAGTCTACATTCTTATATCCTTTAAACACTTTTGCCCCCGGAGAAAGTTTTTTATCCGAAGTAAGAATTTGCACTTTATAGACAATTTTCCCTGTTGCATTCGATTTTGTCCGAGTCGCAGCAGTTTGTTTCTTTTGTGAAGAAACCGAAGTATTTTTCTTTTTATTCAGAATATCCTCTTCACTACCGGCAGGCACAGTCTCTTCCGTTGCTTCATATTCAACATAAGACACCTCCGAGCTTGCTATACTCGGCGTAGATCCGGATACTCCTCCCTGCTTTCTGTCATATTCTTTCTTATACCTGTTGAATGCGTCATACAAAGCACTCGCCAGTCGGTTTTGCCCATCCGAAGATTTCATAAAACGCTCCTCATCCCGATTTGAAATATAACCCAGTTCGACCAGAACGCTCGGCATACTTGTCTTTCTCAAAACCAGAAAACCGGCTTGCCTTACCCCTCTATCTGCCCGTTTTGCCGAGACAAAGCATTTTTGTATCTCTGAAGCAAAACTAATACTCTGCTCCATATGCTTATTCTGCATAAACTCAAAAATAATATAGGATTCGGATGAATTCGGATCAAAACCTTCATACTTCTGCTGATAGTCATCTTCCAGCAAAATGGCGGAGTTTTCACGCATAGCCACAGCCAGGTTTTCGTCGGTACGAGCCAAACCTAACGTATAAGTTTCCGTTCCACGAGCTGTGCTACCTTTTTTGACTGAATTTGTATGGATGGATATAAAAAGATCCGCCTTATTACGGTTGGCTATATTCGCACGTTCATCCAGTTCTATAAAGCGGTCTGTCTTACGGGTATAAACAACTTTTACATCGTTATGGCTGGCCGCTATCCTGTCTCCGAGTTTTAAAGCCACAGAAAGATTAATGGCTTTTTCATCGATAACGGTACCGCGAGCCCCAGGGTCCTTTCCTCCATGACCGGCATCAATCACGACAGTAAAAGTCTTCTCTCTCGCCTGAAGTACAGGAAGAGTCAAAAACAAGGCCATCAACAGATTAATATATAGAAAAGATATTCTAGCCACAGTAAACGATTTTATGCAAATTCGGGGCAAATGTAGCATTTTTTTACTGATAAAGAGAAGTCTTTTTCTATAAATAATTAGTCATAGCCTGTTTAACGTCGTTCATTCCGGTATCCGGCCCATAGGACAACAAAACAAAACCAGATGAGTCTTTATACAATATAAAAGGAGTCCACCCAACCATATAAAACCACAAAAGGGCAAATCCCGAAGGACCGCCCTTTTCAACTTTATATCGTTTACTGAATTATTCAGAAACCACTTCGAAAGGAATTTCAACAGAAACTTCCTTGTGAAGTTTAAGGATTGCTTTGTAGTTACCTACTTCCTTAACAGCATCCTTAATGTAGATAATCTTACGTTCTACTTCGAAACCAGCTTTTGCCAAAGCTTCAGCAACCTGGATATTTGTAACAGAACCGAAGATTGTACCTGTTGAACTGGTCTTTGCACCGATAGTCAATGCAACGCCTTCCAACTTTGCAGCCAATGCCTGAGCATCTTCTTTGATCTTAGCCAATTTGTGAGCACGCTGTCTCAGGTTTTCAGCTAATACTTTCTTAGCAGACTCAGAAGCGATTACTGCCTTACCCGTGGGGATTAGAAAGTTACGTCCGTAACCGTCTTTTACTGTTACGATATCGTCTTTGTAACCTAAATTGATTACATCTTCTTTCAAAATAACTTGCATATTCTGTCTCCTCTCTTTTTATTATTTCATTAAATCGGTTACGTAAGGAAGCAACGCCAGGTGACGAGCTCTTTTTACAGCCTGAGCGATACGACGCTGGAACTTCAAAGAAGTACCTGTAATACGACGCGGAAGAATTTTACCCTGTTCGTTCAGGAATTTCTTCAGGAATTCAGGATCTTTGTAATCGATATACTTGATACCGTTCTTTTTGAAACGGCAATATTTCTTTTTCTTAACGTCTACTGAAGGCGGAGTTAAATATCTGATTTCTGATTGAGTTGCTGCCATGATTAATTCTCCTTTACTGTTTCTTTAGATGATTTCAGATTTCTTCTCTTAGCGGCATATTCTGCTGCATATTTGTCCTGGCGGAAAGTCAGGAAGCGGATCACACGTTCGTCACGACGGAAGTGAACTTCCAGAGTAGCGATAGTTTCCGGATTTGCCTTGAATTCAACCAGCTGATAGAAGCCTGTTGTTTTCTTGTCGATAGGATAAGCTAATTTGCGCAATCCCCAATTTTCTTCGTTCACGATTTCAGCACCCTGTTCTTTCAGGAGGTTCGTGAATTTTTCTACCGCTTCCTTCATCTGTGCGTCAGACAAAACGGGAGTTAAAATGAAAACGGTTTCATAATTGTTCATAAAACGCTGTTTTATATTTGTTAATACTTAAAATTTGCGGGGCAAAGGTAAGAAGTTTTTCTGAGTATACAATACATTACGTGTTATTTTTTACTCCATACGTCTGCTACTTCCTCTTTTAATAAACCGGCCTCAGCACATTTCCCTTCGCATCTTCCGGATAAAGCGCACCTTCGGCATCGAGTTGTGCCGTCATTGCTTTTACCATCTTAACCAATAATTTAGGATTTCTTTCCGACACATCCAGTGATTCGCCCGGATCTTTCTTTAGATTATACAGACGACAACGAGGTTCGGATGGATTTTCCGGGTTATAATAATAAATCAGTTTCCAATCTCCTTCTATATAAGTAGTAAAGTAACTTCCCCGATGCTCATGCGGAAAATGCATCAGGACAGTTTCCGGACGGCTATTATTTCTCTTTCCTTCCAATTGCTCCCGCAGATCGACACCATCGACAATATGTCCCTTCGGATTTTTTGCTCCGCTCAAAGAAACAAGTGTCGGATAGATATCCATCACTGTACCCATCTGTAACTGGACACCACCTACTTCAATCGGTAATTGTTTTTGAACCGGATTATTCATATCCGGCTTACCCCAGCAAGCAATAAACGGAACGCGGACACCACCTTCAAATTCAGAACCTTTCTTTCCACGCAGAGGAGCAGAAGAAGTGTAACCTTTATCATCTCCCAGAGGGGCATCGGAACCATTGTCACCCAGAAATATAATTAATGTATTCTCGGCAATCCCTAATTCTTCCAAGTGATCCATAATATCACCCAACGATTTATCCATTCCTTCGATCAACGTAGCAAAATCAGCCGCGACTTTCGGCCTTCCCGTATAACGGTAATGGTCGGCAAAACGTTTATCTGCTTCAAAAGGAGAATGAACTGCATAATGGGACATATATAAAAAGAAAGGTTTCTTCTCCCCCACGGCCTCAGTGATCTGCTCATTGGCTTCCAATGTCAGAGCTTCACTCAGGAATGTATCCGTACCATGATACTTTTCTAATCCCGGAACAGCACGAGCCTTCTGCCCTTTTATATTTCCATATCCGTTTTCCCCGTAATAACTACCCGGATGCCCGATGGAAGAACCGGCTATATTCACATCAAAACCTATATTCTGAGGCAGTTCCCCGTCGCTGTTCTGGCAACCGAAATGAGCCTTGCCGACATGAATCGTTTTATATCCGGCTTCGTGCAGCACACGGGGCAATGTTACATCATTCTTCGAGATACCTTTCCAGTTCCAGTCTGTCGGACCGAAAGGTGTTTTGTTATTTGTTTCAGAATTGATCCAGTTGGTCGTTCTGTGCCGGGTCGAGTTCTGGCCGGTCATGATAGATGCGCGGGAAGGAGAACTGACACTTTGCGCATAGAAAGTAGAAAAACGAATTCCCTGGCGGGCCATACGCTCCATATTCGGAGTCTGATACCAGTCGTTCAGCGGATAACGGACCGGATTACCTGCCTCATCCGTTAGAAACGGAAGCGAAGTATCCATAAGGCCCATATCATCAACCAGAAAAACAATAACATTCGGACGTTCCTGTGCCACAAGCGGCTGTCCGGCTAAACATAAAAGAGTTGATACACAAAGAGTTTTTTTCATGATATTTCAATTTTACAAAATTATCTTTAGGAGATAAGGCTTTGGACAAAAGACCGCAGATAAAATCCCCAACGGCCCGGATAATAAGGCGGCAATCCTGCATTTTCTATGTCTTGCACTACATTTCCTCTAATATCCCAGTTGCAAAATTAAACAATATCTCTTAAACCGAAAGTTTATGCTCCCGTTTTTTCAACTGTCAGGCACTCCCCTTACAGAAAAGGAATCATCCGGAAAGATACTTTTTTACCTTTCATCAAGTAAATTATTCCGTTCGTCAGGTTAATTTGATAGCCATATTGCTTCGGATTAGTTTTGAGCCAGAAATCAAAAAACAATAAAGTTATGAAATACAATAAAATGTATATCCTGGTTGTATTACTGATTCTGTCGATCAGCATATCCGCACAATCCGTCATATCAGGTAAAGTAATAGACAAAGACAATGCACCTGTAGCCGGTGCAACAATAGTAGTAGTCACCCATGCTGATTCAACCTACATAACAGGTGTTATATCAGATTTGGACGGACAATTCGAAATCCCGAATCTCAAACCAGACAGTTATATCCTTTCATTTTCTATGATGGGACTAAAAAAGATCAGCATGCAGCAACAAGTCGGACCAAATACTAAAAACGAATTGGGTAACATCGTTATGGAAGAAGATTCTTATATGTTGTCTGCTGTAACTATAACCGGTAAACGTCCCCCGGTGAAAGTCGAATCAGGGAAAATGACAATCAACCTATCTTCCGCATTATTGAGTACGGATGGCAATATACTGGATGCATTAAAAAAATTGCCGGGAGTAATCGTTCAAAATGACGGATCGATTATTCTAAATGGCAAATCAGGTGCGAAAGTATTGATCAATGATAAAGTAACTTATCTGTCAGGGGAAAATCTGGTCAATTACTTGCGTTCCATCCCCGCCAACTCCATTGAAAATATCGAACTGATATCCCAGCCATCATCAAAATACGATGCGGCGGGTAGTTCGGGTATGATTAATATCCAGAAAAAGAAAGTCAAAGAACAAGGTATAAACATTGCAGTATCTTCCGGTTTGGAGAGAGGGAAATATACCAAAGGATATGAAAATTTATCTTTAAACTTCCATCATAACAAACTGAATATATATGCTGATTACTCTTATTACTGGGGGAAAGACTATATAGAACTCACAGTCTCCGGTCATTACATAGATCCGGTCACTTTAAAACCACTCGAACTACGAAAGGACTTCGTTAATGATATAGAAAGGGAATATAGAGGACATTCTATAAATGCCGGGATAGATTATGACCTTTCGGATAAAATAACCGTCGGAACATATTTATCGCCAAGTTGGTTTAACCGGGACAAAAACGAAACTATCATATCAGACTTCTTTAAGAATAACAGCACTCAAAGCGATTCTACTTTAACAGCGTTAAGCGCATTGGATCACGGCTACACCAATATCACAGGAGGAGCCAATATGGTATACAAATTTGCGAAAGCAGGAAAATGGGACGCCTCCTTCGACTTCCAACTGTTTGACCAGAAAGACGATCAGTTGTTGAAATCCTTTTTCCAGACTCATATCAAACCATTACAGGAAGATACAATGTCCGGCAAAACAAATGGGGATATTAAAATATACAGCGGACAAACTAATTTAAGTTATGATATGTCTGAGAAATTTGGAATAAAAGCCGGACTGAAAACAGTTTTCGTAAATATTGGAAGCGATGCTTTGTATAAAAACCTGATTGACGACAATTGGCAGGAAGACAACAACCTCAGCAGTAATTTTGCTTATAATGAAAACATCAACGCAGGATATTTTCAATTCAACGCTAAATGGTCTCCCCACTTTTCAACAGAAATAGGTTTGCGATTAGAAAATACATATACAAAAAGCGATTATAGTTCGACCACTCAGGACACTACTTTCAGTAAAAGATATACAGACCTTTTTCCTTCTCTGATGGCTCAATATCAACTATCTGAGAATCACAGTCTGTCTATGGCATATAACCGTCGTATTGTCCGCCCCAATTACAGGAATATGAATCCTTTCGTGGAAGTCAGAGATCAGTTTTTATATGAGCAAGGAAATACCGGATTGAAACCTGAGTTAATAGATAATATAGAAATTTCATGGCTGTTCAAAAAACGCTACTCATTCAATGTATTCTACTCTCATATAAACAATCCGATCTCTACTAGTTTTCTGGTCGAGGATAGCCGCGTCATGATTATGCCGCAAAACTTATCCGGCAATAATTCATTCGGATTAAGAGTCGGATTAAACAACCTGCAACCTTTTAATTGGTGGACAGCTCACATAAATGGTTCTTTAACTTATAAACAATTCGATTGGACGGCATCCGGGAAAACATTAAAAAATGAGGCTATCACCCCAATGTTACATATCAGCAATCAATTCAGGCTACCCTACGGATGGGGAGGAGAAGTTCAAGGATTTTATAGCGGCAAGATGATCGAAGGACAAACCAGGGTGAAATCTTTATGGACACTATCGCTCGGAGTTCGCAAAAACCTGTTTAAAGACAAATTTAGTATGTATATTTACGCTCACGATATCTTTCATTCTCTTCGTCCCCGTGTCAGTATAGACAGTAACTATCTGTATTATACATCTAAAGAAAAGAATGATAGCAGAATGATAGGAATATCGCTCGGTTACCGTTTTAATCGTGGCAGGGAGATAAAGAAATCCCAAAAGGCAAATAGGATCGAAGAAAGTAAACGAATAGGCTTGTAACATTAAAGATAAAAACAAATGAACTTAAAGCATGACTGGATTAATTCCTTACTTATCGCGTTAACACTTACATTGTGCATGTTTATTGTTGTGGATATTGCTTATAATGAGCGAATATGGGAATTTAATCCGTTTGCTTTTAGAGCCCGTTTACTGGCTATGGGTATAACCATTACCACATTCTTTCTGGGAAGTTTTATTTATCAACGAATAGCACGCTATTCTATCAATAAAAGCAAAGATAAGAAGAAAGCAAGCTGGAAAGAATATGTGTTGGTTTTTCTAATAAATTTTACCCTCTTAAATATCACACACACATTTATTCAGTTTTGTGTAAACTTGAATGACACTTTTAAATGGGGGGAATCGGCACTGATTAATGTGGTTGTATCTCTTATGCTGTTTCTATATTATACGCTGGTGCGCAATGGCATTTTATTCAAAAGTTTCATTGAGCAAAACCTTCAACTGGAAAAGGTTAAAGTCGATCAGCTAGAAACCGAACTGAAATTCCTTAAATCGCAATACCATCCGCATTTCCTGTTCAATGCCTTAAATACCATTTATTTTCAGGTAGAGGATACAAACGGGGAAGCCAAACAAAGTATCGAACAGTTATCCGACCTGCTACGCTATCAGCTCTATGATATAGAAAAGGAGGTGAGAATGGAACAGGAAATAAGTTATCTTAAATCATATATTGCTTTTCAGCAGTTACGGATGACCGAAAGGCTCGTGCTGGATCTGTATTTCGATCCGGAGTTGAAAGATCAGAAGATACACCCTCTCTTGTTTCAGCCTTTAATTGAAAATGCTTTTAAATATGTAAGAGGTGAATACAGAATACAACTGGAAATGAAATCAGACGGGAGACAAATTCTGTTTGAAATAACAAATTCAATATCCCAATCGCAGAGCACCAAAAAGAAAAAAGGGATAGGCATTGAGAATTTAAAACGACGGCTCGACCTTCTGTATCCTGATAAATACAACTTAGAGATTAAACAAACAGAAAATCTGTTTGTTGCTAAACTTACTATAAGCACAAACTGACATGAAAATAAAATGTATCATAACAGATGATGAACCCATGGCTAGAAAGGGGTTACGGGGTTATATCGAAAAAATAGAATTTCTCACACTGGTCGGCGAATGTGAAGATGCTATTCAGTTAAACACAATGCTGAAGAACCAACAGGTCGACCTTATCTTCCTCGATATTGAAATGCCTGAAATGACAGGACTGGAATTGCTATCAAACATAACCAACCCGCCTAAGGTTATCATCGTATCGGCTTATGAGCAATATGCCCTTAAAGGATATGAGTTCGAAGTAGTGGATTATCTTCTGAAACCGGTATCCTTCGATCGCTTCCTAAAATCAGCAAACAGGATTCACGCCCTGTTGCAAACAGAACAGAAAGAAGCTGACGATTACATATTCGTAAAGAGCGACAAGCAGTTGAAGAAGATTCTGTTCAAAGATATCCTCTTTATCGAAAGCATGGAAAACTATGTTATCATCCAAACTGTGTCCTCTAAAGAAATAGTGTACACCACCCTGAAACAGATCCATGAATCGTTGCCACAGGATATCTTTCAACAGACCCACCGGTCATATATTGTAAATATCAACCAGGTAAATGCTATCGACGGAAATCTGCTGAACGTAAACTCATACAAAATACCCGTAGCCCGGAACCTAAAGGATAACATCTTCAACCTGATACTGAATAACCGGTTAATAACCAAAGGTTAGACCTATTGTAATCCAGCTATTTCTGTAACCAACGGTTCAGATGATTGCCCGGAGACACGACAACGAACTTATAAAACTGCGATGCCGGTAAAACCTGTAGATCGACCGTATAACTTTTCACGCCGGCCGGAAGTTCCGCGAGCTTAGTCCACTCATCCTTTCCGCCTTCCCTGAACTTATTAGCGGAAGCGGCATAGACTGCGACCGGGGCATTTCCTGTATAGGATTTCCAGGACAACTCCACCGTATTATTATAAGGCAGGGTTTGCAAATCATAAATATCGGTCTGCCCGATAAACGGCATGCCGTCCTGCTCCCAAAGTACAGCCTGCGGAATTTCAAATCCCATATAACGGCAAATGGAAGGAGCGATATCCGTGATAGCCAGGGAGCCTTTTGTAAAATGACTGTTTACAGGGATATTGGTCGAAATCCAGGTAGTACGTTCGCGCCAGGACTGCCCCCCGTGACCGTGACCATTTTCTCCGCGTCCGTGATCGGTGGTAACAACAACCATCCATTCTTCATCAAAGTTTGCTTCGCGGTACTTGACGGCTTCCCAGATACGGGCAACCTGATTGTCGGCCTTCCGGACATATTCGTCGAAGAAAGCCCCGTTTCCGGCAATATGCCCTGCGTCGTCGGTATACCACAGATAAACCCAGCTCAGGTCGGGCGCCTCTTTACGGATACCTTCTGCGGCATCCTTCGATATTTGTTCATCTATATCGAAGATATGCAAATCCTTCTCCTTTTTAGGAAAACGAATTGTATCCAGGTCGTAACCGTCTTTTACATAATCTATTTTAAGATTGTTTGTTTCCTTCTTCCCCTCCCCGATCAACACGGTACGGTTATCCGTCCAACTGGAATAAATGGCTGTTTTATACTCTTTGGGTTGTTCTTTCGCGATCCTGAAGATAGTCCAGTAGTTATAATTGGGTTTCAAGTCCGAATTGCCGCCCACATTATGCTTGTTAAACCAAGTAGATGTCAGCAAATTAGTATATCCGATCGCCGAGATCGTAGCGGTCTGGGAATATCCTCCTATCTCACCTCCGGTATAAGCCCTGCCATAGGCTCCCCTCGACGCTATATCAAAAATCGCCGGAGTATGCAGTCTCTCGATCTGGTCGGCAGGAACCCCGTCGATGATTATATACACTGCCTTCTTCGTCTTGGCAAACAAACCGGCGCAACACAGTACCATCAGTAACAAAGAATAAAAACGTCTCATAACTATCTCCCCCTATTGATTATTAATGAAGTCCTAAAAGTACACAATTATTTTATTTAATGAAATAAAGAACGGCATAAATCAAACTAACCGGAAAGACATGACTATTTAGTTTGTTTGTCATAGACTTTTCGTATTTTTCTCCCTTATTCTATTTCTTTTGAGCAAGCTAAAAATCAATTTTCAGCATGCATAAATTTAATTTCCGGCATGCTCAAAATTAAATTTATGCATGCCGGAATGAATAAAAATACAAGAGGTAAGAACTAAATAGTAATATAGAAAAGATTAAAATACGATGTCTTCCGTTCTAATTGTTTACCTACCTTTGCGACCGGAACAATGATATACCCGTCGCGGTTATAAAAGGAAAACGATTATGAGACGCAAACTTTATTTTACATCTTTACTTATTCTACTGGCAGTCAGCCTGTATGCCCAATATGTACCCGATGTGCTGGGAGACGGATACCTGCGTCGTACTTTTCAAATGCCTGACGATTACGAAGGGAAAGTGGTCTGTACGCTGGTCAAGAAGCCCCAGTTGCCCGATGTAAAACAGGCGGTCCTGTATATTCATGGTTACAACGATTACTTTTTTCAGAAGCAACTGGGCGATAGCGTGAATGCACACGGCTACAACTTCTATGCGATGGACCTGCGAAAATACGGGCGTTCCATCCTCCCCAACCAGAATCCGTTTTTCTGCAAAAGCCTTACGGAGTATTTCGCGGATATCGATACGGCACTGGCAACCATACGTTCGGAAGGGAATGACAGAATCCTGTTGATGGCCCATTCCACGGGAGGATTGATCACACCATTATACCTGGATAGCAAAAAGGATAACCTTCCGGTCGACGGGTTGATATTGAACAGTCCTTTCCTCGACTGGAACTTCGGATGGTTTATGGAAAAGGTTGCTATTCCGGCTGTGGCATTTATAGGGAGATTCTTGCCGAACCTGACCGTACAAGGCTATGGTATTGCATCTTACGCACACAGCCTGTTGAAGCAGTTCAAAGGGGAATGGGAATACGATACAAACTGGAAGATGATTAACGGGCATCCTAAAAAGGCTGGCTGGATAAAGGCTATTCAGGAAGGGCAACGAAAAGTAAGGAAAGGCCTGCACCTGGATTGTCCGGTTCTGGTCATGTCGTCCGACAAGTCATATCCGGAGACTAAAGAATGGCATAACGAATATCTATCTTCCGACATAGTACTGGATGTACACGATATTCAGAAGTATGCTCCGAAGCTGGGAGAGTATGTGACCCGCGACACGATACC
Source organism: Parabacteroides caecihominis (assembly GCF_023656785.1). Classification (NCBI taxonomy): domain Bacteria; kingdom Pseudomonadati; phylum Bacteroidota; class Bacteroidia; order Bacteroidales; family Tannerellaceae; genus Parabacteroides; species Parabacteroides caecihominis. The sequence continues at coordinate 158,684 of NZ_JAMOKS010000006.1, forward strand.
GAACGGCATCCATGACCTGATACTCTCCGAAAAAGAATCCCGCGACCACACCTACCGGACGGTTTTCGACTGGATGAACCGGAAAGGCTTCTGATCATTTTCTGCCGAGAGCCGAGATATGTTGCTTCATCTGGTTATTCATATCTTCCAGAATGTAACGGTTGACATAACTAAAGCTAAAACGGAAAAAGTAATCGCGTAACGTCCCGGCATTGGCGGGAGAAGCCAGGCTATGCAGATGGTTCAGCGCGATAAAAGTATACCCCTCACGGGAGATGCGGTTGTAAAACTCAATTTTAGTCCGGTCCAGTGCGATAATATCCCCGTCGCTTTCGGCGAAACCGTTCATCGCTTCCTCCCAGGTGATCTGTGTACGTTCTTCATAAACGGCCCAGCGGTACACATCCTTGCCGTTTACCTTTTCGGGCAGTGTGTTCGAATGGTGAACCAGGATATAGTCGTTTCGCATATCGCTGTCACTGTGAATCCAGATATCCAATACCTTATATTGTGCTGAGTTATCGAACTTGATATATCCGTTCTTGCATATCTGAGGAGAAAAGACATTCCGCTCCACATCCGTGAAATAGATCAGGTTGCTGCCAAAGAAGTCTTTTCTGGAGACAAACTCGGAAAAGAGTTTTGTGATCTTTGCCTGGTCCGAACAATGGACAAACTCGGGAAGTTCCTTAGGAAAGTTCTTCCGGCAGATCAGGCTGAACTCTTTCAATAATTCACTCGGATCACGTTCTTTCTGGATCTCTACAAAAGCCAATATCTCATCCACCGAACGGAAGCGCCGGCTGTTATCCTGTGTCAGGCAACGTTCCACGATCTGGTCATACAGTTTCAATGCCGGGAAAACCTTGCTTATGCCAGCGTCGTTGCTGGTATTTCCGAAAGCATACCATTGCAGTACCTCTCCGATCGCGGTGATATCTGAATAACCGGCATCGTTATTCTCCAGGATAGAGACATCCGTCAGGACAAAATCATTATGATCGTCCACCAGGATATTACGGGGAGTTATAGCTCCATGGCTGATTCCCATGCTATGCAGGAACTGTACGGTGTTCGTCAGGAAACGGAACAACTTTAGGAAAGTATCCATCGAAAGTATACTCCGGTATTCTTCCAACGAACATTTATACAATTTCATCACAAGGACCGGTATTTCCTCCCCTTCGACAGTCACGATATCAAAGTCGGCATACTGGACAATGTTATTTCTTGTCTCCAAAAGCGATATTTCCAGGTATCTTGCTTTAAGTTTATTTAACCACTTCCCTTTTCTTGAGTCATCACCATTAAACAAAAAGAATTTCAAGGCAACATCTTTTCCATTCATTCTCGCTTTGAAGACTATGCCTGCCTCATTCCTCCCTAAAGGTTTGGAATCTAACTGACATTCCCCCAAAGATAATGAAATTCTATACTTTTCAGCATCAAGAAATTCAAACAAAAGTAGCTTATCATCCATATCAAACGTTGTAAATCAAGCAGTGACAACAAAGATACAATTATATTTGTATTTTTATAATGCTTAAGCTTCTTTTTTAAATGAGTCTCTTGAAGCATTATATTTATCATTACCTTTGTTGCGGACAAAAAAGTAAATTAAATGAAAGCCTTACATATTATATTAATAGGAATAAGTTTGCTTAGTATTTCTGTTCGCAGTTATTCCCAGATCAACAAGATACAAGATTCCACGATTTATAAAGCCGAGCTGTTCGGTTCGGCAGCAACCGGTTCGAACACCCCGTTCTGGATGGTCAGCAACCGCTATGGAGTTGTTCCGTTGGATGCAGGAAACGGGCTTTTAAATGCAGGAGTTTTTCATAACCAGCATTTCGGTTCGAAGTTCTACTGGGGCGCAGGGTTGGATCTCGTTGCAGCCGTACCACGCCACCGTAATGTTTTCATTCAACAGGCTTATGCGGAAATAGGATACAGAAGCATGCTGCTCAGCATTGGAAGTAAGGAACGGTATAATTCGTTATGGGACCGTAACCTGAGTTCGGGTGATATGACTCAATCGGCTAATGCCCGTCCTATCCCGGAAATTAATATCAGTATGCCTGAATTTACATTAGTTCCCTTAACTAAAGGGTGGCTACAGGTGAGAGGTGATTTTGCCGTCGGCAAGTCATTCGATACCGATTACCTGAAAGATTTCGCCAACTCGAAACAGACTTATGTGAAGAATGTATTATGGCATCATAAATCCTTCTTCTTCCGTATCAAGGACACAGAAAATAATTTTCCTTTATCCTTCACAGCCGGTGTTCAGCATTTTGCCCAATGGGGAGGTACTTCCACTAATCCTAGAATCGGCAAGCAACCACAATCTTTTAAAGATTTCATAAGAGTCATTTTTGGACAAAAGGGAGGTGAAGATGCTACAGATTCCGATCAGATTAACGTATTGGGTAGTCACTACGGTTCTTACGATTTCAAATTAAGTTACACACAAAAGGACTGGGGAGGACATTTTTATTATCAACATTATTTCAATGATAAGTCGGGGATGGAATTTGCCAATAAAACGGACGGCTTATGGGGTATTCAAGTCGATTTACCGACTATTCCCTGGCTAAATAAAATTGTAGCCGAATATCTGGTAACAATGAATCAAAGTGGACCGATGCACTTTATCACATTCGACCGTGATAAATGGAAAGGCGGCCGAGGAGGCGGAAACGATGATTATTATAATAATGGAGAATACCGGACAGGTTTTTCTTATTTTAACCGTGGAGTAGGTTCACCACTGATTCCCGCACCGGAATATAACACAGACGGTACTTTAGGCTTTGAGAACAATCGTGTTAAAAGCTGGCATTTTGGAGCAGAAGGCAATATTAACGCCCTCCTGTCCTACCGCGTATTATTCACGGCAATGAACGGTTGGGGGACCTCTTATTTCCCATATCTGAATAAGAAATACGGCACTTCCAGCCTGGTCGATATCAACTACACGCATCCCCGGTTAAAAGGATGGCAGTTTACCGGATCAGTAGCAGCCGATACCGGAACGATGCTGGGCAAGAGTGTCGGGTTCAGTCTGGGTGTAACCAAGACTGGTTTATTGAAAGCATGGAACTAATTTCACTTATACTTCTCCCATAAGGCAGAAGTAATGATCGCCTGCGTCCGGTCTGCAAATTGCTGCATCCCTTTATGGGAAGGGTCCATATCTTCCGTTGAAATAGCCGGATGAATGATCATCTCCATTTTATGCCGGTGCACATTCAGCGATCCGATCGGCAAGACATCAAAAGGTCCGTTCAATGTAATCGGCACAATCGGCAAATGTTGATCGAGAGCCATCTGGTAAGCACCTTTTTTAAAACGGATCATTTTCCCGGTATAGGTCCTTGAACCTTCCGGAAAGACAACAACAGAGGCACCATTTTTCAGGCATCGTTCCGCTTCCTGCACACTGCGGGCTGCTGCTTTAGGCGTAGAGTTATCCACAAATATAAAACCAGCAGCACGACAGGCGGCTCCCACAAAAGGAATCTTTCCAATCCCGGCCTTCATCACCCACTTGATCGGGACGCCCAGAAAACCATAAATAAGAAAAATATCAAATGCCCCCTGATGATTTGAGACGAACACGTATGATTGTTTACGATCTATATTTTCCCGACCTCTTACTTTTACCGGACAGAGTGCCAGATAACACGTCAGCCGGGACCAGATCATACCCGGGTAATAAGCAAAAATCTTTTCTCCCCCCAGCAAACAACCAGCGATGACAGTTAAGGCTGTAACGATCGTGAGCACCAGAAAGACAGGCACAAAAAACAGCCATAAATAAACTAAGTAAAGTATTCGTATCATATATAACTGTATTGATCCTACAAATATAACCGCTAAATTTGATGGATTCATTATTTTTATTCTAAAATATTTTTGCAATCGGGTTATTATTACTTTATTTGCGGTAGAAAAGAAAATTATTATAAAAACATCTATAACCATGAGCGAATTAGTCAAAAATCTTGGGGTAATCGTACTCCTAATCGGTGTAATCATCCTTGCTGTACCGGCTATTACCGGAGGTGTAACCAACACTATCCTTATCGCAGGTTTGGCAGTCATCATCCTTGGTTACGTCGGTCACATTGTTATCAACAAGAAGATGGAGTAACACACACAAGCTTCAAAAAATTAAAAAGGGACCGTTTCTGATAATTGAAACGATCCCTTTTTAGTTTAAGAAACACGAGAAATCAGGCTTCTCCCTGAACGCCTCCCATCGGTGGAATAAAATCTTCAAAATTAGCCGTCTTATTTCCTCCTTTCAACTGTTCTTCATATTTTGCCAGGTTATCCTGCAATGCAAAAAACAAGCGCTTCGCATTATCCGGAGTCAGGATCACACGACTTTTCACCTGTGCCTTCGGAGCTCCCGGTACCACACGGATAAAGTCGAGTATAAACTCTGATGTTGAATGTGAAATAATTGCCAGGTTTGCATAAGTACCCTGTGCCATTTCTTCTGACAGTTCTACCTGTATCTCGTTAGAAGGTTTGTTATTGTTCTCCATTTTCTTTATGTTTTATGTTTAACAAATCGAACGCAAATATACTGATATAAGAAGTATCCATGAAATATATTGGAAATAAAAAGGGCCACCTTCACAGGCGACCCTTTTCCAGTTGTGTTTTTAATTCTCAATTCTTTAGACCAATGTAAAAAAAATACCTTATTGTGTTTAATATTTATTATCCTGACTTTTAGGTTAAGGTTTTTTTCTGTTCAGATGTATATCTACATTCAGAACGATACAAAGATACAAACTGTAGAAAAAAACACCAAACACAAATTAGTCATTAACTTATATTTCTCCGATAATTAACAAAATAAAACACATATAAAATAGGTCATAAATAGATTTGCTCCGAAGTGCATTTCATTACAGACCAATATTTTCTATTTAATTACCAAAGTTGCAATAACCGGACAATGATCGGACGGATAAAGATGATTAAGTGTATCCGTAAGCACACCGTTAGTCAAAACCTTTATGTCTCCTTTCATGAAAATATAGTCGATCCATTCTCTCTTTTCAAGAGGAATACGTCCGTAGTCATGGAAAGTCCATTCCGGGCCATATTTCAAATCTGCCACTTCACGGGTATGGATCACATGGCGCGGATCGCTTGTATCTGTCAATACTTTTATCGGATCATCATCCGGAGTCGCATTAAAGTCGCCTGTCACAATAACCGGTAAGCCTTTAGAGAGCTTATGTGCTTCGTCCAGAACTAATGAAGCTCCCTCATGGCGGGCTACTTTTCCCATATGATCCAGATGAGTGTTCAGGAAGAAAAACTTTTTCCCGGATTCTTTATCTTTAAAGATACCCCAGGTAGCAACACGTTCGCAAGCGGCATCCCAGCCTTTTTTACCTACGGCATTCATATCTTCCGCCAACCAGAAATTACCACTGTCTTCAAGTTCAAAACGGTCTTTTTTATAGATAATCGGAGCATACTCACCTTTGGTCTTTCCATCTTCCCGGCCAACACCGACATAGGCATATTCCGGCAGACGTGTCAAAAGATCCGTAAGCTGGTGATTTAATACTTCCTGCGCTCCAAAGATATCCGTATTATAAAATTTAACCAGATTAGCTGCTAAATCCTTTCGGTTACTCCACTGATTATCTCCGTCAGCATTCGTATCCATACGAATATTGAACGTCATTACCTTCAGAGCATCCGGCTGTTTAGCCGACAAAAAGCCTGCAAACAATAATACAGACAGAATACTTAACAAAATCTTTTTCATGATACTTTATATATTTAGTTAATATAGGCGACAGACAAAAGTAAGATATCTATACTGATTAAGCAAATTACTAAAAACAAAAAAGGCTTCCGGAAATAAACCGAAAGCCTTCTTTTATATTATATGATAAGCTATTTACTCATCATCTCTGTCCATCGCATTGAAATCTACAACATTCTTGCGGTTGGCAAAGATACGTTCAAATTCATCTTTAGCGCCGACAACCAACTTGTCGAAATCTCTCTGACCTGTACCAGCCGGGATCAAGTGACCGCAGATAACGTTTTCTTTCAAACCTTCCAGACGGTCTACCTTTCCGTTGATAGCAGCTTCGTTCAACACCTTCGTAGTCTCCTGGAAAGATGCGGCAGACATAAAGCTGTTTGTCTGCAATGCAGCACGTGTAATACCCTGAAGGATCTGATTTGCAGTAGCAGGAACAGCGTCACGAACTTCTACAAGTTTCATGTCACGACGTTTCAACATACTGTTTTCGTCTCTCAGCTTACGGGCAGTTACGATCTGACCAGCCTGCATTGTCTGAGAATCTCCCGGTTCCAAGACAACTTTCTTGCCCCAGATACGATCATTTTCATCCATTACATCGAGCTTATCAACAACCTGCTGTTCCAGGAAGCGGGTATCTCCCGGATCAACCACTTCTACCTTACGCATCATCTGACGAACGATAACTTCGAAATGTTTGTCGTTAATCTTCACACCCTGCAGACGGTAAACGTCCTGTACTTCGTTCACGATATATTCCTGAACGGCCGTCGGGCCCTTGATAGCAAGGATATCCGAAGGAGTGATAGCACCGTCGGACAATGGCATACCAGCACGGATATAGTCATTTTCCTGAACCAAAAGCTGTTTTGACAATGGCACCATGTACTTCTTCACTTCACCCAACTTAGAGGTTACAGTGATTTCACGGTTACCACGTTTGATCTTACCGAATCCAACTTCACCGTCGATTTCAGAAACGACAGCCGGGTTAGACGGGTTACGAGCTTCAAACAACTCGGTAACACGGGGAAGACCACCGGTGATATCACCAGCCTTACCTACTGCACGCGGTATCTTAACCAAAACTTCACCAGCCTTAACAGGATCGCCGTTCTCTTTGACAACGTGAGCACCCAACGGCAATGAATAGTTTTTCAGATAATTACCGTTTTCATCAACGATGTGAGCAGCCGGAGCTTTTGTCTTATCCTTAGATTCGATAATGATCTTTTCTTTCAAACCTGTAGTTTCGTCACTTTCAACTTTGTAAGTAACACCTTCTACAACGCTTTCAAATTCGATCTTACCGGAAACTTCCGATACGATAACAGCATTGAACGGGTCCCATTCAATAATTACGTCACCCTTGCTGATCTTGTCTCCGTTATTAAAGAACAATTTAGAACCGTAAGGGATATTATGAGTCAGTAATACAATCTTCGTATTCGGATCAACGATACGCATTTCAGCCAGACGGCTTACTACTACCTGATACTTCCTGCCTGCTGATGCATCATCAGCTTCTACGGCACGAAGTTCGTCGATTTCCAGAATACCGTCATATTTAGATGTAATACTGTTTTCTGTTGCAATGTTAGACGCGATACCACCGACGTGGAATGTACGCAGTGTCAACTGTGTACCCGGCTCCCCGATAGACTGTGCAGCGATAACCCCGACAACTTCACCCTTTTGAACCATACGGCCTGTAGCCAGGTTACGTCCGTAACACTTAGCACAAACACCCTTCTTGGATTCACAGGTAAGTACCGAACGGATTTCCACACTTTCGATAGGAGAATCCTGGATCTGCTTAGCAGCGTCTTCGCGAATTTCTTCACCGGCAGCAACAATCAATTCACCAGTCAACGGATGCTGTATATCATGAACAGATACACGTCCCAGAATACGTTCATACAGAGAAGCGATAACTTCTTCGTTATTCTTCAATTCCGTACAAATCAGACCACGAAGCGTACCACAGTCTTCTTCATTGATGATAACGTCATGCGATACGTCTACCAGACGACGAGTCAGGTAACCAGCATCGGCAGTCTTCAACGCGGTATCGGCCAAACCTTTACGAGCACCGTGGGTAGAGATGAAGTACTCCAACACAGACAAACCTTCTTTAAAGTTTGAAAGGATCGGGTTTTCAATAATCTGACCACCTTCAGCACCACTCTTCTGCGGTTTTGCCATCAAACCACGCATACCGGACAACTGACGAATCTGTTCTTTAGAACCACGGGCACCGGAGTCCATCATCATGAATACAGAGTTAAACCCGTCATTGTCATTTGTCAGCTGCTTCATCAAAATATTAGACAACTTACTGTTGACGTGTGTCCATGTATCGATAATCTGGTTGTAACGTTCGTTGAAGGTAATGAAACCCATGCTATAGTTAGCCAGAATCTGTTCCACTTCATCGTAACCTTCTTTTACCAAGTCATCTTTTTCTGGCGGAATAAGCACGTCGGCCAAGTTGAATGACAGACCGCCCTTAAATGCCATGTAGTAACCCAGGTTCTTGATATCATCCAGGAACTGAGCCGTACGGGCAACACCACATATCTTGATTACTTTACCGATAATATCACGCAAAGATTTCTTTCCCAATACTTCATTGATATAACCAACTTCGAAAGGAACGAATTCATTTACCATCAAACGGCCGATAGATGTTTCGATCATTTTACGAACCAGCTTGCCATCTTCTTCTACGTTATCAACGTAAACCTTGATAGGTGCATGGATATCTACTTTCTTTTCGTTATATGCAATAGTCGCTTCTTCCGGTCCGTAGAATACCAGACCTTCTCCTAATGTACCCTTACGCATCTTGGTGATATAATACAGACCAAGCACCATGTCCTGAGAAGGAACGGTGATAGGCGCACCATTAGCCGGATTCAAAATGTTATGAGAAGCAAGCATCAGCATCTGTGCTTCCAGTACAGCTTCATTTCCTAAAGGCAAGTGAACAGCCATCTGGTCACCGTCGAAGTCGGCGTTGAATGCCGTACAAGCCAACGGGTGCAACTGGATAGCCTTACCTTCGATCAGTTTAGGTTGGAATGCCTGGATACCCAAACGGTGCAGTGTCGGTGCACGGTTCAGCAACACAGGGTGACCTTTCATTACATATTCCAGGATATCCCAAACAACCGGTTCCTTACGGTCCACGATCTTCTTGGCAGATTTAACCGTTTTAACGATACCGCGTTCGATCAATTTACGGATAACGAAAGGTTTATAAAGTTCGGCAGCCATATTCTTCGGCAGACCGCACTCATGCATTTTTAATTCAGGACCTACAACGATAACCGAACGGGCAGAGTAGTCAACACGTTTACCCAACAAGTTCTGACGGAAACGACCTTGTTTACCTTTCAAACTGTCAGACAGAGACTTCAACGGACGGTTAGCATCTGTCTTAACGGCACTCGATTTACGAGAGTTGTCGAACAGAGAGTCCACAGCTTCCTGAAGCATACGTTTTTCATTACGTAAAATTACTTCCGGAGCCTTAATATCGATTAATCGTTTCAGACGGTTATTACGGATAATAACACGACGATACAAATCATTCAAGTCGGATGTAGCGAAACGTCCGCCATCCAACGGAACCAACGGACGCAATTCCGGCGGAATAACAGGAACGACCTTTACGATCATCCATTCCGGTTTATTGCGGCCTCTGGATGCACGGAAAGATTCAACAACCTGCAAACGTTTCAACGCTTCGTTCTTACGTTGCTGTGAACCGTCCGTACTTGCACGGTGACGCAGTTCGTAAGATAGAGAATCCAAATCCAGACGAGCCAGCAAATCATAAACGGCTTCAGCACCGATCTTTGCAATGAACTTGTTAGGATCCGTATCTTCCAGCATCTGGTTTTCCTTTGGCAGGTTATCCAGAATCTGCAAGTATTCTTCTTCCGAAAGCAGGTCTAATTCAGCAACAGTGTCTACACAACCCGGCTGAATAACCACATAACGTTCATAATAAATGATAGAATCCAGTTTCTTGGTAGGCAAGCCTAACAGATACCCGATTTTGTTGGGTAGAGAACGGAAATACCAGATATGAGCGACAGGAACAACCAGATGGATATGTCCCATACGTTCGCGACGCACTTTCTTCTCTGTAACTTCTACCCCGCAACGATCGCAGACAATACCTTTATAACGGATACGTTTATATTTTCCGCAATGACACTCATAGTCCTTGATCGGACCAAAGATACGTTCGCAGAAAAGACCGTCGCGCTCAGGTTTGTACGTACGATAGTTAATCGTTTCCGGTTTCAGAACTTCACCACTAGAGTTTTCAAGAATCTCTTCAGGAGAAGCCAGACCGATGGTTATTTTTGAAAAGTTACTCTTTATCTTGTTTTCTTTTCTAAAGGCCATATTGTTTATTTATAAAGAGTTATCAATAGATAAAGTAGATGAGCCGAAACCCACCTACTTATATTGTTGTTGAATTAATCCAGAGTAAAGCTTAAACCTAAACCTCTCAGCTCATGGAGCAATACATTCAGAGATTCCGGAATACCCGGTTGTGGCATCGGATCACCCTTCACAATTGCTTCGTAAGCTTTAGAACGTCCTACAACGTCGTCAGACTTAATTGTAAGAATTTCCTGAAGAACATGTGCGGCACCGAAGGCTTCCAGTGCCCAAACTTCCATTTCTCCGAAACGCTGACCACCAAACTGAGCTTTACCACCCAGAGGCTGTTGAGTAATCAAAGAGTACGGACCGATTGAACGGGCGTGCATCTTATCATCAACCATGTGCCCCAGTTTCAGGAAGTAAGTAACACCTACTGTTGCCGGCTGGTCGAAACGCTCACCGGTTCCACCATCGTACAAGTAAGATTTACCATACCGCGGGATACCGGCTTTGTCAGTCATTGCATTCAAGTCATCCAGTGATGCACCGTCGAAAATCGGAGTAGCAAACTTCACTCCCATCGTTCTACCGGCCCAACCTAATACAGCTTCGAAAATCTGTCCCAGGTTCATACGGGAAGGCACACCCAGCGGGTTCAAGCAGATATCAACCGGAGTTCCATCTTCCAGGAACGGCATATCTTCCTGACGAACGATCTTGGAAACAATACCTTTGTTACCGTGGCGACCGGCCATCTTATCACCTACCTGAATCTTACGTTTCTTAGCAATATAAACCTTCGCCATCTGAACGATACCTGTCGGCAGTTCATCACCGATAGTAAGGTCGAATTTCTTACGTCTCAGTTCAGCATCCAGTTCTTTATATTTCTTCAGATAGTTCAGGATCACCTGCTTGATAAGTTCGTTCTTATCAGCATCAGCAGTCCATTTACTAACCTGAACAGCATTGTAATCCAGATCTTCCAAAGCCTTGCGACCAAACTTAGCGCCCTTCGCAATCACTTCAGTATTCATGTAGTCTTTAACACCCTGAGAAACTTTATTGTTAGTAAGCGTCAATAACTTTTCTACCAGTAAGTTCTTCAGGTCAGCCATCTTCATTTCGTATTCTTCATCCAACTTCGGAAGAATAGCCTTATCTGTCAGTCTTGACTTACGTTTCTTAACAGCTTTTGAGAATAAAGCCGTATCGATAACAACACCACGAAGAGACGGAGTCGCTTTCAAAGAAGCATCTTTCACATCACCAGCCTTATCACCGAAGATTGCACGCAGCAATTTTTCTTCAGGAGAAGGATCTGATTCGCCCTTCGGAGTAATCTTACCGATCAGAATGTCACCCGGTTCGATACGGGCACCCACACGAACGATACCTCTTTCATCCAAATCCTTTGTAGCCTCTTCACTAACATTAGGAATATCGGATGTAAGCTCTTCCATACCACGTTTAGTTTCGCGAACTTCAAGGATATATTCATCCACGTGAACAGAAGTAAAGAAATCCTCACGAACCATACGTTCGTTCAGTACGATAGCATCCTCATAGTTGTAACCTTTCCAAGGCATGTAAGCCACTTTCACGTTACGTCCCAAAGCAAGTTCACCCTGTTGAGTCGAATAACCTTCAGTCAGGATATCACCAGCCTCTACACGCTGGCCACGGTGACAAATCGGACGAAGGTCTACAGTCGTACTCTGGTTAGTCTTACGCCACTTCGGAATAACATAGGTCTTAACCGCATCTTCGAAGCTTACGAAATCTTCGTCTTCAGTACGGTCATATTTAATCTTGATACAAGTTGCATCAACAAAAACAACTTCACCGGCACGTTCTGCCATGATCTGAGTACGGGAGTCGCGAGCAACCTGTGCTTCAATACCTGTACCAACGATCGGTGCATCCGTACGCAACAAAGGAACTGCCTGACGCATCATGTTAGATCCCATCAATGCACGGTTAGCATCGTCATGTTCCAGGAACGGAATCAAAGAAGCTGCGATAGAAGCAATCTGCTGCGGAGCAACGTCCATCAAGTCTACTTCTGAAGGCGGCACAACAGGGAAGTCTGCTTCAAAACGAGCTTTCACCCTTTCTAGAATAAACTTACCGTTTTCATCCAACGGAGCATTACCCTGTGCAATGGTCATTTCTTCTTCCTCTTCCGCTGTATAATATTGCAAAGAATCTTCTGAAAAATCTACCTTACCATCTACTACTTTACGATATGGGGTAGAAATAAATCCCAGGTCATTGATTTTTGCATACACACAAAGAGAAGAGATCAAACCAATGTTCGGTCCTTCCGGTGTTTCAATCGGACAAAGACGGCCATAGTGTGTATAGTGAACGTCACGAACCTCGAATCCGGCACGCTCTCTTGACAAACCACCCGGTCCAAGGGCAGACAGACGACGTTTGTGAGTAATTTCAGCCAACGGGTTTGTCTGGTCCATAAACTGCGACAAAGCATTCGTTCCGAAGAAAGAGTTAACCACAGAAGAGATAGTCTTCGCGTTAATCAAATCGATCGGAGTAAATACTTCATTGTCGCGAACGTTCATACGCTCACGTACAGTACGTGACATACGAGCCAGACCGATACCGAACTGGTTGTATAACTGTTCACCAACAGTACGAACACGACGGTTACTTAAATGGTCGATATCATCCACGATCGCTTTTGAGTTAATCAATTCGATCAGATACTTGATGATCTCGATTATATCTTCTTTTGTCAGAACCTTAACATCATCACTGGTAGTAAGGTTCAACTTTTTATTAATCCTATAACGGCCTACTTCACCTAAATCATAACGTTTTTCAGAGAAGAACAGGTTCTGTATAACTTCACGGGCACTTGCTTCGTCTGCAGGTTCTGCATTACGCAACTGACGGTAAATATACAATACAGCCTCTTTTTCAGAGTTACTGGGGTCCTTCTGAAGCGTATTATAGATGATTGCATAATCTGAAAGATTCTGGTCTTCACGATGTAATAATACATTTTGTGTACCAGATTCCAGAATTGCTTCAATACTGTCGCTATCCAAAACCGATTCACGGTCAATGATAACGTCATTACGTTCAATAGAAACAACTTCGCCAGTATCTTCATCTACGAAATCTTCCACCCAGGTTTTCAATACACGGGCAGCCAGCTTACGACCGATCAGTTTCTTCAGGTTTGCTTTCGAAACTTTTACTTCTTCAGCCAGGTTAAAGATTTCAAGAATATCTTTATCGCTTTCAAAACCAATAGCTCTTAAAAGGGTAGTTACAGGTAATTTCTTTTTACGGTCGATATATGCATACATCACATTGTTTATGTCTGTTGCAAATTCGATCCATGAGCCTTTAAACGGAATGATACGTGCCGAATACAATTTCGTACCGTTAGCATGTGTACTCTGACCAAAGAATACACCCGGAGAACGGTGTAACTGTGAAACAACAACACGCTCAGCACCATTTATCACAAAAGTTCCGCGATCAGTCATATAAGGGATCGGGCCCAGATATACATCCTGGATAACCGTATCGAAATCCTCATGATCCGGGTCTGTACAATACAGTTTTAACTTTGCTTTTAAAGGCACACTATAGGTTAATCCACGCGCAATACATTCATCTATGCAGTAACGGGGCGGATCGATATAGTAATCTAAGAACTCCAACACAAAGTTGTTTCTGGTATCTGCAATAGGAAAATTCTCTGCAAACACCTTATACAAACCCTCCTTCTTTCTCTTCTCAGGAGGTGTGTCAAGTTGAAGAAAGTCTTGGAATGACTTCAATTGAACTTCGAGAAAGTCCGGATACGGAAACTGATTCTTAATCGAAGCAAAATTAACTCTTTGGTTTTCAGCTGTTGAAGACATCTAGTAAGGAATTTATTGAACTTATTGAAATTATAGACACAAAAAGGTTAAGAATCTCCTTTGAGGGAGACTCTTAACCAAATCACCTGGAAACCAGGTTATAAATACTATTTAAGCTCAACTTCAGCTCCAGCTTCTTCCAACTGTTTCTTTAATCCTTCAGCGTCAGCTTTAGCGATTCCTTCTTTGATTGCGCTAGGTGCACCGTCAACTAAATCTTTAGCTTCTTTCAAACCAAGACCAGTTAATTCTTTTACTGCCTTAACAACAGCCAATTTGTTTGCACCGGGTGCTTTCAAAATTACATCGAAAGAAGTCTTTTCTTCTTCTGCAGCAGCAGCGCCACCAGCAGCAGGACCAGCAACAGCAACAGCTGCAGCAGCAGGTTCAATACCATATTCTTCTTTAAGGATTGTAGCCAGTTCGCTAACTTCTTTTACGGTCAGGTTTACTAATTGTTCTGCAAAAGCTTTCAAATCTGCCATTTTTGTATGATTTAAATGATTGTTTACTGTAAAATATTAAATAATTATCTTTCTTCCAAAGTCTTCAACAGACCATGGATAGTTTGTCCTGATGACTGAAGAGCAGAAATAACGTTCTTCGCCGGAGATTGCAACAATGCAATAACGTCGCCGATAAGTTCGTTTTTGCTCTTGATATTTACAAGGGCTTCCAGGTTTTCAGCACCGACATAGAAGCTTTCCTGTACATAGGCTGCTTTCAATTCCGGTTTAGCGATTTCGCCTTTCTTGGCACCTTTAGTAAATTCTTTTATCAGACGAGCAGGAGCGTTAGCTGTCTGTGAAAACATAACAGCTGTATTGCCTTTCAAAGCAATCTGCAGCGGTGAGAAATCACCTTCTACATTTTCCAGTGCTTTTTTAAGCAAGTTGTTCTTAACAACAACCAACTTAATTTCCTGTTTGAAACATTCTCTTCTCAATTTGCTTGTTTTCTCAGCATTCAATGCTTCGATATCAGTCAAATAGAAATTAGGATATTCCTTTACAGTCTCTGTAAGCTGGCTTATAACTATGCTTTTATCTTCCTTTTTCATTGTCCAACAATTTTAAATTAGTTTTCTTCAACTGATTTCGGGTCAATCTTAATACCCGCGCTCATTGTACTAGAAAGATAAATGCTCTTTATATATGTACCTTTAGCTGCAGACGGTTTCAACTTCAAAAGAGTTGAAATAAATTCCTTAGCGTTATCACGAATCTGATCGGCATTGAAAGATACCTTTCCGATTGATGTATGAACGATACCAGATTTGTCTACTTTAAAGTCGATCTTACCTTGCTTAACTTCCTTCACTGCGTTGCCTATTTCATTGGTAACCGTACCGCTCTTAGGGTTAGGCATCAAACCACGAGGGCCTAATACGCGACCTAAAGCACCGATCTTACCCATGATAGAAGGCATAGTGATGATAACGTCAATATCAGTCCAACCACCTTTAATTTTGTCAATATACTCATCCAAGCCAACATAGTCAGCTCCAGCAGCAGTTGCTTCAGCTTCCTTGTCTGGTGTACATAATGCGAGAACCCTAACTTGTTTTCCTGTTCCGTGAGGCAATGAAACCACGCCTCTAACCATTTGATTGGCCTTACGGGGGTCAACTCCTAAACGAACATCCACATCTACAGATGCATCAAACTTAGAAGTAGTAATTTCTTTTACTAATGCTGATGCTTCTTTTAATGTATATGCTTTCCCAGCTTCAATCTTGCCCAAAGCCAACTTTTGATTTTTTGTCAGTTTACTCATTTCAATTGAAGTTTATTAATTATTACCCGGGAATGTCCCTTTAACAGTGATACCCATACTTCTAGCTGTTCCGGCAACCATTTTCATGGCAGCTTCAACAGTAAAACAGTTCAAGTCGACCAGTTTGTCTTCTGCAATAGTTTTTACCTGATCCCAAGAGATTTCTGCAATCTTCTTACGGTTCGGCTCAGCAGAACCACTCTTCTGTTTAGATGCTTCCAATAACTGGATAGCAACAGGAGGGGTTTTAACGACAAAGTCGAAAGACTTATCAGCATAGTAAGTAATTACCACAGGTAATATCTTACCAGCCTTGTCTTGGGTTCTGGCATTAAATTGCTTGCAAAACTCCATAATATTAATACCCTTAGAACCTAAGGCAGGTCCTACTGGGGGAGAAGGGTTTGCTGCTCCTCCTTTAATCTGCAATTTGATTTGTCCAGCAACTTCTTTAGCCATTTTTCTAAAATTTAGATATATAACATCAATAACAGAAAGAAAATACTTCTCGTAACAAAAGCATTACTCCTTCTCAACTTGCATATAGCCCAACTCAAGCGGGGTTTTACGTCCGAAGACCTTCACCATCACTTTAAGTTTCTT
Source organism: Parabacteroides caecihominis (assembly GCF_023656785.1). Lineage (NCBI taxonomy): Bacteria > Pseudomonadati > Bacteroidota > Bacteroidia > Bacteroidales > Tannerellaceae > Parabacteroides > Parabacteroides caecihominis. The sequence continues at coordinate 175,184 of NZ_JAMOKS010000006.1, forward strand.
TTTCTCGGCGTTGACTTCTTCGATTACACCCGTAAAACCGCTGAACGGTCCGAAGGTGATCTTAACACTCTCGCCAACATAAAATTGGACATCCAGTTCTTCCTGTTGATCCTGCAATTCGTCAACCGTACCTAAAATACGATTCACTTCAGAAGGACGCAACGGGACCGGGTTATCAGACCCGCCCAAAAATCCGATTACATTGGGAATGTTTCTTAATCGATGAGCGACTTCTCCGACTAATGCTGCTTCTACCAATACATAACCTGGCAAGTAAGCTCTTTCTTTCATCACTTTCTTACCATTACGCACCGTAAAAGTCTTCTCCGTAGGTATCAGAACCTGGTTGACATATTCACCCAGATCTGTGTTCTTCAACTCAGCCTCGAGATACTCTCTGACTTTATTCTCCTTACCACTGATGGCACGCAGAACATAAAATTTCTTTTGGATATCAGACATATCTAAAACTGATTAAAAGATTTTCTCGTAGAAGAAACGCATTACGCTTTCGAAGCCTAAGTCCACAACAAAGATTACTGCTGCAATTATAAGGGAAGCAAACATAACAACCACAGCACTATTGGAAAGCTCTGTTCTAGTAGGCCAAGAAACTTTATAAACAAGTTCGTTATAAGATTCCTTAATATAAGTAATTATCTTTTTCATCGAATCTATAGATTTTTAGCACGGAAGGAGAGGCTCGAACTCCCGACACCTGGTTTTGGAGACCAGTGCTCTACCAACTGAGCTACTTCCGTAAAAGAGCCAGTCCTGTTACAGACTGGCTACATGTATTATGTATGAATTAGTTTTCTAATTCTGTAATCTGACCAGCACCTACTGTACGTCCACCTTCGCGGATTGCGAAACGAAGACCTACGTTACAAGCTACCGGGTAGATCAGTTCAACGTCGATTGTTACGTTATCACCAGGCATAACCATTTCAGTTCCTTCCGGAAGAGTAATTTCACCTGTTACGTCCAATGTACGGATATAGAACTGAGGACGATATTTGTTGTGGAACGGAGTGTGACGACCACCTTCTTCTTTTTTCAAGATATAAACCTCAGCTTTGAAGCGAGAGTGTTCTTTAACCTTACCCGGATGGCAGATAACCATACCACGTTTGATTTCGTTCTTGTCGATACCACGAAGCAACAAACCTACGTTGTCACCAGCTTCACCCTGATCCAACAGCTTACGGAACATTTCAACACCAGTTACAACTGATTTCTTTCCGTCAGCACCCAGACCGATGATCTGAACTTCTTCACCAACTTTTACGATACCTGCTTCGATACGACCTGTTGCAACAGTACCACGACCAGTGATAGAGAACACGTCTTCAACCGGCATCAAGAAAGGTTTATCTACATCACGCGGAGGCAGAGGAATCCATGTATCAACAGCTTCCATCAACTCCATAACTTTGTCTTCCCATTTCGGGTCACCATTCAATGCACCCAGAGCAGAACCACGGATGATCGGAGTGTTGTCACCATCGAAATCATAGAAAGAAAGAAGTTCTCTCATTTCCATTTCAACCAATTCCAACATTTCTTCGTCGTCAACCATGTCACATTTATTCATGAAAACAACCAGCTTCGGTACGTTTACCTGACGAGCCAACAGGATGTGTTCACGAGTCTGAGGCATAGGACCATCAGTTGCAGCAACTACGATGATAGCACCGTCCATCTGAGCAGCACCAGTTACCATGTTCTTTACGTAGTCGGCGTGACCCGGACAGTCTACGTGAGCATAGTGACGGTTTGCAGTCGAATACTCTACGTGAGAAGTGTTAATTGTAATACCTCTTTCTTTTTCTTCAGGAGCGTTGTCGATAGAATCGAATGAACGCAGTTCTGAAAGACCTTTCTTTGCCAATACTGTTGTGATAGCAGCTGTCAAAGTTGTTTTACCGTGGTCAACGTGACCAATCGTACCAATGTTCACATGTGGTTTCGATCTGTCAAATTTCTCTTTTGCCATAACTTAATTGTTCTTTATTTGATTAATGATCATGTTCTAAATATCATCTTGAGCCGGTGCCGAGACTTGAACTCGGGACCTCTTCCTTACCAAGGAAGTGCTCTACCGCTGAGCTACACAGGCGAAATAAAAAGAGCGGAAGACGGGGCTCAAACCCGCGACCCTCAGCTTGGAAGGCTAATGCTCTATCAACTGAGCTACTTCCGCAATTTTAAATCTTTCACGAACCAATTCTCGCTTAGAATTGTTCCTTAGTAGTGGGCAGTGATGGATTCGAACCACCGAAGTCGAAAGACAGCTGAGTTACAGTCAGCCCCATTTGGCCACTCTGGTAACTGCCCATTTCAAATTTCAATTCTTTTGAGCCTCTTGTCGGATTCGAACCAACGACCCCGAGATTACAAATCACGTGCTCTGGCCAACTGAGCTAAAGAGGCAAACCTTCTTTCTAAAAGAAGCCGTTTCGTCGGGTAGGCGAAACGGCTGCAAATTTAGATATTATTTCTTACATACCAAATTTATCTACCGTTTTTTTTATTTGGCTCTGATTTTTTCCTTGAATTTAACTAATTGCTTTTCCAAAGCTTCAACACATTCGTCAATTGACTCTTCAAAAGTGTCGTTTACCTTCTCCGCAAAGCAATCGCCATTCTTTATTTTTAAACGTACAGCAGCCTCTTTATTCTTAGCAGCTTCAGGCTTCACGACCTTCAATGTTACTTCTGCCAATATTATGCCGTCGAAGTATTGCTCCAACTTACTAACTTTCTTCTGAATAAACGCTTCTAACTGCGCTGTAGCGTCAAAATGGATTGCTTGAATTCTAATGTCCATAATTAACCTCCTTCTTTTTTAGCTCTTGGATGAGCATGATACACTTTTTTTAATTCCTCAAAGGTTGTATGTGTGTAAACGCTGGTTGAAGCCAAACTGCTGTGTCCGAGCAACTCTTTCACAGCATTCAACTCTGCTCCATTATTCAACATACTTGTTGCAAACGAATGTCTCAATACATGAGGGCTACGTTTCGCCAATGTTGGGATCTCCGACAGCTTCTTCTTTACTATAGTATATACGATACCTGCCGATAATTGCTCCCCGTTTTTTCTTACAAAAAACCATCCGCTCTCCGAACCAACTTCACGATTTCGAACTTCAGTGTATGCTTGTATCAAGTTCTTTAACCCTTCTGCAAATGGAATCAACCGCTGCTTGTTACGCTTACCTGTCACACGTATCTGCATCGCTCCGAAATCCACATCGAAATCTTGTATTCCGATCAATTCCGAACGGCGGATACCTGTATCATACAGCATTTCAAGTATCAGACGATCCCTTACACCTTCAAAATCCTCATCAAATCCATCTCCGTCCAACAGCAACTCCATTTCCTTATCTCTTACAAAATAAGGTAACGGCTTTTTTGTCTTCGGCCCGGTTATTAACCTTAATGGATTCACAGAGATGCTTCCCTGCTTCATAAGGAATTTAAAAAAAGACTTCAAAGAACTTAATTTCCGATTGACCGACACCGGAGAAATCTTCTCGTCCATTAAAGAAACGATCCAACTTCTGACTAAATCCGCATCGACATCTCCCGGAACAAATATGCTTTCTTTATTCAATTTTACATACTCTTCGAACTGACGCAAATCTTTCGAATAAGCCTCTATCGTATAATTGGAGTAATTCCTTTCATACCGAAGATAATCTAAAAATGAATCTATCAACATATCTGCGTTGCATCAACTATTATGCAACGAAAATAGGAATAAGAATTCAATTAAACAAGCCTGACAGGATATTTTATTCTTCTACCTGCTGCAATTGCTGAACGTAAACCGCACGCATGTTTTGTTTTCTCTTTTCAACAGAGGGTTTTATAAAAGCCTGACGACTTCTCAGTTCTTTTACCACACCTGTCTTTTCGAACTTTCTTTTAAATTTCTTAAGCGCTTTTTCAATGTTTTCGCCTTCTTTCAATGGAACTACGATCATAATTTAATTTATTATATTGTTTTTAATTACATCCTCAAAATGGGCAGCAAAATTACTGATTCTTTCGTTATTAGCAAAACTTTCCGGAATTTATTTTACGAAGCCTCCACAAAATAAGCTAAAACCCGATCCGTTATAAAACTCTTTGTAGCAGCAAGACACATCATCTCTCCATAACCACCTCCAGATCCTTTTCGCTTGTGCGGACCGGCCCCTTCATAAATTCGGGTACATTATAAGACTTATATTGAAAAAAATAAGAATCACTCCTTTTTTGTGGTAACAAAAAAGGCTTTCCTGCATGTCCCGAAGAATCTATATGAGCCAAATACAAGCAAGTAAAAAGCCCTGTCATCCGACGGCTACTAAAAACAATCCAATGACCTTCCGACGACCAGGAATGATAACTTTCCGTTTCTTCCGAATTTAAGATCGATGTATCTACTTCTCTTCGGTTATGCAAATCAAACATGCATAAGTCAGCATCCCGATGCCAGATAGAAAAATTACCATAAGCATGTCGCGTGTATAGCATAAAACGCCCGGAGGGTGATATTTTAGGGAAAGAGATACTGGCTTTTAGTGTATCGACTCGTATCACCGTATCAATTTTACTTCCCAAAGTCCCTTTCTCCAAATCCACATCCAGGCTACATAAATGATATCGTACGTAATTAAATGAATCCGGTAACGATATTGCAGGAGCAGAGCAAAAGTATAACTTTTTTCCATCGGAAGAGAAACAGGGAAAAGTCTCATAAGCATCAGCCGACGATAATAGAGAACTGGTTAAAAGTATATTCTTTTGTACATCCAGGATCACAATATCCGAGTGCAGATCCATCACCTCAATGCGATTCCTGTGCTGTGAATGTACTGCCTGTACCGTCTTGTTTACAGAAAAAGCTATATATTTACCTGATGAATGCCAAGATGGATAAACTAAAGTTTTTATTTTTTCGGAATAATCCGTATTCAATTTACTAACAACTCCATCTTTAACTAAAATAGTTCCTGCCGGTTTAGGCCGCTGATGGAATATATACTCTTCCGGGTTTCCTTGATTGGTCGTATGACAATTCACACAAATTTCTTTTACTCTTGAGTTTTCAAAAATAGCATCCTCTTCATAATTAGCCAAACAACGTTGATAAATCCCCATATCCCCCCACACCTCATATCCTGGCTCAATCAGGCGATATGAAAGATAAGGATCTATCGGATCCGAGGATATATATATCTTAAAAGAATCAATGCAGTTCCACAAACGGTCAGTTTTTTTCTGAATATAAACATTCAGTACACTATCAGATGTCACTAACTCTCTCCATTCGAGTGAGGAAAAACGAATCTCTTTACCCTGACGATTTAACTTATAGGTTCGTGTAGATAATGAGACCTGAACATTTTCATTCATTTCCGGCAGATTTACATAAAAAGATAACGGCGCAATATCAACCGGAATTGTAACATTTCTGTAATCAGGAAATATAAGTTCTCCCGTTGCATAGCCAGGCCTCTCTTCTTCACAACAAGACAAAAACAGAATTACATACCAGCAAAACAATAAATATTTAATCATAAACGGACAGGATTAAAATCGTAATAATACCAATAACTACTTGTATAACAATGAATATCCTTATTCTCCACATTCGTAGATATATCCAGATGATTCGTCTTACAAAAGGATTGATACGCCTGAAAACGCTCTTTCAACGAATCCGGTATAAAGAAATAATCAAGTATTTGAGGGTTACTTTGTGCTCCCAGAAAAATTGCCTCCTGATAAATAACCGGGACATTTTTCTCATTTTTATAGAAATAGTAAAATGCTTTCAAAAACTCATTCAGGTTCTTATCCAACAAATATGAGCATAGAACAAAATCTGCCAACTTCTTATTATGCACATTATCATAAGCCAACAGGTCTATGTCTTGGAGATATACAAAATTATCGGCCTGAGATTCGACTCGTCTCAAACAGAGAGTGTCCACCTCCCAATTCCGATAAACCCATGTTTTGTGCAAATAGGAAAGATATTTATCTACAACTGCATACTCTCCCATCTCCCAATTACATGTTGCCAGCATTTTTAGAGTCTGTGGATATCCGACTGATCGTGCACAAACATTACATTCAAAAGCATATTTTCGAGCCGATGCTATATCTCCATAGCAATAACATATCTTTTGTAGTGTCATAGAAACAAACGGCGTCATATTCCAATCGACAAACAACCCTTTACTCCCCTGTTGTGTATACATAAGTAAAGAGTCTGCCAAAACACCCTGTTCTGCCAAAGCCAAGTTTTGATAATTAAGGCACAATAAATCCGTAGGTTTCCGTTTCTTACAACTATGTAATATCTTTTCCCACTTTTTGTGATCTGCATAATACGCATATTTTTTTACCGGCAAAGACTTTCTATCATCATATCCTGACAATAAAAAAGCACCACAGAGTAACAATATAACGACCTGAGTACCCATCCTCCAATATTTATTTTTTATCGCAACAAAGACAAAGTCAAATAATGGACTCAACAATGGACTGAAAGCCAATAAAAACCACGGAGCATAAATCACCCATCCGGCTCCCCCTTTCAATACATATATCCCATCAGCAAAACATATGATCTCCGAATAATACAGATATCCGGCATAATTCAAATAAAACATCAGTAATATTGTGAATAGCATAGGGATAAGAAGCAGACCGATTTTTAGCCTGTATACCTTTATTTCCTGAATCAATAAAGAAACAGCAAAGGCGACAAAAACCGATCCGGCTATCAGATATAGTAAGCAGATCATCAAACATCCGGTCAGAATACGTACGAACTCTTTTTGAATACGCTTATAAACCAACAGAAAGACCACACAAAACAAATAAGCAACAACTCCTGCATAAAGAAAATTAAAATCAAGAATATCAATCAGTAAAAATAATAGAATGAGCCCTTCCGATAAAAAACAGGTTTTATTGGAAGAGACGTATTGCTTTATCGATCCGGCTATACATACTAATAATAATGCTGAAACAAACTCACCTACCAGCGGATAATAAAAAAACTGTACCAGAAACTCTCCCAAATACACTGATAAGCCTCCAGGATGAGAAACCGTTTCAAACAGATAGTCCTCCAAAAACATAAACAACTGAAACTGCTCGATATAGAAAAAATGATAACTATATCCAATCTGCAACAATAAAAATAAAAGAATGAACAGGCTTATATAAAACAATTTACTCATCATTCTGCATTTTTCAATAAATTTCCCGAATACCGATACAACTGTCCGCTCTCATCCACGCCTTCAATTACCACATGATATGAAGCCGGGAGATCCGAAGCATAAAATTCCACATTTCCTCCTCCCTGAGAGTCTATTTCCAAAGTAGGATTCCAATAAAGAGTACTGCGTATATCCATTTTTTCCGACTTTTTTTCATCAGGTGTCTTATATACCGGATGGTAGAATTGATCCGGTTTTACATACCCTTGCGAATGGAATAAAGCCACCCCCTTCCTCTTGCGATTCATCGCTTCCGGTTTCAATGTAATCACTACGGCAGGAGTCGACTTACTTATAGAACCGTATTTACATCGTTTCTGATCCCTAAACACATCAAAGCTCCTCATGTCATCCGGATAAATTGTTTCCAATATATAATTATCATCCCAACAGCACATCCCATCAATCACTACTAGCGGATCACTTACATCTGCGCCTCCCATAGCTTGTCTGAATAAATCTTTTGCAGTCCTGGACACCGACTTTCCAAGCATATCTTCTGTCATGGAATAATCAGCCCACACACGTTCAGCCTTTTCTTTGGCTGTCTGAGTTCGTTTTCCTTCAATCACGACATCTTCCAGATTGATTACACGCATACCACCAGCGTCCATTGCAGAGGATAGATAATGCGAATTAAAAACAAACAATGAATCAGGGAATAAATTTTTGTCTTCTACAACAGGAATAGTTTCTTCGTCCATCTTTATATCGACAACTGCCAGACCTTTTTTACTTCGGGCTTGTACGACAAAAGTCGTTGAATCACAATAATCAATTCCATCCAGCAAAAAACAACCTTTTTCATCCGACTCCAACGTCCTGACTAGATTATTTGCAGGATCGACTGCGACTATTGCTGCATCTTTTGCCTCTTTACCGAAAAAATTCAAAATCCTTCCACTTATATATTGCCCCTTCTCCACAAAATAATCAGGCATAAACGATTGCTCTGCAAAAGGAGTAATATCAAACCGACTCCAGCCATGCGTCAACATCAATAAATCCAATCCTCTTATAGTTGTTCTGGACTTCTCTTTAAAATACCATCCGGGATTCTCCACAAATCCCTTCAAATCCGACACAAGTAACAAATCAGAGTAAATATTGCTTGACAGTGAATCCACAGAAACCGAATTATTATCCGTAATACTTAAAGAAAAAGAGCCTTTTACCGGTAATCCCGATTCGTTATCCAACCGGATATTTATTTTTATTTTTTCCCGACGCTCATATGTATCTTTATCAGTTTGTAAAGTCCAACAGCTTTCCTTCCTTGGATAATTAAATATCAGTCGTTCACTCAATTTATTACCGGCCTCATCCATCAACAGAAAATGAGAAATACCATCCGGAAAATAAGAAGAACTAATAACCCCCGTATGATTCTCTTTACTTATCGGCAACAAAAAACGAAGTAATCCTCGCGTATGACCAATCAAATATAACGAATCCGATTGTTGACTAGCCGGCAGTGATGAAAATATCTGATAACGTATTTTTCCGGCCGATTGATTTAACGATAATGTAACGCCTGAATCTTCAGCTTTTGGTAATTGTATCTTTTTCTCTTCACATCCGGAAGAACGGACTAATGCGTAATATGAATTATCCTTCGCCGGAAGAAAAGAAAAAGTTCCCATACCATCATGCTCGCTCTTCACTTGTGTTAGCGTATCCCCTGACTGATTGACTATATATCCTTCCAACATTCCACTATAGCCATTTGAACGCTGACATTTAAAAGCCATTTGCTGACGATATCCCGTTAATAAATGTCCTCCCTCCGGAAAAAAAGAAACACTAAAATCATTTTTACTTATATCTTTCTTCTTGAGTTCTAAAGTATCCGGTCTATCCAAGGTATTGGCTATCGGAATATTTTTTTGAAAGAAAAAGTTTACATTAGCATTACGCATCCAATTTGTATATCCCCTCAATGTATATTCTCCTACAATCATATCCGTTGGTAATAGTAAATTACCCCAAAAGCCACCTTCATTTTTCTTTACTTTTTGCCTACAAACAATTTTATTATTCTGATTTACCAATTCCACATAAATAAAATTATCCGGCATATCCGGAGCATGGGTAGACGAGTTCACCAGATATCCTTTAAACCAAATTTGCTCCCCTGCGGCATAATAAGGTTTATCCAAATGCAAATACAACTTTTCCTGTTGAACTGTTTGAAGATTTAAAAAAAAGGAGATTATCTGTTCACTTGTTGTTTTTTCCTGAAACAAACGAAATGACATTCCATCCAACAAGACACAGATGATAGTTATAAATAGGATTTTCATAAATCAACTGATATTTTTCATCATTCTCTCACTGTGTTTTATAGTAGGTCCAAAAAAAAAACCATTGTTCCCGCCTTTTGGACCTACCGATAATCAGTATGATACTACTTCGCTAACTGTTTCATATTTTCAGTAACAACAACCCAATCACTCCATTCTGCCTCCAATCCTTCCGAAGCAGGAGCAACCAAAGTCCGATATCGATAAGAAATATAGAATCTCATTATTCCCAGTTCTTCTCCGTACCGATTCGATTCAGCCACTGCCAGGACTTCTTTATCGTCCTCACTTCCAAGCATTTCGACTTGTATATTTTCCTTATTATAAGGATAGACTGTCAATGGATAATAAGAAACACCTTTATAATTCAGTGTTTTTTCTTCGCCAATCTTTACAATAACGCTATATTTATTGATTAACTCCAGATCAGCCTTATTTCCACTGTTTTCCATACCTGCATTAATCCTTACTTCCTGCTTACTTAAAGGATACATACGCTTATTGGCCGCAATTTTAGAAACAGGCCCATCACCGACCTGACGAGTACCTCTCATCGACATTAATGTATTGTCCTTTTCCGATGCAAAATCATTCTCCAGAACAACCTGATAAAGCACACGGCTTTTCTTTGGATTAATTTCATAAGCAGAAACGCCTGTCAGCTTCAATGGTATCATATATAAAGAGTCCGGAGAAAGTCCTTCTGGACGTATCTTGATCGGCAATAAAGCATAGGGCATTTCTCCCCCCTGCTTCATTGTTACCGAATATGACTCGATCGTATATTTAGACGGATCCAATCTTTTTGCGTATTTGTCCGTATCCAAATCATAGTTCAGCAGATTATATTCATCCAACAACTCCTCATCGGGTTCCAGCGTAAACGTTATATCCTGATCTATGTCCAACGTCCCTCCTGCATATAAAGTCAAATAACCAGTACTTTCTGTCTCATTTAGCGAATGAATAACCTGAAAAGCCATATTATCATCACTTAGCACATAAAGCACTTTTTTATATTGTTCTTCCTTAAACACATCACTCTGGCTACAAGCAACAAGTCCGGAAAAGAACAAACATGCGGTTATTCTATATATTACCTTATTTATCATATCTATACATTTTAATATTATTAATTATCCCATCCCGGATTTTGATCCATTTTCGGTACTTTTCTGATCTCCTGGCGACTAATAGGCAACCAGATCATTTTTCTTTCGACTTTACGATTTCTGGCTATCGGATGATTGACCACCGTGCGCTCATAATAACTGTCTTTACGCGATTCGGTATCCATTCCGACAATAGGCTCTTTGTCGACTTCTTCATAAATACCCCAGCGACGTACGTCATAGAAACGACGATTCTCATGTAAGAACTCGATCATTCTTTCGCGTACTATTAAATCAAACATTTGATCAGGGGATGATAATTCAGCAGATGTCAATCCCGGAAGCCCGGCACGGTAACGGATCATATTAAAATATTTAGCCATCTCATTCACATCCCTGGTAAATGTCTGACTATTACCTTCAGCATCTGTAATAGTATGCCCTCCCGTCAGGTTGTTGAGTGCTTCCACATAAGAAAGAAGAATTTCTGCATATCGGATTATAGGGAAAGGTTTTTCCAGTGTCTCCGCATCATTTCCGGCCCAGGCATCGTCTTTGTGGATAAACTTCTTGATTACGTAACCTGTGATCGGGTAATTTCGAATATCTGAATTTGTACGGTCTTTCCCGGAATTTCCACCCTTAAAATAGGTGATCGTCTGATTTCTGCGTCCACTCTCGCTTGTAGAAAGACAAGGCCAGAAACATTCACTGAAACCGATAGAGGCATAAAAGCGCATTTCTCTGTTCATATACATATTATATACGCCATTATTCAACTGATAACCGGAGAAGGATTGCTTCTCACTGGAAAATCCGATTTCCGAATAAGGATATTCTTCGCTCGAATCGTTGATATTACGACCGTCTACCATATAATACGCATCTACAATCTTTTGAGGAATAGCCATACCATTCCAACCACCTAAATTATCAATAGGAAACGCATGCCGGGTATAGTTTCTTACATTACCGGAAATACGCCCCCACACAAATTCCGTATTTTTTTGAGACAACGCTTCTCCTGTAAACATATCGCTATACGACTTGAAAGGGTCGATATTACCCGCCCCATTTGGAAAATCTCCCGAAGGTACATTTTTGGGTAACGGCATAGTTGTCGAGTCACGTTTTACCGTATATAACTCATAAACTCCCATATCAATCACCCGTTTTGCTGCCGCAGCGGCAACCGCCCATTTCTTTTCGTCATATTGCTGTGAAACATAATCAACTCCATCGACCGTACGTTTCCAGGCTGCGAAATGGGTTTTAGCAGCTGCACCACCGTTAAACAAAGGACTTGCCTGCTGCAAACGCAGACGCGCAATCAGACCGTAAGCCGCTCCACGGGTAGGACGTCCGAATTGCCCCATAGAAACAGTAAGAGGTATATATTTCGCAGCCAACTCCAACTCATCACAAATATAATCTACCGACTCGTCATAGGTCGCTCTTTCCCGGTTGTAATACTCCGGTTTCTCATTCGTCTCCAGGGTTTCATCACCTATCAAAACAACCGGACCAAAATTCATCAATATATGATAATAGGCATAAGCACGCATAAAATGAGCATATCCTAATATCTCACGCTCTTCTAAGGTCGTAAGATCTTTACATTCATCTATTCGTTGAAAAATAAGATTGGTTTTCCGTATGATCTTATACATTTGCGGCCAGACATTCATACTCATCAAGTTGTCAGGATTTATATTTCCCAACACAAATTGCGTACCCGGATACTCATCATGGTCCCACATAGTAAAAGCTTCATCCGAACCGACAACTCCCGGTGTATACGTGCTACCCCAAATAGCTCCTTCATCATAAAAAAAGGCTGCCGTACCCCATAAATATTGTTGTAAATTCAACTTATTCTGAAAGATCGAATCATATCCCAACGTATCCATAAAATAATCATCAACATTCAGATAATTACACGAACTCATAGAACAATACAAAGCAATAAAAGCAACAATGATTAAATGCTTCAAATATCTTAAATATCTCATATTCCGTTATTTTTAGAAATTAACATACATCTGTATCGCATACCGGGCCGGTATCGGATATACATTCCCGTTCTTACCGGCTTGTTCCGGATCTACCGTCTTTACCTTATCCCATACACAAAGATTATAACCGACCAATTGAAGGTCTACAGAGGAAATTCCTACATTGTTCAACCAACCTAAAGACTTCAGGTTATAGGTCAAGCTGATTTCCTGTAAACGCAAATATTTGGAATTACCTTTCCAGAAAGTCGAGACTTGTGTATTGTTCTCATTCTTTCCATAAGTCAAACGAGGAAACATGGCATCAGGATTTTCTGTAGACGGATCTCCTGAATACCAGGCCGGAGTCCATCGGTTTGCCTGGATACCAGCCTGTACCGGAACATTACCAACTACTGCTTTATGGAACGGTATATACCCCATTTCATACACATCATAATTACCATAACCATCCGGTAAACCGGCCTTATAATAATCTGTGTTACCGGTACCTTTAAACAATACCGACAAGGTTAGATTTTTATATCTGAACTCACCGCCAAAACCATACATCAACCGTGGATAATCAGAAAAAGATAAAGGAACCTTGTCGTCAGTCGTTATTTTTCCATCTCCATTGACATCTTTATATTTGATATCCCCTGGGCGAACCGTACCGAACTGGGCTGGACTACTTGCCACATCCTGATCATCCTTAAACAACCCTAAAGCTATATATCCTCTCTGTATATTCAACGGATTACCTGCAATACGTTGATATTCATATTTAGGATATGCCTGTTCCCAGTCTTGAACATCATTTGTCGAATAGGTAAAGTTTCCACGAACCGTAAAAGTAAAGTCTTTGCCAAATGTTTGTGTATACGAAATATTACCATCAGATCCATAACTTCTCATACGCCCGACATTACCAAAAGGCATCGTTATAATACCTGCAAAATCAGGAACCTGGGTACGCTGTTGGAAAATACCTTCACGTTGATCATTAAAAAAGTCCACAACAAAATTCACTCGTTCATCAAACAAACGACCTTCAATACCTAAGTCCGCTTTTGTTGATTTTTCCCAGGCCAGATTATCCGCGCCGACGATAGACTCGTTTACCCCCCAAGAATAACGACTTCCCCAACCAGTATTCGCGGTCGAATTGATAATAGTCAGATAAGGGAATCGTTTATCCGAAATACGGTCGTTACCTACTTGCCCGTAAGAGAATCTGAATTTCAAGAAGTTCAACCAAGGCAACGCTTTTTTCATAAAGTCATAGTTTGTCGGAACCCAGCCGATTGCACCGGAAGGGAAAAAACCGAATTGCTGTCCAGGACGGAAATTTTCAGAGCCGGTATAACCAAAGTTGGCATCAACGAAATAAGTATCCTTAAAACCATATGTCACACGTCCGGATAACCCTTGATACCTCTTTGGTATCGCGTCCATACTTGTTTTTACATTATATGTGTCTTTCTCATCACTCATATAGTAGTAAAGCAATCCGGTAAAACGATGATCGTCACCGATCATATTTTCATAATTCACATTTGCTTCAAAATGGTATTTACGCCATTGCCGCTGATAATTCATAAACTGAGCCGCTTCCGCATTAATTTTCTTTACCAACTTCAACTCCCCGTCAGTCGAACGTCCCACCGCATAATACATATCAGGCAAAACATAGCGTGTTTCATCATAGTAACTCTTATTATTTAAAGCACCCTGTATCTTTACTTTTAACCCCTTCAGAATCGGAGAAAAATCCTGAGTTAAAGCAAGCGTCACCATATTGGAATAGGTCTCGGACGTTTTCATTCCCGTATGATTCAACATCACATAAGGAGAATACTGGCTACCTGTTCCATAAGCCGGTAACATACCATTTGAATAAGTAGTAGGAATCGTAAGTGGAGTCAGAGCGGCTTGTGCATACCACAAATAGTCGGTATTTGCCATACCCGGTTCTTTTTTAGATGTCAAAGTTCCGTCGAGTCCCAAATAGACCTGAGTCGTCTTCGTCACATTAACATCCAAGTTCGTTCTATAATTATATGTATTATATCCGGAACCGGCCTTATATTTACTATTCTTATCCTGTTTATAGGCGGCGCCTTCATCAGACATTCCCAAGCTGATGAAATAACGGGCGATACTACCTCCCCCCTGCGCATTGATATAATAAGTTTGCTGCAAAGACGTCTTATTCAAAACCTCATTCTGCCAGTTTACGTCCGGATATAAATCCGGGTCAAGCTGGTATTTGATCAAATCCATTTCCATGGGAGAATATAAAGGAGTTGATCCTGATACTACCCGAGCTTCATTGGCCAACTTGGCATAATCGTAAGCTCCCACGTATTCCGGCAAACGCTTCAATGTAGATACTGTCAAATTTGCGCGCGCTGTAATTCTCAAACGATCCACCGTTCCACGTTTGGTTGTCACCAATACAACCCCATTAGCACCTCTCACCCCATATACTGCGGTTGCAGAGGCATCCTTCAGTACAGAAAAACTTTCAATATCAGCCGGTTCTATATGACTCAGATCCCCTTCCAAGCCGTCAATAAGTACCAAAGCACTACTATTTGCACCGAAAGTACTCATACCGCGAACCCAAAATTCCGATATATTTTTACCGGGTTCTCCACTCGTTTGTAAAGAAATTACCCCGGCAACTCTACCTCCCAACATGTTATTGATCGACGTAGACGGCACTTGCAAATCTTTTGTATCAACAGTTGAAACAGCACTAAGCACACTGATTTTCCGTTGTTTATTACCCATAGCAGTAACAACAGCTTCCTCCAACTGAACCGAAGAAGTTACCATTTTGACAACCAAATTCTTTTCTTCTTTTGCGACTTGGTATTCAAAATTATCATATCCCAAATAAGTAAAGACAATCATATCGCCTTTACTGGCCTTTATAAAAAATTTACCATCTATATCCGAAGCCGTACCGACACCCGGACGATCCTTCAGGTATACATTCACCCCTGACAACGGTTCATTATTAAATGACGGATCAATAATTGTTCCTTGTATCGTAAATGTTTGCTTCTGTGCGACCACAACCATAGCACACCATAGCAACATCTGTATGATGAAGAGTCTTTTCATACCATCAATTTTAAAATTGTTTTATTTATTAGATTATTCTATAGCCAGCTTCCGAACACAATTATTCCTTGCATCGCCGACATAAATGGTGCCTTCTTTGTCGATAGCCACTCCTGTAGGATATTGAAACAAGGCATCTTCCGGCGAACCATCCACATATCCCTTTACACCGGCAATACCAATGACAGTACTAACCACACCATCACGTGTTATTTTCCGTATAACATGATTTCCGGCATCAGCGACATACATCACTCCGTCTTGATCAAAACATATTTGTTTCGGATCATTAAATAAAGCATCTTCACGTTCTCCATCCTGCCATCCGGTTTCATTTTGAACACCGGCGTAGAGTTCATGCTTTTTGGTTTTGATGTTATAACTATATATACAATGTTTAGCAGAATAACAGATATACAACATATCAGGCTCAAGAGTATCAAAACTAACAAAGCTATCAGAACTACTTAATAATCCTTCATCCAGTTGTTCCGCAGATTTAGTTCTCGGATCAAAACGAACAAGTTGACCATTATAGGCACGTGTATAGATTAATCCGTCATTTACATTAGGTGCAACCGAATGCATCCAGTCAAGTGTAAAAGCAGGAGTTCCTTCTTTGGGCCTAGGTTTAATTCTTTTAGGTGCCCACTGAGTTTCAGGATCAAACTCGATCAATCCCTGGGAGCCCTGATCCAAGGCTACAAAAACAGTTTTACCTTCTGCATCCGTTGCAGAAGCGTTGGGATACGGACAGTTTCCTGAACCTTTAACTAACGTACTGACTACATTCTTTTCCTCATTAATCTGGCGAACTGCATGTCCAAGACGTTCACTAACAAAAATATTTTTCTCAGCATCCACACATAAGAACCAGGGTTGATCAAAAGAAGCCTCTGCCAATGTTCCATCAATCATTTCACCATGTCCATCATCACCTCCCACCGGCTTTCCGGCTATAGTAGAAACCGTAGTCTGCGTTGTATAAGAAAATGTGTTTTCAAAAGTAAGGGAGTCTTTTCCTATTGCAACAGATATTTGGCATTCTGCACCGGGTTGCCTCGGAGTAATTACATAAAGCATATCACCGGCAGCACGCACAACAGCCGCCCTTTTGGTATTATAATATACTTTTATCGCTTCCGGATCTGTTCCGAAATTAGTACCTTTAATGATCATCTTAGTTGCCATCCCTCCCGAATCGGGATAAAATGTTTCCAACTTGACCGGAGTATTCGGATCATAGGGTTGCCCACTTCCATTTGTATTCGTCTTATCATCAGAACAAGAAAAAATGGAGATAAGCAAACAACTTAACATAAGAGATGGTACATTCTTTGTAACAAATCTCTTGGGTTTAAAATAAATTGTCATAATTGATTACTTTAGATATTTAGGTATAACTTTCTGTTTCAGTATCATTGTACTGCAAAAACCGGGGTTCAACTTTATCCGCTCATAGACAATTTTTTATAGGTTAACAATATATTCACATTGAAGAAACTCCATCCGGCTATTCTGTTTTTCAATTTTTTACATTGTGAATCGAGTTCTGCCAGAACTATGGTAATTATTCCTTATACATACTGAATATCACCCAAAGCAAATAATAAGAGCTATTATATTAGAGTGTTTTTTAATAAATGCGGGCTGGTTTAATCTGAATTTCCCAAAATTGGATACAAAATATCTTTAGCAATACGCAAACATACACGCGCAACAAAATTTAACACGTACAATAACAGACAAAACGAAAACTTTTATATTTATTGATTTGTTTTTCATAAATTTAGTCCGTACATTTGCATTCGAAGGACATAGTTCTGGCAGAACTATAAACAAGAAGAATTTCAAGGCTTAATTATCAATAATATACCCATCCGGACTACACGGATCGGATTAAAATGCTACCATTTAAATAGGTTACTTTTATTAAATTCAATTGCAGACTTACATGTCTTCTAATTCTATATAAACAATCTTTTTCCTTAGATACAAGAGAAAATCAATATCTTTTTCTACTCTATTTCTATCACTTAACAAAATACCACAAGACATTGACTACAATATAAGTAGATAGCTACATAGTGACTGATAGAGCTCCTGAAAATGCAGCTATCCCACTTATTATTATACCGATTTATCCACTATGACTCAAATCCCCCATTCGCCGGATTGAAAATTCCTTTTTCCGTAATAATTGCAGTAATTAATTCGTTAGGTGTTACATCAAAAGCCGGGTTAAATATTTTTACATCTTTCGGAGCCATACGATGCATATACCACATTTCTGTTACTTCAGCAGGATCTCGCTCTTCAATAACGATGGATTTTCCATCGGGACATTGCATATCAATCGTAGAAGTAGGTCCCAAAACATAAAAAGGAATGCCATAATGTCGGGCAAGTATGGCAACGCCCGAAGTCCCGATCTTATTAGCGATATCGCCATTGGCAGCGATCCTGTCACAACCGACAATGACCGCCTGTACCCAGCCTTTCTGCATGACAGACGAAGCCATATTATCGCAAATAAGCGTGACATCTACTCCAGCTCTGTTCAATTCGTATGCAGTCAGGCGAGCTCCCTGGAGCAGCGGACGGGTTTCATCGGCAAAAACTTTAAAACCATATCCTCTCTCTTCTCCCAGGTAAACCGGAGCCAATGCCGTCCCATATTCAGATACGGCCAGATGACCAGCATTGCAATGGGTCAAAATTCCCATCCCCGGACGCAACAAAGACAGGCAATGTTCCCCGATACGCCGGCAGGCAGCCGCATCTTCCTCACGGATAGCCAGTGATTCCTTATGTAATAATTCAACCAAAGCCGATACTGTTTCCGAAGCATTTTCCAATACGACCTTTTCCATCCGGTTCAAAGCTGCGACCAGGTTGACAGCCGTAGGCCGCGATCCCGCCAGATATTCTTTAACTCGACGAAACGCCGTATAGAATTCATCGAATGAGCCGGCCTCGATCTGCCTGCTACAAACATATATACCATAGGCCGCAGCAACACCGATCGCAGGTGCCCCGCGTACTTTCAACTTATAAATTGCATCCCAGATGTCCTCAGCCGAAGTAAGTTCCAAATAACATTCTTCAGCCGGTAACCGGGTCTGGTCCAGAATCACGACTGCATTCTGGTCGTCGCTAAGACGGACGGTTTTCAAATCTGTAATATTTTTCATTGTAATTTAAATATCCACTTCTTTATGACCTTCCATTTTTATATTATCCTCATTTCCTCCCGCTATCAATAGTGATCAGGTGTCAACGTCGACTCTATTACAATACCGGCAGCACCAAAGGCTACGGCACCTACGATAATTCCGGCATCAGCGCCTTTTACCTTATGCACATAGAAAAAGTCTCCGGCCTGCTTTTTCCCGGCATCAAAAGAAGCTGGCGGCACATTCCCCGTCTTGATCAGCTGTGCAACATAGAAACTACTTTCATAAGAAGAATAGTTTCTCCCTCCGTTCTCCGAGTTAGCCGTATATAAACTCAGATAACTCCTGAAAGACAAAGGACTATCATCCTCCGTAAACTTCTTCACTTTCACATTTACCACATCAGAATTGGACTTGGCAAATTTCTGTGTCGTATATGCCCCTTTGGGTATACGGTCGAACGGGAAATTCGTAAGCCTCAAAGGAGTAGATTCCACCTTTGACCTGGGAGGAATAAAACTGACACCTTTAGGCAAAGCTATCTGACCGGCAAATGAGCCGTTTGAATAAGTATCTGTCGAACTATATCTTCTGCTCCAACTGAAACTGTCACCATATGAAGAAGATTCGGTCTGTCCCTGTATCGGGGCATTCTCCTGGTAATAGCTGGTTGCAACGTCGTCAATGATCAATGCAGAACGTTGCCAGTCAACAAACAGAGGCTCATCCATCTTATTATATACCGTGATAGAAACAGGCGCATCTTCACCATAGAAACAGTAAGATATACACACACTGTCATTTTCTATGACAAAATCTTTATCGTCATTTTTCTCTCCGACTGCATCATTCGACTCCAATACTGAATAATAGTAAGAAGAACAGGAACTCATGCAAAACAGAGCCACTACACCCAAAACAAACAACATTCTTTTCATGATCATCCGATTAAGTAAAGTCCAACAAATATATTCTTTTTTATTTAAAATCTTCAACGTTTCCAGCTTTAAACGAATGCGACCCGCACTTTTCCGTATTGGCTTACCGAAGTTGCCTGTTTTAATGACATCCTGGTATATTTAAGACATTCCATCAATAAAAAACCCCTACTTCATATGTCTAAATTATACTTACCACAGACACAATCCTCCTTATCGTTTCATTATTTTTCCGTTACCATTCTGCCTGCCGATAATTGTCAGCAGGCCTGCGCATAATTATCGACAGGCTAGCCCACAATTGTCGACAGACCTGCTTATAATTATCAACAGGCAATTCCATTGGCAAAAATTCAGACAGACATGATGATGATATTTAAAGAGGATCACAATGTTCCGGTATTTTCCAGGTGAAGAAAATGGTTTTCCCGATATTTTCTTAACTTTGCGAATAGTAACGTTGACTAAACAATAATGCGATGAAAACAAACATTCCGGAACATATTGCCTCACTCAGAGAGGTAATGAAAGAAAAAAATATAGACGCTTATATCATTCCCAGTTCAGATCCGCATCTGAGCGAATACCCTGCCGACCGTTGGAAATCACGCGAATGGATATCCGGTTTTGACGGTTCTGCCGGAACAGTGGTCATAACAGCCGACAAAGCCGGGTTATGGACAGACTCACGATATTTCCTGCAGGCCGGTATCCAACTGGAAGGTTCAGGCATCGAACTATATAAAATGGCTTTGCCGGAAACTCCGACAATTCAGGAGTTCCTGCTTCATGAATTGGAAAGCGGACAAACCGTCGGAACCGACGGACAGACATACAGCGTAGCTGAAACGGCAATACTTGAAAAGGCCCTGCGCCGGAAAGAGATCAAACTGGAAACATCCTACGACCTGATCGACCTGGTCTGGAAAGACCGGCCTGCCATCCCTGGTAATCCGCTGTTTGAAATGCCTGTCGAGTTAAGTGGAAAATCCGTCCACGAAAAGCTGGATGAATTAAATAACATGCTTCGCAAGGAAGGAGCAGACAGCTTGATCCTCGCTGCTCTCGACGAAGTGGCCTGGACATTTAATATACGCGGAACAGACGTCGCTTACAATCCGGTGGTAATCAGTTATGCGTTTGTCTCGGAAGACGAAAGTGTGCTTTTTATCGATCCTAAAAAGATAACGGCAGAGTCTGCTGAAAACCTGAAAAAAGAGGGGGTTATAGTGGCCGACTACACGATGATACAGAAATACCTGTCCCGGCTTCCGGAAAACAGCCGCGTATTCATCGACCCGGCAAAAACAAATATATCATTGTACAACGCCCTTCCCAAAGGTTGCACGATCATCGAAGGCATCACTCCCGCCAACCACCTGAAAAGTATCAAGAACGAAACAGAAATAAAAGGATTCCGCAATGCTGTGATAAAAGACGGTATTGCCCTGACCCGTTTCTACATCTGGCTGGAAAAGAAATTAGCAGCAGGAGAAAAAGTAACAGAACTCAGCGCATCAGCCATGCTGACGGCTCTACGTGCAGAACAACCGCAATACATCATGGATAGTTTTGAGACCATCTGCGGATACGCCGCCCACGGAGCCATCGTGCATTATGCCGCCACGCCCGAGACCGATGTGGAGATTAAAGCAGACAGTATGCTTCTGATGGACTCCGGTGCCCAGTATCTGGACGGAACGACCGACATCACCCGTACGATAGCCCTAGGTGAACCGACCGAACAGATGAAAAAAGATTTTACCCGTGTACTGAAAGGCACGATCGGGATTGCCAAATGCAAATTCCCGGCCGGAGCAAAAGGTGTTCAACTGGATATCCTGGCCCGCAAAGCATTGTGGGATGCCGGCATTAATTACCTGCACGGAACGGGACACGGAATCGGTCATTGCCTGAATGTACACGAAGGCCCGCAGAGTATCCGTATGGAAGCAAACCCTGTCCCACTGAAACCCGGCATGGTAATCAGTGATGAACCAGCCATGTACCGGACAGGCGAATACGGCATCCGGACAGAAAATATGGTTCTGGTCCGCGAAGACAGTGAAACGGAATATGGCAAATTTTACGGATTCGACACACTGACTTTATGCTACATCGACACCAAACTGATCGTTGTCCCGATGTTGTCTGTCAGGGAGCGTGCATGGATCAACAAATACCACCAAATGGTATACGACTTGTTAAGCCCTCATCTGAATGAAGATGAAAAGGCCTGGTTGAAAGAGAAAACAGCAGAAATCTGAAGAATTAAAAATTGAAAATTGAAAATTATTGTCACTGCTTAATTTTCAATTTTCAATTATCAATTATATAAACATGGCAATAATAAAATCAGTAAGAGGTTTTACCCCAAAGATCGGTAAAGACACATTTTTAGCAGACAACGCCGCAATTATCGGCGATGTCGAAATAGGAGACGGTTGCAGCATCTGGTTCGGGACTGTCCTCCGCGGTGACGTAAACTCGATCCGCATCGGAAACGGTGTCAACATACAGGATGGTTCCGTACTGCATACATTATATGAAAAGTCAACCATAGAAATTGGCGATGACGTTTCGGTGGGACACAACGTTACCATACACGGAGCCAAGATATGCAACGGCGCCCTGATCGGAATGGGATCGGTTGTCCTCGATCATGCCGTGATCGGTGAAGGAGCGATCGTAGCTGCCGGTTCAGTCGTACTGAGCAAGACGATTGTCGAACCGGGCAGTATCTATGCCGGCGTACCGGCTAAGTTTGTAAAGAAAGTAGACCCGGAACAGGCGAAAGAGATTAATCAGAAGATTGCTAAAAACTACCACATGTATTCAAGCTGGTATAAAGAAGATTCAGAATAAATGAAAAAAACAGGTTGGGCAATACTGCTGGCTCTATGTTGTATCGGAGGCTATCTGGTATTGCCCTCCAATTATTATCTGCGTCGTGCGCTGATTCATCTGCTCCCGAAGATCGACCAGTATCCGATCTTTGAAAACCGGACCATAGAAGCAGGAGCCCCACAAGCATGGATACAGTCTGAGGACTACAACAAACTCTCCATCCCCGAAAAATACCTGCCGGTATTTGATGAACTGGGAACGGTTGCTTTTGTCATTATCAAAGACAGTTCTTTACTTTTCGAACAATACTGGGAAGATTATTCCCCTAAATCGCACAGCAACTCGTTTTCCATGGCCAAAAGCATTGTTTCACTGGCTATAGGATGTGCTATTGACGACGGATTCATCAAAAACGTAGATCAACCGGTCAGCGATTTCTATCCGGAATTTCAGGGATACAATGGAAAAGTACTGACCCTCCGTCATCTGCTGACAATGAGTGCCGGTGTAGATTTCGACGAAGCCTACTCCTCCCCTTTCTCGCCTACCACGAAATTGTATTACGGGGATGACCTGGAAAAGATCGCTTTAGGCATGAAAGAAACGGAAGAGCCGGGCGTTAACTTTATCTACCAGAGCGGGGTGACACAACTACTTTCCCTCATTGTAGAAAAAGCGACCGGAGAGAACATCAGTTCGTACATTTCTAGAAAATTATGGACTCCAATGAATGCGGAAGAAGATGCGCTCTGGAGCCTGGATAAAAAAGAGGGTATCGAAAAAGCATATTGCTGTTTCAACAGTAATGCCCGCGACTTCGCCCGTTTCGGACAACTGATCTTAAACAAAGGCAGCTGGAACGGCAGGCAACTGGTTTCCGAATCCTATATAACGGAAGCGACAACACCCGACACCAGCCTGACCTTCAAAGAGTATAATGAGACAAACCACTGTTACGGTTTCCAGTTCTGGCATCTTACCTATAAAGGCATGGAAATTCCTTACATGCGGGGAATTCTCGGCCAATATGTTTTCGCCATCCCGGAACTGAATGCCGTCGTCGTACGCCTGGGGCATAAACGCAGTGATACACGTTCCGCCCAACATTATCCGGATGATATCGATACGTGGCTGGGAGCCGCGGTGGAAATGATACAGGAATCAACTAAAAATCAGAATAAATCAGAATAAACATACTAAATTAAACAACAAATGAAGAAAACAGTTTTAACTGCGCCAATCGCAGCATTGTTACTCCTTTCTTGTGCAGAAGCGCCACAGGAGAAAGGTAAAGAGATCACTTACACGCCGCAGGCTGCTTACAAT
Source organism: Parabacteroides caecihominis (assembly GCF_023656785.1). NCBI lineage: Bacteria > Pseudomonadati > Bacteroidota > Bacteroidia > Bacteroidales > Tannerellaceae > Parabacteroides > Parabacteroides caecihominis. Next base: position 199,309 of record NZ_JAMOKS010000006.1, read on the forward strand.
CCTCCGACGTATGTATGTTACAAAGCTCCGGCTCCGATCAAGATAGACGGCAAGCTATCTCCCGAAGAATGGGATGCGATTCCCTGGACTACCGACTTTGTCGATATCGAAGGTGACAAACGTCCTAAACCACTTCTGCAAACACGGGCAAAAATGACTTATGATGATAACGGTATGTACTTCGCCGTTCTGATGGAAGAACCGCATGTGTGGGGCACCATCACGGAACACGATGCCGTAATCTATCAGGATAACGATTTTGAAATATTCCTCAATCCGACAAACGACACGCATAACTATCTGGAATATGAAGTAAACTCACTGGGTACGGAATGGGATCTGTATCTGAGCAAACCTTACCGGGATAATCCGCAAGTCCTGAACAACTGGGAATTTGCCGGTATGAAATCGGCCGTTCATGTAGACGGGACTTTGAACAACCCGAAAGATACCGACAAATCATGGAGCGTGGAAGTTTTCATTCCCTGGTCTTCCATCTATCAGGTAGCAAGAGGGAAAAACAAGCCTGTACCCGGCGAACATATCCGTACGAACTTCTCACGTGTGGAATGGACAACGGATATACAGGACGGAAAATACGTAAAAGTGCCTATCAAAGGCGAAGATAAGATTCGTGAATACAACTGGGTATGGGCTCCGACAGGGGTAATCAATATTCATATGCCGGAATACTGGGGATTCGTACAGATATCCGATAAAGTGGCCGGAACCGGCGAAACACCATTCGTAACAGACCCGAATGATGAAGTTAAATGGCTTTTGCGCAACTTGTATTACCGTCAGAACGAATATGCTGCTACCTTCGGCGAGTATGCACCATCTGTAGCCGCCCTCAAACCCGAAGAATTATGCCCGGCAGAACAGGCCAAACAGATCAAACTGTTCAATACGCCTTCCATGTATGAAATCACATTGCCCGGAACAGACGGTAATGTATGGCATATCCGACAGGACGGATTGGTTTGGGCTTCCAAGAAATAATTGAACCTACTTTTCCCTTGATGGAAAAGTAGACAAAAGATCAAGGCTTAACCGGCTTCACTGCTACAGTGAAAGACTACGCTGTCGCCTCTGAACTCGCTACGCTCAAACAGCAGACGCTCCGAACGCTTCGTCTTTCCCCTTCGCGGACGTTCACCCGCTTAGGCCTTTCCCAGGAAGCACAGCTTCCTCTTTGGATTGCCGATACCGACATCTAAATATAACAGGTGCTTTCTCTTTCAACAGCCGGTATCGGCAATCCCAGGAGAACGCTTTGCGTTCTATGAAAGGCCTCATCTGGTGAGCGTAAAGCGAAGCATCCGGAGTGAGCGCCCGGAGGCTGTGCTGTTTGAGCGTAGCGAGTTCACAGACGACAGCGAACGGAGGATGCGCAGTAGCGAGGCAGATGTAGCCTTGATCTTTTGGTTACTTTTCTATCAAGAGAAAAGTAACATTCAAATATGATAACAAATGAAACAATACAAATACCTCCTTTTTGATCTCGACGGTACAATTACCGATTCGGAAAGCGGGATTACCCGCTGCGTTGAATATGCACTGAACCATTTTGGCATTCAGGTAAACGATTTACGCGAATTATCACCGTTCATCGGTCCTCCTTTGATGGATTCATTCAAAGACTTTTACAATTTCACCGATGAACAGGCAACTATCGCCGTTGCCAAATACAGAGAAAGATACACAGTCAAGGGCATTCTGGAAAATAAGTTATATCCGGGGATTAAAGAATTGCTGGCACAAGCCCGACAAAACGGCAAAACCGTCATACTGGCCACATCCAAACCGGAAATATTCGCCAGACGCATTCTGGATTATTTTGAATTAAGCAGTTATTTCTCTTTCGTCGCAGGAAGTGGCCTGGATGGTTCGCTTCATACCAAAACGGATGTAATCAACTATATATTAGAGGCAAACGACATAACAGACCGAGATTCAGTCGTCATGATCGGCGACAGGAAACACGATATCATCGGTGCCAAAAACACAGGTATAGATTCTATCGGCGTTTTATACGGATTCGGAGATTACGAAGAACTATCGGAAGCCGGAGCGGATTATATAGCAGAAGATATTCCGGCACTCCGCAGATTACTTCTGTAGTTTTGCATTATTCTTCCGATTTTATTCACGTTTTCGGTGTTTTCCTCTTACTTTTGCATATGAAGGAAAGCAATTTAGGATTTGCCTTATGATGAATGTTATAGAAAAGATAAACTCTTCGTACCCCATTTCAGATGATACGATACGAATATTGAAAGAAAATGTGACTTTATGCCATTTCCCTAAAAAATATCAGTTGATAAAGGCAGATATGTTTTGCAAATCAGCTTATTTCATAGAGAAAGGAATGACCCGCTCTTTCTGGCTGGTAAACGGGGAAGAAATAACAACTTCCTTCTCTGACGAAGGGGGAATTGTTTTCAGCATGGACGAATTATACTATAACAAACCCAGTGAAGAATTTGTGGAAACACTTGAAGACGTTGTTGCCTATAGAATATCACTGACCGACTTACTCCGGCTGTTTGAAACAAATATTGAATTAGCCAATTGGGGAAGAGTCATTCATCAAAACGAATACAGACGATTACACCGTTCACATAAGGAACATCTTACATTATCGGCCAAAGAGAGGTACGAAGAATTTAAACAGCAGTTTCCTCTGGTTTGCCAGCGGGCACAACTGGGATATATTGCTTCATATCTGGGAATAACGCTGTCGACACTCAGCCGTCTCAGAGCTCAGAAATAATCTTTCCCCGGCAAAATTTGACGTAGGACAAATGTTAGGAAACAGAAGTTCTCTAATTTTGGGGCGTCATTGACAACAGCTTACAATAATAATCTAAATTATAAATTTTATCATGCAAAACATTTCTTCCGCTGCATTTACAGACACTAAACCTCATTACGACCTTCTTGACGGATTAAGAGGGGTAGCGGCCCTTTTAGTCGTATGGTATCATGTGTACGAAGGCTACGCTTTTGCCGGAGGCAGCGATACCATCGGAGGTATCAACCATGGCTATCTGGCCGTTGATTTCTTTTTTATCCTATCCGGCTTCGTTATCGGCTATGCTTACGACGACCGTTGGGCAAAGAGTTTAACCCTGAAAGATTTCTTTAAACGCCGTTTAATCCGTCTGCATCCGATGGTTATCATGGGAGCGGTTCTGGGTCTTATCACTTTCCTTATTCAAGGCAGTGTAAAATGGGACGGAACACATGTGGCTATCTCCACAGTTATGTTATCTTTACTTTGCTCCCTGTTTTTCATACCCGCCATACCGGGAGCCAGTTACGATGTCAGAGGGAATGGTGAAATGTTTCCGTTGAACGGTCCCAGCTGGTCATTATTCTTCGAGTATATTGGTAATATTCTTTATGCCTTGTTTATTCGCCGATTATCCACCAAAGCATTGACTGTAGTCGTCTTTTTGATGGGTGTGGCATTGGCTGCGTTCGCTTCCCTCAATGTTTCCGGATACGGTAATATCGGAGTGGGTTGGACACTGGATGGCGTGAACTTTATCGGCGGATTGTTACGAATGCTTTTCCCTTTCTCCATGGGTATGCTCTTATCCCGTAACTTCAAACCCATAAAGATTAGAGGCGCTTTCTGGATTTGTTCGATTATATTACTGGGATTGTTCTCAGTTCCTTATCTGGAAGGAACCGACCCGATTTGCATAAACGGACTTTACGAATCGTTTTGTATCATCATCGTTTTCCCTATCCTTATTTGGTTGGGAGCATCGGGAACTACTACGGATATAAAGTCTACGAAGATTTGTAAATTTTTAGGGGATATCTCTTTCCCGCTTTATATCATACACTATCCGTTCATGTACCTGTTCTATGCCTGGTTGATCGACAAGCAGCTTTTCACTCTCGGAGAAACCTGGCAGATGGTATTGGGTGTTCTTGTCATAAATATAGTTGTGGCTTATCTGTGCCTGAAACTATATGACGAACCGGTAAGAAAATGGTTAAGCAAAAAGTTCCTGGCTAAGAAATAAGTATTCTATACATTAATTATAATACAGACGCGGATTTTACGGATAACACTTTATACAAGAACCGTAAAATCCGTGTCTGCAATATATTAATAACACAAACCGATCAGATACCGGCAAAGAATATCCCCGCCAAACACAGCCACACAATAAAGAATACCTAACGGATATCCTTTCAAATTACAGGACACTTTCAAAGCCTTGAACATCCATACCAATGCCCACACCAAAAATATCATACCGATCAACGACAGCCATATCCCGACCAGGAAACCGGGTTGAGCCATTAGCTCCATCGGCGGCACATTCATATCGATCTTCGCCAGGTTTTGCATCGGAGGCAGCATATTGAATAAATTCATAAAGATAAAAGGTAACTGGGCAAAAGCAACAGTCCCCAATACATCGATTACCCTTATCCGTGAACGTGACAGGATCAGTCCACCCAGATAAAACAACACAGCCGGAACTATCCAGACAACCAGATGTTCCACCGCATAACACCACCAGGCCGGATTAGGTGCCGGACCAAAATGTAACAACCCGTGATAATGCCAGCCGGAAAGATAACATATAACTGTAGAAACTACCATTCCTAATAATCCCCACCCTAACGCTTGTCCTCCGGCAATCCATTCAAACGGATTAACAAGAAAATTCAACCACTGTTTTTTCATAACTACTCTATCTTATTTAATTTATCAATCAGATCATCCAATACATTCCTGACGGTAGGATAACTCACTCCCATACTCTTCGCCATGTCTTTCAGGCTTCCGCTCGACTTAATAAAATCAACGATAAACTGTTGTTCTTTCTCAGTCAACCGTGCCAAAAGAGGCAGTTCAAAGTTCCCGCAAACCTCCGTGTCGCATTGTCCGCAAAACAACCTCCCCACTCTCAGAGGGGAATCACAGGCCGGACACTGCAACGGCAAGCGTTTTCTGACTTCTCCCATAATTACTTTTTCTCTTTAATAAACGAACTTAACGACGAAATCAAAGTGGCATTAACCGGTAAAGAAGGATTTGCATACACCGCCATCTGTTTTTGAGGATCAGCCGTATCACAATCTTTCAGTACATGGTTCATCTTTTCTATCAAAAGAAGCGTTGCAGAAGGAGCCGCTTTCTTCAACAACTCCGCATCTTCCACCAGAACCTGTATATCATTTTTCCCTTGTACGATCAACACCGGAATTTTCAACTCCTTAATTACCTGTTGGGGATTATATTTATACCATGATATCATATAGGGTTGGACCGATTGCCTGAATAAAGCCTCCATACCGAACGGCACATTCGGGACTAATTTACCCTGCTTCAACGAATCATTGATAGAAGCGACCATATTCCTGACAGATTCAGGTTGGGACGAAAGCTGTTTTTCTATTATCTCATAAGCCGGTCTTCCCGCCCCTGCCAAAGAAACAAAAGCCTTTACTTTCGGATTATTACGGCATGCCAGCATCCCGATTAACGAACCTTCACTATGGCCGATCACCGTAATACCGGTAAAACGTGAATCCTTTCCCAGATAATCGATCCAGCCTTTCACATCGTTGACATAATCCTCAAAACGCAAGTCAGACTCTTTCTTTCCTGCCGGTGCACTGGATGCTATTCCCCGTTTGTCGAAACGTAAAGAAGCTATACCCTGCTTTGCCAGATCTTCGGCCAGATACTTCAAAGAATTATTCGTCATCTGTCCGATCGCAGAATTACCATCCATATCAGTCGGTCCTGATCCGGCAATCAACAAGACTACAGGAGAAGATTTCATTCCCGGAGGAAGAAGTATTTTTCCATGAATGGCTCCGTTTTGAGTATTCAAAGTTACCGCCTCATCGGCCAGCGGTTGTAATTGCCCGAAACAAACAACGGTAACGAAAGAGAAGATAATGCTGAATAATAATTTTACCTGTTTCATATTATTGCTTTTCTAATAACTTATCCGGACAAATATATGAATTATATTGAATAAAATTCAACATGATATAAACTTTATTCAATTATAGATAAAAATAATTCATACCAGGTAAGGTATTCCTATCCCGGAATATCCCTTATTTTTCTTTTACCATATTTTAGCCATTCCAATTTGTATCCCTTATCTTTGCAACAGATTAAATACATAACATAAACGAACTATATCATGAAACGAAACAACCTATGGATAACCACCCTGGCCTTGGGCATCGCGTTATCCACCTACGGACAGCAAGCCGACGGAGGTATTTCCGCGGAGATGCTGCAACAGATCAAACAATCTTACAAAGGAACACCGACTGATAAAGCAATTCATAATGCGATCAGTAATAACGACATCAACAAACTGGCTGTAAACGCTGAAAGCAAAAACAATTTCGACACTTACTTTTCTCACAAAGTAAACGGTAAAGGCATCACCAACCAGAAATCTTCCGGACGTTGCTGGTTGTTTACCGGACTGAATGTATTCCGTGCACAGGCGATCGCTAAATATGATATGGGAGATTTCCAGTTCTCACAAAACTATTCTTTCTTCTGGGACCAACTTGAAAAAGCAAACCTTTTCCTGCAAGGCATCATCGATACCCGGGAAAAACCGATGGATGACAAGATGGTGGAATGGTTATTTAAAAACCCGCTCAGCGACGGAGGACAGTTTACCGGAATATCCGATATCCTGGGAAAATACGGCGTTGTTCCCTCCGACGTAATGGTAGAAACCAATAGTAGCGAGAGCACCGGAAGAATGGCAAACCTGATCGGTCTCAAACTGAAAGAATTTGGCTTGCAACTACGCGACCAGTCAGCCAAAGGGGCTAAAATAGCCGCACTGGAAAAGAATAAAACCGAAATGCTGGGAACTATTTACCGGATGCTGGTCCTCAACCTGGGTGAACCGCCTACGAAATTTACCTGGACACGCAAAGACGCCAAAGGCAATCCGGTTGAAACGAAAGAATACACGCCCCAGTCATTCTTCGACGAATATATCGGCAAAGACCTGACAAACAATTATGTCATGTTGATGAACGATCCGAGCCGCGAATATTATAAGTTATACGAAATCGACTTCGACCGCCACCGCTATGACGGCAAGAACTGGACATACGTTAACCTGCCGATAGAGGACATCAAGGAAATGGCTATCGCCTCTATCAAAGACAGCACCATGATGTACTTCTCTTGCGACGTGGGTAAATTCTTCGATCGTGAACGTGGCCTGCTGGACGTGAACTATTACGATTACGGCTCACTGATGGGTACCACTTTCGGTATGGATAAGAAACAACGTATCCAGACATTCGCCAGCGGCTCGTCGCATGCCATGACCTTAATGGCAGTGGACCTGGACGCCAACGGCCAACCGAAAAAATGGATGGTCGAAAACAGTTGGGGACCGGGTGCCAACAACGGACATCTGATCATGACCGACGAATGGTTCAACGAATATATGTTCCGTCTGGTAGTCGATAAGAAATATATCACCGACAAAGTAAAAGACGTCCTCAAACAAACACCAACCCGTCTTCCGGCCTGGGACCCGATGTTTGCTGACGAAAATTGATCGTTATATTGAAGAATGCAGATAAAACAAAAGCGGCAGACACAGTCTACCGCTTTTGTTTTATCTACGCTTTCAGATTACTTCTTTTTATTGTTTTTACTTCCTATCCAGGTTCCTTGTTTCCACAAATACTCCAATGGCCCTTGTTTGTGCCCCGACAGCCAGTAACGGCTGAATACCCATTGGACGGTGAAAATAAATACCCCGATAAGCAAACTCTCCGTAGCCCCGGTAACACGGTACAGCCCCAAACCAAATCCATAATAAATACAGACACCTATGATAGACTGCGAAATATAGTTCGTCAGGCTCATACGTCCGTAAGGGATAATAAATTTTTGCCAGTTACACCCATCCCCTTTTTTAAACCAAATCAGCACAAAAGCCGAAACCAGGATAAGCATAAATGCAAAATTGCCAAGAGATTGAGTGATTATATTATATGGAAGCAACACGGATGGATTACTTATCTGTCCAGGAACAAAAACCCGAAGTAGATACAGCGGAATAAATGCCAATATGCCTATACCTAAGATACGTTTCCAAAGGCCAATCGTACGGTCACTTTTTATGAAAGAACCGTTACGTCCTAATAACATACCAAACATAAACAAGGCCGATGTCTGAAACAACCGTCCATTTTCCACCTGCCAAAAATTGCTGTACAATTGTCCGTCCCATATATTACTGCGCAAGACCTCCCAGAAGGAACCATTCATAGTCACTCCTCCTACCCGCTCTGAATAGATCAAAAATCTCTTCCCGGCAGCGACATAATCCGGATCTAATAACGCATACAACATCCTGCCCAGTTCAAAAGGCTGAAGCAATAAACAGACAGCGATCCAAAAAACGACTTTATCTTTCAGCTTACAGACCGGAATAAGAACAAAGCCGGCTACAGCATAGAGTACCAGAATATCCCCATTATAAAACAAAGCATGAAGCTGGGCAAACAAGAACAACAGCACTAACCGCCAGGCAAAACGTCCCCGAAAATCGATTCCTTTCTGTTCCGCATGATGAAACTGGATATAGAAGCTGAAGCCAAAAAGCAGGGAGAAAGTAGCATAAGCCTTTCCGCCAAACAGAAAGAAAAAGCTATTCCACATCCATTTGTCCAGGACATGCAACCAGGCCGGCTGAAATTCCGGAATGAAATATATATTATAATGTTCAAGATTATGCAACAGCACAATAGCCAACAAAGCAAAGCCACGAAGCGCATCTACCACATTCAAGCGTTCGGATTTTTGAATAGTATGTATCATCTCTTATTTATGTATCAGATATTCAATCTATATAAATGTTTCTTATCTCGTTCTATTTTCCCCAATCCGAAGGCTTTGCTCCCATCTGCAATACCAAAGTTCCTCCCTTCATCAGGTCGGCATGCATCAGATAACATTTATCGTAAGGCTTTCCATTTAGAGTAGCCTGTTGGATATATATATTTTCAGGGCTATTATTGTGAGCTTCAATCACGAAAGTCTTTCCCTCAGCATAGTCCGGGTCCAGATTGAAGACAACCTTCTCAAACACCGGACTCGTCAGTTCATACCGCTGATCGCCCGGACAAACCGGATGTAATCCACTAGCCGCCAACACATACCAGGCAGACATCTGGCCGACATCTTCATTACCGACCAATCCCAGCACTGAATTTTTATAAGCATTCCGGCAAATATCCCGCGTCCATTTCTGTGTAAGCTCCGGAGCACCCAGGCGGTTGAACAGGAATGGCACGTGATGTACCGGCTCGTTGGCATGATTATAATATTGATTCCATAAATAGTTGGCAGGTGTTTGTTCAAACATATCCGTCAGATCGGCCAGTACCTTTTCCCGTCCGCCCATCAGTTTAACCATACCTTCCACATCATGAGGTACAAACCAGCCTTGCTGGTAGGCATTACTTTCCACACAGCCATATCCTTCGGCCAGTCTTCCCTGTTCCGGCAACGGCAAATATTCCCCTTTTTCATTACGGGGACGGAACCATCCGTAATCCGGATCGTACAGGGTCGTATAAGTTCCTGCCCTACGATCAAAAACATCCTTATCCGCCTCTTTCCCCAGCCATTCGGCCAAACGGGCCATACACCAGTCGTTGTAAGCATATTCTAATGTATGGGAAATGGAGCCCGGTGTATATCCGTTCTCATTATTTCCAAACATCCGGGATGTATTCAAAGCATACTGATAAGCCTTGTCTATATCATACGAACGGATTCCTTTAGAATAAGCGTCACACAACACGGAGATAGCCGGATTTCCCAGCATACAGCCGGAATAAGCATTCAGCAACTCCCAACGTTCCAGATAGTTATTTCCGCTCTGGTCCGCAATCTCAACCAACGAATTAATCTGGTCATTGATCAGAGTCGGATTAATAATCGTCTGCAAAGGCATTTGGCTCCGGAAAACATCCCAGCCGCTAAAGATCGTCCGTTTAGAAAACTGGTCTGTTATATGTACCTGTTTATCCGCTCCCATATACTCTCCGTTTACATCACTGCAAACACGGGGATCGATCATCGTGTGATAAAGGGCTGTATAAAAGATATGCTTTTCGTCTTCCGTTCCGCCAGACACGGATATTTTGGAAAGTGCGTCATTCCATAACTGCCGGCAGGATGCCAGTGTCGCATCAAAATCCCACGCATTCATTTCCGAATGCAGGTTCTCTTCCGCATTCCTCATACTGGTAAAAGAGATACCGCTTTTCATCAGAATCTGATCGCCGGTTTCCGTCTCAAAGTCAGCATAGAATCCAAGATGTTTGCCTACATAAGAAGTCACGTCCGGAATGATCCGGGCATTCCTCACTACATCCTGATAGCGTTCGCTCTCTATATCTCCACGTTTGCGCGTCCAGTCGTCCGGTATATCGGCCGACCATACGCCATGCGACCGGAACGGTTTCGAGAACTCGGCATAGAAATAGACGGTATAATCTGCTTTACCGTCGCCATTACCCCAACCGCCGCCTTCGGGAGGACATTTCATCTCTCCGCGAATCGTATGATCGTTAATCACTTCGACGGCTTGCCAAGTGGAGGTTCCCCCCACCCTTCTCGCCAGGTCTATCTGGATACGCGATTCTTTACTTTTAGGGAATGTAAAACGCAACATTCCGCTATGGGGAAGTGCCGTTGCCTCCGCTTTTATCTGATAATCCGTCAGCATCACAGCGTAATAACCGGCAGATGCTTCTTCCGAAGACTTGTCGTACCGGGACCGGTATCCCTTATCCGGATCGTCCGATGTTCCCGAAAATGTATGCAGTTTCCCTACCGTGGGCATAACCAACAGATTTCCCAGATCGCCATACCAGCCAATCCCGCTCATTTGTGTAAAAGCAAAACCTTCGATAAAAGTATGTTCGTCACTATACCCGGAACCGTTATCCCCTCCTGTAATCGTATTCGGACTGACCTGTACCATCCCGAACGGCGCCGTTGCCCCGGGAAAAGTCTTCCCCAGACCATGATAAGAACCTCCTGCATCCATACTGGTGGATGCCCCGATAAAAGGGTTTACATAAGAAAAAAGGGCCTGTTGCTCCTCCGACCGGTCTTTCACTGAGCCACAGGAAGTATAAATTGCACCAAGAACCAATAAACACAAACTAATCTTTTTTTTCATAATGCTATCGATTGATAAGAATGAGACAAAGATACTATTTTATCTCCAACACTTCATTTCCCGTTCTCCGCATTCTAAGTGTTTATTACATCATCAGAGGATACAATCACAAACTAACCGGCGAAAGCAGGGATACTAATTTATTCCTCTTCACTATTGATCTGAAAAATCGTTTTTGGTATTGTCTGATAAATTGACAAAAGCATTATTTAATGTTAATCCTTTCAGATTCATTGCCTGTCATCTTATAAACTCAAAATCATTTTTCGTATCTTTAGAATCGAAAGTTCAAAATAGATTTTAAATTTATTACTATGGACAAAATGAAAAAACAATCTGAAAAAACACCATTCATATCAGTCGTGATGCCGGCTTATAATGTCGAAAAATATGTAGAAGAAGCAGTTTGCAGTATACTGGATCAAACATATTGCGACTTCGAGTTTATTATTGTGGATGACGGATCTACGGATCGTACTCGGGAAATATTACGTTCATTCTCCGATCCCCGCATTTCCTTACTGTTCAATGATAAAAATGAAGGAAACTACCCAGCGAGAAATCGAGGATGTCGTTTGGCAAGAGGAAAATACATTGCCGTGATGGATGCGGATGATGTAGCGTTGCCGGAAAGGTTGGAAAGGCAAGTAGAATATATGGAGAAGCATTCTGATGTGTTGGCTTGTGGGACAGCTTATCGATTAATAGGAAAAAATAAAGTGATCATACAGCCTATAGAATGGCATGAAATTCGATATATTTTACTCATGACTTATTGTATGCTACATCCAACAATGATGATACGTTCTGAATCTATGAGTAAGATTAATTTTTACAAAGAAGATTCAATTTGCGCAGAAGACTATGATTTAACTTTGCGTTTAGCTATAAATGGAAAAATAGTAAATCTACCGGATATTTTATTAAATCGAAGATTGCGAGAGGATCAGCTATCCTCTCTTTATATGGAAAAACAAAATATATACGGAAGTTATATTCAAATGCGTTATCAACATGAAATGGGTATATTTTATCCTCCAAAAGATAACGATGTTTTTTTAATTCATTTAGCAGCTTACATCCGCTCCATTGTTTCATATGTTGATGAGAGTGGTTTGTTTCATGGGAAAATAGGATTAATATTGTTTTTTTATTGTTATTCCAAATATTCTAAAAATCATGAATATCTAAAATTGGCAGATCAGATGTTAAGTGATATGATCAAAAAATTGAAAACAGATATACCCGTTGGCATCAGCTCTGGGTTATGTGGTTTAGGTTTATTTCTTGGTTTTTTAATTTCTGAAAAGTTTGTAGAAGGTGAATTAGACGAAGTATTAGAAAATATTGATCGAATGGTTGTCTCTAAAACAAAGTTTGACACAGAAGATTGGTCTTTTGAATCAGGAATAATTGGCATTGCATATTATGTATCTTATCGGTTAAGTAGTGGTAAAAAAGATATAAAAAAGATTTTTGATGTCTCATACAGAGAGCAATTATTAGATAAAATAACAACTTTGGAAAATCATGTCAAATGGAGTAATCCATACTCGTCGTTGTTAAACCAATGTTGTATAAATTTACAAAATACAGTTACTCAATCTATAGACTGGAATGAATTCTTTAAAATGATCATACTTCCATTACCTACTACACTTTCTTTTGGTGGATGGAACTTTGGTCTAAATAGAGGAGCTGCGGGAGTAGGCATGAGTCTAATACTCAAACTAAATATATAGAAAGTTATATATCGGTGAAGCAGATCGACCGGGATTGTGACGCATAATTAGAAATCAAATTTATGAAGTTAGCTAGAGTGAAATTTTTGGATGCTTCAGAAAGTCAAAAATTGACGAAAGATGAACAAAAAATGATTCTGGGAGGCTATAGCGGTAGTGAATGTTGTTGGTGGAAATCTGGCACAGATCGTGGCTGTTCTAATGCTGCAGGAGCTTATCATATGGGTGGACATTATCATTGGGAATGCAACACTTCTTATGCAAAAAGGAAATGTAATTGTTAAAAGAATCAGAAAGAATGTCACATTTTGTTCTACATAATATAATATGACATTCTTTTTTATAATACAAACAGACAATCATGAAATATATAACGATAACAATAATATTACTATTTACATCTTGTTCCTTTCACGAAGATAGGACTGAAGAAAAAATTATACCAATATCGAAAGCTGTTGGTTCTGGTGAAATATTGAATTTAAGCGATTATGCAAAGTCTGTGAAATATATTCCGTTGGAAACAACGGATAGCATATTAATCGGAAAACTTACAAATGCAATACCGATAGGAAATAAATATTTGATTGGCGATGCACCATTGGGGCAAACATCAAAATATTACTTATTTGATGAAGAAGGTAATTATGTTATTCCAATAGGAAGTATAGGCCATGGTCCCGGACAATATAGTAGCATACGCTCTGTTGACACTGATAACAAGAATAAGACCATATTATTGGAAGCAATACCCAAATGTTTCGAATACAATTGGGACGGTGTTTTAATTGATGAGAAAATAAAAATGGATTCTGCCGGATATTATCCTTTTAAGACAATGTATGCAGGTAAGAATTTATATTTGTCAACTATCTCATCTCCGGAAACTCGCGAATATAAGGCGTTTTTATATGAAAAAGAGGAAACGGGATTAAAAATAATTCGAACCTATTTGAATTATTTCCAGCGTGAAAAAACAGGGATAAGCAAAGGGAGCTGGGGAACTACAGATGGCAAGATATTCAAGGGAAAAGATCAGATTCGTTATTGGCGCGCCTGGGATGATACCATATTCACGTTCAATGCGAAGCAGGATTTAGAAGTTGCCTATGTATTTGATTATGGAAAATACAAGGCTCCAACAGAATGGATGTTCTCTTACCGAACAGATCAAGCAATGGTCTATCATATATTTCCGGAAATAATTATGGAGTCTAAAAATTATCTGTTTTTCAAATTCAGCTTTGGAAATAATGCACCGGAAAAATTTGAATACGAACAAAGATCTCTTAATCAACGTAGCTGGCAAACAAGAAAACGTATGAATGTTTCAGTATGTTCTATATTTGACAAAAATACAGGTAAACTTATATTATTGAACCAGCCTGTCAAACACAAATATTTAGGTTTCCGAAACGATTTGGACGGTGGTCCCTGTTTCTGGCCGAAATATATATCGGCAGAAGACGAAATGGTTACTTGGTGGACTGCAGATGAATTTTTAGACATATATGGACAGCTATCAAATCCTTCTGCAGAATTGAAGTCCATTGCTGAGAAATTAAATTCAGACGATAATCCGGTATTGATGGTGGTGAAACTGAAATAGGAAATCATGGATAATTCATTTTTTAATGTTTGTGATAAGTTTTTACAACTTCACCGGATTTGTGTTGATCCGGCGGATTTGAGAAAACTGTTGTATTCCTCAGATTCTTATCCGTCCTTAAAATCGTTTACGGATATTTTGTCCATTTGGGGTATCAGACACCAAGCTTTAAAAATTGGATGGAATCAATTGATAGAATATGGAACACCGGTAATGCTGCACTATCAGGATGGAATCCCTCGTTTTGTCATAGCAACAGATGTAACCTCAGACGAGATCACTTATTATAAAAGTAACTTAAAGAAGAAAACAGAGCCACGGGACAGTTTTCTCGAACACTGGAACGGTGTTGCTCTGTATGCAATAGAATCTGACTCTTTTTCTTGGAAATGTTATTTTTTGAACAGATTCAAAAAATACAGAATGCTGTTATTATTAGTAATGGTTTGTTTATTAATACTTTCGTTATTTTGGGCAGTACCGATTGAAAAGGACTTTTATTTATATGGTTTTTCCATATTAAAGATAATCGGCCTGTTGGTTTCTATTTTCTTGTTGAGACATGACTGGGAGAAAAGGGGACGCATAGAACGGAATTTTTGTACACTGACAAAAGCATTCAGTTGTGATGCTGTTTTAAATTCAAAAGCATCGAAACTCTTCGGGTTAATAAAAATGTCCGATATTGGCATGGTTTATTTTTCAGGTGGATTAATGCTCCTGTTATTTTTGTTTTATGGAATTGTAGAAGCTCAAAAAATGTTGGATATATTGGGACTTTTATCTTTTTGTTCTTTGCCCTATATTCTTTTTTCATTGAGTTACCAGCGTTTCAAAGTAAAAAAATGGTGCCCGTTGTGCTTGGGGATATTGATGACTCTGTTAATGGAGATCATCTTAGGGAGTATCCGAATTTTGACAAATGGCTTCTACTTTCCCACAGTATATTATTGTTATATTAGCGGACTGTTTTTCTTGGTGTTAGCATTGGTTTGGAATTTATTAAACAGTTTCATCAAAGCCTATTTAAAAATAGAAGAAAAAGAATTGAATTATTTGGCATTAAAACGTAATAGTCCTGTATTCCGGTCGATGTTGGACCAACAACCAGTTATGGATATGTTTTTTTCAGAAGGAGATATCCTCATCGGCAATCGGAATAGCCATATGGTAACAATCGCTATCAATCTATTTTGCACACCTTGTCTCAACTTGTATAGTCAGCTACAGGATTTGATAAACCGATATCCCAATACTTTTTGTTTGAACATTCGTTTCATGGGTATGGATGAAGAAATACGGGACCAACAAATAGGATTGAGTTTGATAACAATGTATTATCAAGACAAAAGTTTGTTTCTAAAAGCGTTTGGATTTTGGAAAGAACATAAAGACTATCCACTGTTCCAAAAAGAATTTGGTGATATCCGTTTTTCAGATCTTGCTAAACAAGAACAAGCAAAGCATTTTATTTGGAGGAAGCAAATACATCTCAATCAGACACCTGCGGTCTTTGTCGGAAATCGGAAATTGCCGGAGATTTACACTAATGAGGATTTGGTTTATTTTTTGGAATACGGAGTGATAGGAGATCTTTAAGTCCGATCCGGCTAACTAACTATTGGATGCAAAGTTTCAGGAGAGTTTCCTCAAAATTAATCGATTGTCAAAATGATATTTTATGTGTATACTGGATGAATTGTACGGGTATTGGGGAACGATGATCTATTTTATAAGACTCTCGCGGACTTGCTTCCGCTTGTTATGATCTAATTGTTATCATATTTATAACACAAAAGCATATATCATCTATTACTGCTACCAATATAACGCACTGTTTTTTATATCGCCGACATATTGATAATCACGACATGCATTAAAAAAAGGCTGTTCTGGAAATAAAAGCTGTTAAAAAACATATGATTTTCACTTTGAGAAGCACTAAACAGATGTGTTTTTCTTCGCTAAATTAAGAAATTCTTCATTACAGCAAAAATTTATCTTGTTTAAAACGAAGTTGAAGTTCGTTTTAAACAAAAGTTTTATCGTTTTAAGCGAAATAAAAAGTCGATATTTGACACCCATAGCGTTAACAAATGCAAATATAAGTCTTCTAGAATGAAGAAATAAAAAACAAACCTGTTTCTTTTAAAGCCTATTTACGATCATAACATCTTAATATATACTATTTTTATGTTATTTTAATTTTACCATTTACTTGATTGCTAGAAGCGGAGGATAACAATAGTTTAAAAAGAATGCATGATAAAAACATCCTTTATACACAAAGCTTTCAGCATTTTATTTGAATAAAAAAACAATCTTCAAAAGTCTTTTATTCTACACAAAAACAATCCTGGAAGATTGTTTCATGACTTGATCATTCCCAAACGATTTATCTTCAATGCTTTCCCTTTTCCTGTAAAACGTACATTCATTCAAAGAACAGAGAAACAATTCAAAACTTTTTTTGTTTTCTATTTGCTTTATTCAACACTTCTCCATACATTTGTTGCCGTACACACTGGTAAAGCGTTATTGGTCGGTACATTTTATTGATTACGGAAGCGTTTTAAAGATATTATCCTAATTGGAAATCTCGACAATTTCTAAAATCCCGGATAATAGACAACTAAAACGCTCACGTACCCTTCCTTGTTATATCTATTCATAGGCATTGCTATATGTATATGTTTATATGAATAACAAGATAAAAGGGCGTGAGCTGTTGTTTATATTGGGATTTAGGCAGTCGAGAGCCTCCAATTAGATATAATCAACAATCCTCACGCCTCTTTTATTTGTATAACCATCCACTTGGGGATTGATGGATATCTAGTATTAGTATTTGTATGAAAAATCATGTTCTCAGTTTTTTTCATCGGTTCGCCTTGATACTATTCTTATCAGGGATGTTTATCTGTCAGGCCTATGCGCAAAGAACTACCGTTAAAGGTATTGTAAAAGATCATTCAGGAGAAGCACTTATCGGTGTGAATGTTATGGAAAAAGGGAAGACCAATGGGACCATAACCGGTAGTGATGGAATGTTCAGTCTGAATGTATCTGGGAAAAAGCCGGTATTAGTATGCTCTTATATCGGTTATGTAACGGAAGAAGTTCCTGTCATCGGCCAGGAAATGCTCACAATCACGCTAAAAGAAGACACCGAAGAACTGGACGAAGTGCTGGTTATCGGTTACGGCACGGCTAAGAAAAAAGACCTGACTGGTGCTATTTCCCGTGTAAAAGCAGAAAAAATGGAAGCAGAAGCTCCACGGTCTGTCCAGGACCTGCTACGTGCCAGTGCAGCCGGTTTATCCATCAGTATGTCTACCGATGCTGCCGGTACAGCCGACCTGCAAATACGAGGGAAAAACACGTTAAGCGCAGGTTCAGCTCCCCTGATCGTACTGGACGGTGTCATTTATGACGGTTCCATGCAGGATATCAATGCCATGGATGTCGAA
The DNA here is from genome assembly GCF_023656785.1 of Parabacteroides caecihominis. NCBI lineage: Bacteria > Pseudomonadati > Bacteroidota > Bacteroidia > Bacteroidales > Tannerellaceae > Parabacteroides > Parabacteroides caecihominis. The sequence continues at coordinate 217,373 of NZ_JAMOKS010000006.1, forward strand.
AGCATCGATGTTCTGAAAGATGCCAGTTCAGTCGCTGTCTATGGGGCCAAAGCGGCTAATGGCGTTATTGCCATTACGACAAAAAAGGGGAATACAGGTAAGCCAGTTATCACTTTTAATGCCAATGTCGGCCTGGTACATAATTCCCGACTACCTAAAACTGTCGACGGAGCAGGCTTTCTGGCTTTCCGTCAGGAATATGCAGAAGGCTTGTTATCACAAGACGAGTTAACCGCACAACCTGGCAAATATGCCGACCCGCGAACCTTGTCATCGATGGGAATCGATCCTTTGACATGGTATAATTACGATCAGAAAAATCCGGGTTCAGCCCTGCCTGATGACAAGACACTGGTCACGACCTGGCTGACCCGTCTGAATCTACAGAATATCGAAATTGAAAATTATCTGAACGGCGTGGAAACCAATTGGGATGACATTGTTTATCAAACCGGTTTGCAACAGGATTATACCACCAGTATTTCCAACCGTACGGATAATTTCTCTTATTACTGGTCGTTAGGATATGCCGACCGTGAAGGAGTAAAAACCGGTGACCGCTACCGGAACTTCCGCTCACGACTGAATCTGGAATCAAAGGTTACTTCTTTTCTTACTGTCGGACTGAATTCCCAGTTCGCAACCCGTATCGGCGGTTACCTGGCTGCCGATGTCGACCAGCGTGAACATAATTCGCCTTACACGACCAATGAAATTGACAACCTGGATAGTCCGTACCGAATGTATCCCTCCGGCGACAACAATACAAAAAATCCATTCTTCGACAACCTGTACCGTGACAGACGCGATATAAACCATGATTTCAATGCCAATTTGTATGCCATCCTGAAACTACCCTTCGGCCTGGAATATCAAATGAATTTTACTCCCCGTTACCATTGGTACGAATACATGAACCATGAATCGTCCCAGCATCCCGAATGGGCCGGAGAAGGTGGCAAGTCGGAACGTAAAAACGAGAAAACGTTCAACTGGCTACTTGACCATATTGTACGCTGGAAACAGGAGTTCGGAAAGGATCACCGTGTAGAAGCGACATTCCTGTTCAATGCGGAAAAAGGACAATGGTGGCAAACGGTAGCCAAGAACCAGCAATTTACCCCAAGCGACGTACTGGGATATCATAACATCGGAGCAGGAGCCATTCCTTCCGTTTCCAGTAACGATACTTATAAAACGGGGGATGCGCTGATGGGACGTATATTCTACTCATTCAAGGATAAGTATCTGATCACAGCCTCGGTACGCCGTGACGGTTATTCCGCTTTCGGGCAGATGAATCCGCGTGCCACATTCCCTGCCGTAGCTTTAGGATGGGTCTTTACTTCCGAAAAATTTATGGAGGCATCGGGTAGCTGGCTGAATTACGGGAAGCTCCGTTTCTCCTGGGGACAGAACGGGAACAGGGATATCGGTCAATATGATGCGCTGGCTTCCCTTAACTCCGGACTGCATCCCTATATCGACCAGAACGGAAATGTGTATGTTACCTCCCAGATATACATCAACCGTATGCCGAACAATACATTGAAATGGGAACGTACTGCCTCTTATAATATAGGTATCGACTTCTCTGTGTGCGGTGACAGACTGAGCGGTAGCATGGAAACCTACATGGCCGAGACCAACGACCTGCTGGTTAACCGCTCCCTGCCCTCTATTTTAGGATATGACAATGTGAAGGCCAATCTGGGAACACTGACCAACCGCGGTTTTGAACTGACCTTGAATGCCAATGTGATAGAGAACAGAAACTTCTCCTGGAATTCGAGCGGAACCTTCTCTTTCAACCGGCGGAAAATCAAACATCTGTACGGAGACAAAGAAGAAATAAAGGATGCCGACGGGAATGTGATCGGTTATAAAGAAGCGGACGACCTGGCAAACAAATGGTTTATCGGACATGATACGGATCAGATCTGGGACTATGAACGCGACGGCGTCTGGCAACTCGGAGAAGAAGAAGAGGCTGCCAAATATGGGAATAAGCCGGGTGATTTCAAATATATCGACCAGAACAACGACGGGGTAATGGATAATGATGACAAAATATTCCAGGGTTACACTACTCCACGCTTCCGCTGGTCCTGGAGAAATGAGTTCACATTCTATAAGAACTTCAATTTATCCTTTATGGTGTATTCACACATCGGGCAATACGGGACCTTCAACCGGGCAGCCAATACGGGAGGAATGTTCGACCGCTACACCGTTGTAGATATCCCGCGCTGGACAAAAGATAATCCGACGAACGATTATGGACGCCTGGGCTCCAAGAACATCGGCAATAATTATGTAAAGAAAACATTCGTACGTATGGAAAACATCACACTGTCATATAATGTGCCGCAGAATTTCCTGAAAAGATTCTCCGTACAGAACATGCGTTTCTCCGTTGCCGTCCGTAATCCGTTCGTCATCACGGGATGGACTTTCGGCGATCCGGAAGGCGGCGACACGACGCTGAGAACCGTCAATTTCGGCGTAAACTTTTCTTTATAAACATTGATTAACCCATAAGAATTAAGATTATGAATCAGAATAATAAAAAATACCTGGTACTGGCTTTAGCAGCCTTACCTTTACTGAATTCCTGCAATGACAGTTGGCTCGACCCGAAGCCGTTATCTTTTTATACTCCCGAAAATACCTATGTAGATGCTGCCGGTTTGTATTCGGCACTGGTTGCCTGTGAACGTAATATGCGCCACGAATTCTTTACGGACGGTGCCCCGATCCTGACGGAAATGTATACCGCAGATATTGCCGTACATGGGAAAACCGACGAAAGCGGTTCGTTGGTGGACTTCGATAACGAGATGCTTCCTGCTCGAACCAAGAATGATATGAAAGGCAAGAACGGCTGGTATTGGGCAGAAGGTTTTAAAGGAATCAAGTATGCCAATATTGTGATCAGTCGTCTGGATGCCGCCACTTTCAAGGATGAGGCGGAGCGGAATGCCGTACTGGGCGGAGCCTATTTCCACCGCTCCTATCGTTACTATAAACTCACCCACCAATTCGGAGACGTTCCCTGGTTGAGTGAAGAAATTACCCGGCCGAAACTTGACTTTTACTCCTATGACCGTTGGAGCATTCTTGAGCAATGTAAAAAAGATATGGAATTCGCTTACCAATGGGTACCCGAACAAATGGACCGGGGCCGGGCCAACAAAGATGCCTGCGGTATGTTGCTGATGAAAATATGCATGTCATTAGGAGACTTTGACCGGGCCATCGAAATCGGAAAGGAAGTCGTCGCACGGCACCCGCTGATGACACAGCGCTTCACGACCAACCAAAACAAGCCCAATACGAATTTAATGCATGACCTGCATAGCGTAGAAGCCAAAATAGACATGAGCAATACGGAGGGCATCATGTATGTGGTAGCCTACCCCGACATCGTCGAAGCCGGAGACAAACGCATTTATACGATGCGTAACGGACTCCCTTACTGGGCAAAAGGGGCAGCGATCAAGACACCCGACGGGAAATCAGGAACAGCTATCGTCCCTGCTTCCGAAGATAAAAACACGGAAATTGACAATGATGCCAATTACGGCCGTGGCATCGGAACCTGTCGTCCTACGAATTATTTCCAGTATGAGATCTGGACCGACAAAGAAAAGAATGACCTGCGCAGCCCGAACAATCATGACAGCTGGAAACGTATGGAAGACCTGCGGTATAATGAGCCGAGCCTGAAGAAGAACAACAGCCCATGGTATGGCCAGCAACTGGTACGTCCGAACGACATCTCCGTGGCAGACTCCATCCGTTGCTGGTACATGTGGCCGCATTATAAACTGTTCGTCCCGGACCCAACGAAAACTCAGGATCTTCAGGGTGGCGAAACACCCTGGTACATCTATCGTTCAGCAGAAACCTATCTGATGATGGCCGAATGTTATTACTGGAAAGGCGACAATGCCAACGCCGCCTCCATGCTGAATATCGTCCGTGCACGTGCCGGAGCCGAGCCTTTGACCGGCACGATCGGTATAGCAGAAGTACTGGCTGAACGTGCCCGTGAGTTGTATTATGAAGAGAACCGCCATGTAGAACTGGTCCGTATATCCTATCTGTATGCCAAAACAGGCAAAGCATGTGAGGCTTTCGGAGGACGTATCTATACCCTGAATAATTTCTCAGGACCAGGTGGAACCGGAACAAACAACAAAGATGCAGGCGTAAATTTCTATTTTGACTGGGTGATCAAACACAATAACTTCTATAATAAAGGTATCGTTATCCCTTATGGCGAATATCGCCTGAGTGTACATCATGCACTGTGGCCCGTTCCGGAAAATGCGATCAAGACAAATACCGGAGGAGTCATCAATCAGAATATCGGATATCCGGGAGCAGAAAACAATATCACTCCCCTGAAAGTAGGCGAAATAATTCCTGAAACAGAATAGACCAATGATAAGAAGCGCAATTCATTAGAAACATCAACAATGCGCTATGCCCCGGACGATCGGAAGAAAGTGGAATACACCGGATTCGGAGACTCCGGGGCTAAAAAACAAAATACCGATTGACTGGTGTCCAATTCCTTATCGGCATAAACCTCAAATCAAACACCAGATCAATCGGTATATTTTTTACAACTTTATTATTCGTAATATCTTATCTGTCGCCCCGGCATTGCCATTTACAAACTGTCCGGCACTTTCACCCGCAGCTTCCAGCACTTCATGATAGGTCAGCAGTTCGTCCATCTTCTCGCAGAAAGATTGTTTATCTGATACGGAGAAGCCGCCTCCCACCTTGATCAGATCTTTTGCTTCCTTGAACTTATGATATTTCGGACCGAATAAAACCGGAATGCCATACACTGCCGCTTCAAGCGTATTATGTATGCCCGCTCCGAAACCGCCACCAATATAAGCGATCGTTCCATACCGGTAGATAGAAGACAATAAACCGAAACTGTCGACAATCAGACAATCTTTACCTTCCGCCAAAGACTGGTCATGAAACACATCCGACAAACGGACAGAAGGACGTTTCAACAACGACTCGATATACATCAGATGTTCGCGATGGATCTCGTGCGGAGCGATGATCAGCTTCATCTCCGGATGCTCATTGAAATAAGGGATCAGAATCTCTTCATCCTGCGGCCAGGAACTTCCGGCTACAAGGGTCAATCTTTTCTCCTTTCCTCCTTCACAGACAAAATGTTCCACTGGCGATAACTCACGTGCCTGGTTACGGACATCCAGTACCCGATCGAAACGGGTATCTCCCGTAACAGTTACATTTGTTATCCCGAACTCTTTCAGCAAAGCTGCCGAACGATCGTCCTGTACGAACAAATGAGTAAAGCAATAAAGCATCTTCCTGTACGGATAACCGAACCACTGGAAGAACAACTGATCGCGACGGAATATGGATGAAATGATGTACACCGGGATATTGCGATGCTTCAACTCTTGCAGATAGTTTCCCCAAAACTCGTATTTAATAAATACAGCAATGGAAGGATTTGCCAGATTCAGAAATTTCTTCACCCGGTAAGGCGTATCGAAGGGCAGATAGCAAATGACATCTGCCCCGTTATAATTCTTACGGACTTCATATCCCGAAGGGGAAAAGAAAGTAAGTAGTATTTTATACTCCGGATGTTCCGCCTTGATCTTCTCCATCATCGGACGTCCCTGTTCGAACTCGCCCAGGGAAGAAGCATGAAACCAGATATATTTTGCATTCCGGTCGATCTTCTCACGAAGAATGGAATTCGTTTTCCACTGCCCCAGACGCATGATCCGGGCCTTCTTATGGAATGGAGAAATCAACGCAATGATAAATGCGTAAAAGTGGATTGCCAGACTATACATAACTTATTTAAGCACTTCAATCGCTCTTTCGATACGGCGAATAGATTCTTCTTTTCCTAATGCTTCTGTAATATCAAAGATATGAGGACCTTTTCCTTCACCGACTAATGCCAGACGGGTAGCATTCATTATATTACCCAAATGGTAGCCTTTGCTTTCGATCCAGGCTTTCACCTCTTCTTCCGTTCCTTCGATATCGAACGGTTCACGAACGCGCAGTACCTCGATCAGTTCTGCCAACTGGGCAGCAGAATCGGCCTTCCAGCGTTTTTTCGTTGTCTTCTCATCGTATTCGGTCGGAGCAATAAAGAAGAATGCACAAACATCCCATAATTCCTTACTGAAAGAAACACGGTCTTTCATCATGCCGACAACCTTCTCCACATATGCCGGATCGGCTTTTATACCGTGGCTTTCAAGGATAGGCGTGAACAATGCTGCGACTTCTTTATTGTCTTTTTTCTGGAGATACTGGTGGTTGAACCATTTTCCCTTTTCATAGTCGAACTTGGCACCGGCCTTGCTGCAACGGGTAAGATCGAAATAGTTGATCAGTTCGTCCATACTCATGATTTCCTGATCGTTACCGGGATTCCATCCTAACAGAGCCAAGAAGTTAACAACCGCTTCCGGCAGGTAACCGCTTTCACGGTAACCTGAAGAGATATCACCGGTTTTAGGGTCATGCCATTCCAACGGGAATACAGGGAATCCCAAACGGTCACCGTCACGCTTGCTCAGTTTACCATTTCCTTCCGGTTTCAATAACAAGGCCAGGTGGGCAAACTGCGGCATCGTATCCGCCCAACCCAAATAACGGTACAGCAATACATGAAGGGGAGCGCTCGGCAACCACTCTTCGCCACGGATCACATGAGTGACTTCCATCAGGTGGTCATCGACAATATTTGCCAAGTGGTAAGTAGGCAACTGGTCAGCCGATTTATATAATACTTTATCATCCAGGATAGAAGAGTTGATTACCACTTCACCACGGATAATATCATTCACATGAATATCTTCGTTCGGCTCGATCTTGATACGGACAACATACTGGTTTCCAGCATCGATCAACGCCTTTGTTTCTTCAGTAGAAAGTGTCAAGGAGTTACGCATCTGCAAACGGGTGGATGCATCATACTGGAAATTCGCAATTTCCTGACGTTTGGCATCCAGTTCGGCCGGTGTATCAAATGCAATATAAGCCAAACCGTCATTCAGCAACTGGTCGACATATTGTCTGTAAATAGCTTTTCGCTCACTCTGACGATACGGACCGTATTCGCCACCAAAGTTCACACCTTCGTCGAATTTGATACCCAACCAGGTAAGCGCTTCAATAATATAAGCCTCCGCTCCCGGAACAAACCGTTGAGAGTCGGTATCTTCAATACGTAAGATCAAATCTCCGCCATTCTGTTTGGCAAATAAATAGTTGTATAAAGCTGTACGAACACCTCCGATATGCAGCGCCCCTGTCGGGCTGGGTGCAAAACGGACTCTAACTTTCCTTTGAGTCATAATTATTTCATTCTATAATAATGCGGCAAAAGTAGTCCTTTTTTTTCTCTTACTAAACTTTTTTATGTACATTTCGCCCTCAAATGAGAATCTTATGAAACTAAAAAACTATAGCATACATCCAGCCGTATATTTCATCGTGGCATCTTTGCTGATCGCCTACTTTTTTCCTCGCGAGGGAAAGTTCCGTTACCAGTTCTATGAAGGCAAGCCCTGGAGGTACGGATTACTGACGGCTCCAAGCGATTTTCCTATATATAAAACTGACGCAGAAGTCGATGCGGAAAAGGACAGTGTGTTGAAAAACTTCGAACCGTATTTCCGTATGGATGCGACTGTCGAGAACACGGAAGTCGACAAATTACGGGCCGCCTATACCGATGGCCTGAACCGGAAAGCGACACCTGCCTATATGCAGTATATCGAAAACAGCCTGGTCAGCTTATATAAAAACGGGATCATTGCACCGCAGGAACAGGAAAAACTGAAAAAGGATAACTATGAGCGTGTCAATCTGTTAGAGAACAATATCGCCCACTCCCGGTATGCCAGCGACTTTTTCACCGTAAAAACGGCTTATGAGTTTATCATAAACAATTGTCCGCCGCGGCTGGACAAATCGGTCCTGCAATCCTGCGATATAAATAACTATCTGAAAGAAAACATATCGTATGACGAAGCGATGTCAGAGAAAGTGAAAGACGATATGCTCCGGAGCGTATCCCTGGCAAACGGTATGGTACAGGCCGGAGAACGTATTGTAGACAGGGGAGAGATTATTGATAACCATACATATAATGTACTGCGTTCGTTGAAGATCGTGCACGAAAGCAAATCTGGCGGCGCACAACGCCAAAGCATCATTCTCGGAGGGCAGTTTGTATTGGTCTGCGGCATTATCTTCTGTTTCTGGTTATACCTGTGGTCTTTCCGGTTAAAGATATTACACAACAGGCGGAATGCGCTTTTCCTTATTCTATGCATATTTGTCAGTTGCATATTAACGGAGTTATGCGTCACTTATGCGCTGTTCAATGTTTATATCCTGCCTTATGCAATCGTGCCTATTGTTGTCCGGACCTTCTTCGATTCGCGTACAGCCCTATTTACGCATCTGGTCATCGTGCTGATCTGTTCGTTGATGGTACCTTTCCCGCATGAGTTCCTGCTATTGCAGATCATCGCCGGAATGGTAGTTACATTCAGTCTGAGAGACCTCTCGGAACGTTCGCAACTGATTCGCTGCGCATTCCTGATCTTTATGTCCTATACGTTATGTTATATCAGCCTTGCCCTCTATCAGGAGGCAGACTTCAACAAGATCAACTGGTTGATGCTTCTATACTTCGGTATCAATTTCATCCTGCTGATGTTTACTTACATCCTGGTTTATATGCTGGAAAAAACATTCGGATATGTATCGAGCATCACGCTGGTGGAACTATCCAATATCAATACGCCTATTCTTAAAAAGTTGTCGGAAACATCTCCCGGAACATTCCAGCATTCCTTGCAGGTTTCTATCTTGGCATCGGAAGCCGCTGCAAAAATCGGGGCAAACGCCCAACTGGTCCGTACAGGAGCCATGTATCATGATATAGGAAAGATGGCAAACCCGGCATTCTTCACCGAAAACCAAAGCAGCGTGAATCCGCACGGCCAACTGACTTTCGACCAGAGTGCCAAAGTAATCATAAATCATGTCACCGATGGAGTCAGGATTGCAGAAAAGGCATTGTTGCCCAAGGCCGTCGTTGATTTCATCCGTACACATCACGGATTAGGAAAGGCTAAATATTTCTATAATTCATTCAAAAACCAATATCCGGATAAAGAGATCGATGAAAAGGCGTTTACTTATCCGGGACCTAACCCGTTCTCGAAAGAGACTGCCGTGCTGATGATGGCAGACTCCGTTGAAGCCGCCTCCCGCAGCCTGAAAGAGCATACGGAAGAAAGCATCAGACAGTTGGTGGATAAAATTATTGACGGACAGATAGCAGACGGATTACTGAAAAGTGCCCCGCTGACGTTCCGGGATGTAGAGACGATCAAAAGCGTGTTTGTCGACAAGCTGAAAACAATGTTCCACACCCGTATCAGTTATCCCGACCTGAAGAAATAGTTTCAAGCAATCCTCCACAGGCGTCTTCCAGCAAATCGAGTACCAACTCAAAACCGGAGGCGCCCCCGTAATACGGGTCGGGGACATGATCATACAACTTATTACGGGAATATTCCGTCATCTGATGTATTTTGGCTACTGATTCCAGATCGGGAGCTTTCCGTTTCAGGTCATCTATATTCCGGTCGTCCATTCCGATGATCAGATCAAAATCATAAAAGTCAGTCGTACGAACCGGACGGGAAATAGAATCCAGCACATATCCCCGGCGGGAGGCATGCGCCCTCATCCGCTGATCGGCTCGTTCTCCCTCATGGTATCCCATGATCCCTGCGGAATCTATTTCTATATAATTCTCAAGCCCGGCATCTTTTACCAGTTTCTTCATCACCGCCTCAGCCGACGGAGAACGACAAATATTCCCCAGACAAACAAACAATATCTTATATTCTTTCTTCTCTCCCATAATTTTCAATTCTCAATTTTCAATATTCAATTATCAAGCCGGGTCCACATCATAATGCACCAGCAATTGCCTGAATGGCAAATAGCGTTGCATCTCTGAATGGACAGCCTCCAGTATTTCCCTGACAGGGGCGATGGCGGCGGCTATCTCTATTTTCAACACAATCTTCTTGATATGCAAAGTCTGCACACGTGTTACCGGAGGGGTGACAGGTCCCAGTACCCGTTCTCCGAGACGGGCATGCAGTTTCTCGGCATAGATCACCGACAGTTCCTGCAAAACCGACTCATTGCGGCTCCGGAGCACCAATACGATCAACCGATAATAAGGAGGATACCGGAACATGCTGCGCTCGCTCAACTGCAAACGAACCATTTCCTTATAAGCAAAATGTTGCACCATCCGTATCAGAGGATGTTCCGGCTGGGAAGTTTGCAAAACAACCGTACCACGTTTATCCCTTCTCCCCGCTCGTCCGCTTACCTGCACCATCAGTTGGAAAGCACGTTCGTGAGCCCGGAAATCGGGATAGTTCATCAGGTTATCGGCATTCAGGATTCCAACAACACTGACATTTCCGAAATCCAACCCTTTCGACAGCATCTGCGTTCCGATAAGGATTTGTGTCTTTCCTTTCTCAAAGTCGGAAATGATGCGTTCGTAAGCCGTACGGGTACGCGCCGTATCAAAATCTAACCGTTCGACCTTCGCCGAAGGGAACAGGGAAGCTATTTCCTCCTCCACCTTCTCTGTCCCAAAACCCATCATCTTCAACTCTACACTCTGGCATTCCGGACAATGAGGCGGCAACTGGATGGTATATCCACAATAATGGCAAACCAATTGGTTATGATATTTATGATAGGTCAGGCTGACATCACAGTTCACGCAATGAGGCACCCAGCCACAACTCTTACATTCGATCAGCGGGGCAAACCCACGCCTGTTCTGGAACAAGATAGCCTGTTCACCGCGTGCCAGGGACGCATTTACTTTCTCGACCAATAACGGGGAGAAAAGTGTGTCCTTCATGATCTTTTTCCGCTTCAGTTCCTTTATATCGGCAGTTATGATCTCCGGCATCAGGCAGTCACCGTAACGGGTAACCAACTCTACCAGTCCATACTTACCGGTCGTTGCATTGAAATAAGAATCGATCGAAGGGGTAGCAGATCCCAGCAGCGTCTTTGCACCATGCATTCCCGCTAACACGATTGCAGCATTGCGGGCATGGTAACGTGGGGCTGGATCTTGCTGCTTATACGTATTTTCATGTTCTTCATCCACAATGATCAGTCCCAGGTCCTTGAACGGCAAAAAGAGAGAAGAGCGTACCCCCAGCACTACCATCGGTTCGTTCCCATGCAGGAGTTTGTTCCATACTTCCACACGCTCGTTATCTGAGAATTTCGAATGATATACCAAGAGCTTATTACCGAACAGTTTAGCCAGCCGTTCGGTGATCTGCGTCGTAATAGCTATTTCAGGAAGCATATATAGAACCTGGCGTCCCAGCTTCAGAACCTCGTCTATCAGCCGTACATAAATTTCCGTCTTACCGCTGGAAGTAACTCCATGAAGCAGGCAAACATCTTTAGATGCAAAGGTATCATGTATTTCGCTATACGCTTTCTCCTGTGCCGGACTAAGCGAACTGAGAGGTTGCAAACGGCATACCGGAACCTGCAAACGCCCCACTTCTTTTTCATAGCTTTCAAGGACTCCCCGTTTCAGCAGCCCGTCCAATATCGTTGATGAACAACCGCTGCGTTCCAGTAATTCTTTTTTGGATACTTCCACGGTTAAAGCCGGATTTAATGCGTGGCTCAGATCAAGGAAGCAAACCAGCAAAAGTTCCTGCTTCTTGGCCCGCTTAAAATCAGCAAAGGCTTCCTGCAAGCGCTCTTCGGTTGCATATTCCCGAGACAAACGGATAAATGCCTGCATCTTCGGAACAAACCCGCGTTTCATCTCTTCGCTGACCTCCACTGCCCCACGGGCCATCAGGGAAGCAACTATGGGAACGACATTGCGCAGGCCTGTTTTCTTTTCCAACTCCGAGACTGTTAACTTGAGCACTCCTTTAAAAGCATCCAGCACAGCCTGCTCATTAGGACGCAAAGGACCGTCCGCCTCAAAATCAGCATTATAGGTAACAGCCGTCTCGCTTTCCAGTTTCAGCCCGGAAGGTAAAGCCGCTTTATAGACATCCCCCAGTTTACACATATAATAGGAGGAGATCCATTTCCAAAAGCGAAGTTGCGGCCTCCGCAACACAGGGCTGGCATCCAGCAGGGCATAAATCTCCTTCGTCTCAAAGTCCGTATTCGGCCTGCGTTCATGTACTTCCATCACAATGGCAGTATAGTAACGTTTCTTGCCGAAATGAACAATGACCCGGCAACCGGGAGTTACGGCCGCCTCCAGATCCGTCGGAATACTATATGTATAGCTATTCTCCAACGGCAGGGGTAGTATGACATCTGCATATTTCATTTCCGAGGTCAAAAGTAACAAAAAAGGCCGGACTGTTAAAGCCCGGCCCCTCATATCTTCTGTCTGTTATCAGAACAGGATAGCGGCTGTCACCGACCATCCGCGGTTCTTGGCATTCAGATCATATTTTTCCGCACTGTAATTATCAGTCAGTCCCAGGCCATAGTTTATACCGACCTGCAAATGGCTGATCAGTTCCACACCTGCACCGAAATTAAGACCGGCACTAAAGTTTTTCGCTTTCACCTGTCCTACTACACTTCCGGGAATCTCCCAGAATTTATCGCCACCTACACGGAAACCTATATACGGACCGGCAGCCAGATATCCTTTAATGATAGGCAATCCGAATTTCCATTTCAAATTCACCGGGACATCGATATAATCTGTTTTCACATTCGTGGAAGTTCCTGTCTCCGATTTCACATCCATCCCTTTCTGTGAATAGAGGATAGCCGCATCCAGCCCTACTCCTATCAGAGGAATCGTTGTCTCGATCATCGGACCGATCTGGAAACCAGTTACATTATCCGCTTTTAGAATATCTGAATTCAAATGAACGGACGATATATTCAAACCGCCTTTTACCCCAAACTTCAACTGGGATTTAGCGGGAACAGCAATAAATGCCATCAAAATAATCAAAACTAAACCTGTAACCTTTTTCATATTGCCTGTTGTTTTATAAATACTATCTGCAAATAAACATACTTTTCCAATAATAAACAAGTATTCCGTCTTAACTGTTCAGTCTTTGAAAAAGAAAAGCATGGACCACCGACGGAGCTCATCCCGTCAACCGAACCATGCTTCTTTTCCTAATTATTATGGCAAAATAATTAAAAACAGATCCTAAAAGGACAGCAAACTGGGAATGGAACAAGAATAGAAAGACATCAGATGTCTTGTTTTTCTCATCCGGCCTTTCCTCGAAGCCGTCGAAAGAATATGCCTTGCAGGTCTTCTGACTTACTTCCGGATCAAGCGCCTTCCCATTCCCCTTACAGAACAGTGGCAAAAGTATGCCTGATACGTTATGAAGCTCACAGCAGCGGGACTGTCCGGGATTCACACCCGGTTCCCTTTTAATCCTTACCCGCGGATACAGGCTCGGAACAATGCATGTCGCAAATATAGAGATATTTTTACATCTTATGGTAGCAGATCCTATAAATTTTATTTATTATGTTTACGATATTCGTCTATTGCGTCTTTTACCGAGCCGTACATCAGAAGTAACCGTTGCGACTGACCATAATTCAAGCCCAGTTCCTCAGCGACCATCCGTGTCCCACGGTCGATCAGTTTCTGGTTGGTAAGTTGCATATTTACCATCCGGTTGCCTTTTACACGTCCCAGTTGGATCATTACCGAAGTAGAGATCATGTTCAAGATCATCTTTTGCCCTGTTCCGGATTTCATACGCGAACTGCCGGTAACAAACTCCGGGCCTACGATCATTTCAATGGCTACATCCGCCTCCGCTGCCATCGGAGAATCCGGATTACTGGAAATGGAAGCTGTCAGGATTCCTTGCTCACGTGCCTTGCGCAAAGCTCCTATTACATAGGGAGTCGTCCCGGAAGCGGCAATGCCGATTACTGTATCTTTTGTTGTAATATGGTGCTCCTGCAATTCCTCCCAACCGCGGTTCAGATCATCTTCCGCATTTTCTACCGGATTACGAAGCGCTTTGTCTCCACCCGCGATCAGTCCGATCACCAGGGTTGGCGGCATTCCGAAAGTAGGAGGTATCTCCGAAGCGTCGAGCACGCCCAGACGTCCGCTTGTGCCGGCGCCCAGATAAAAGATACGTCCCCCTTGTTTCATCCGGGGGACGATCTGTAATACAAGTTCTTCAACTTTAGGTATCGTTTTCCGGACTGCTGACGCAACCTTCTGGTCTTCCGTATTTATATCGTCCAGTAATTCCCGGACCGACTTGCTTTCCAGATTATTATATAATGAGTCTTGCTCTGTTATCTTAGTAAACGACATATTAAATATGTATTATGTATGTTGCTAAACAGATACAAAACTAACAAAATTTATGTCTGCGAACCTCTTCTTACTTATACATTTCTTTCAACCATTGAAACCATGCAGCATTTTGCTCCGGATAAGTCCAGTGACCGGTTTCCAGATAAAGATGCAGTTCTTTTGCTCCCGGAATAACATTATAAGCGGAATACATGGAGGTTGGAGGACAAGTCACATCATTATATCCCCAGCTATACCACCCCGGTGCATTTACGCGACGGGCAAAATTAACCACATCGAAATAAGCTAATGTCTCCACCTCATTCGGACCAGGTTTTGCATTCCGGTAATAATGAGGCCAGCCACCGGCACGCAGATGTAAATAACCGGCATAATCACATAAGGCCGGATAGAATGCTGCCAGAAACTTAATACGCGAATCCAATCCTGCCGTAACGATAGAAAGCGCTCCTCCCTGGCTACCACCGGTTACACCGACAGTCGAACCGTCAAATTCAGGCAAAGAGAAAATAAAATCCACCGCTCTCACACAACCGAGATACACCCGTTTGTAATAATGGGCGTCACGATCATTCTTATTGATCCCGGGATAGCCGTTCAAAGCACCGGATGCCAGGTTATTATATACTTCCTGGGGCATATTTACCGGAATTCCATGAATACCGATCTCTAATGTGATAACATCATCCCCTAAATTCATGCCGTTATACGGACGGATACCGGCACCCGGAACCTGGAGGATAGCCGGATATACCCCTTCCTTTTTTGGGACAACCAGAATACCATACATACGGGACCTTGGACGCTCATTCTGAAAACTGACATGATAAACGTTTTGCGTAGACGTACATCTTTCCGGCATCAATACCATTTTAGGGTCCAGAGAGGTTTTACGGGCATCTTCAATCGCCTGCTTCCAGAAACTGTCGAAATCTTTCGGATCAGCGGTTGTCGGCCGGATTTTTTCTTCGTCTACGGCAACCGTAGCCATTCCTTCATAATTACGACCGTCTACTTTTGCTATGACCTTACAACGCAAAAAACCAGGTTCATTCATGGAGCCTTTTAATGTTATTTTACCATTTTTCAAAAGCACATCCGCTTCCTTCTTTACGGGGAAATACTCCGGTCCCACTTCATAATCAACTACCACGTCTTTCAGGAGATTTTCATTTCTAAAGACTTGAACAGTAAAAGTAACTTCCTCTTTTTGTTTGTATTTCCAGTCTGTCCGATCCGGAGATACCACCACATTGACCAATTTCTGGGCCGGCTGAGCCTCCAGCCCTAACGAACTTCCTACCAGCAATACTAGAAGGAAGCAGAATGAGAATAACACTTTTTTCATCTTGAGAATTTATTAAATATAAGATTACAAACACAACAAAGATAAATACGATCTATCAGATATCAAAGCGTTGGTTGGCCATGATATGCAACCAGTCCTTCCATCGGACTTCGGGCGATCGTCCCCAGACGGATTCCCAAATCAAACGCGATCTCCTTCAATATATCCTGATAATACCAGGCTACCGAACCTACCAGGTGGACTGGCTGTTCAAAATAATCGTACTGTTTCACATTCCGGGTAAAAAAAGCCAGGAAACTACGGGTAACCAACTCCCAGATAGCCGGTTCATCCAAATGCTCCCGTATAAAAGGAGAAAATCCTGCCAGAAAACGGTTAGGGAAAGGCTGCCGGTAAACCTTGTCCATAATCAGGGCCGGGGTCAACTCATATTGTGTCAGGAACTGATCTTTCAGAGCCGGAGGCAACTGGTCTTTCAGGACATCACCAATCAATAATTTTCCCAATACCGCGCCACTCCCTTCATCGCCCAGGATAAATCCCAGAGGAGAGACATTCTTTACAATCTCCCTGCCATCATAATAACAGGAGTTGGAACCAGTCCCCATAATGCAGGCAATCCCCGGCTGATCTCCGCACAGGGCGCGGGCAGCTGCAAGCAAGTCGCTCCCTACCTCAACCGGGACAGGCAGATACCGGTTGACGGCCCGCCTGATCATATCATTCTTCTCCGGGAAAGCACATCCTGCTCCGTAAAAATAAATAGCTGAAGGTTCGAAACCTTTTAGAGAAGGTAACAGGCCGACTTCTATCTCCTTCCCGATTTCCTCTTCTGTCTGAAAAAAAGGATTCGTGCCCCGTGTTTTGAAACGGAGGATAGATTCACCATTCTCCACCACACACCAATCAGTCTTCGTGGACCCACTATCAGCTATCAATATCATATTTCACTTTATTATAAAATCAATCAATACGTCTGTCTTTTCTGCCAAATGCAGGATCAATCTTCAGGAAAGCCGTCACTGCCAAAGTGATCAGGCAGCATCCCATCACCCACCAGAAAAAGTGCTCATATCCCAACTGCTCCTGCAACCAGCCGGCAATCATTCCCGGCAACATCATACCTAAAGCCATAAATGCCGTACAGATAGCATAATGAGCCGTCTTATGTTCGCCCTCTGAGAAATAAATAAGAAACAGCATATAGGCCGTAAAGCCGAATCCATACCCAAACTGCTCAATAAAGACACATACATTTATAATAAGCAGATTCTCCGGCAGGGCACTGCTCAGGTAAATAAAGACCAAATCCGGCAAAGTAATAGCCAGCGCCATCGGCCAAAGCCATTTCTTCAGTCCGCCTTGTGCCGCAACAATACCTCCGATGATCCCGCCTAAAGTCAGTCCGATGATCCCGATCGTTCCATAAACAAGGCCGATCTCTGCCGTTGATAATCCAAGCCCTCCTACATCACGCGGGTCGATCAGGAAAGGAGTGACCAGCTTTACCAGCTGCGCTTCCGGGAAACGGTATAACAGCATAAACAGGATCGCAATCAGGGCCTGTTTCTTCTTAAAAAACGAAACAAATGTAGCAAAAAATTCTTTAAACAGGGTAGAAGCCGTCACAGCGACAGCCGGCCTGTCCGATTCGGGTGTCGGCAATATATATTTATGATACAGGCATAGCCCGATAAATAGACCTGCCAGGATCAAAAATGTAACCGACCAGGCCAGCGGTATCTTTCCGGTACTTTCCTCCAAAGCACCTGCCAGCATCACCAACAGACCTTGTCCGGCAATAGTTGCGATACGGTAAAATGTACTTCGTATCCCGACATAAAATGCCTGGTCATGCGAATCCAGCGCTAACATATAGAAACCGTCAGCCGCAATATCATGCGTCGCAGAACTAAACGCCACCAACCAGAATATAGCCAAAGTCAGCTGAAAGGAATAATCCATCGGAATAGTGAAAGCAATACCCGCCAGTCCTGCACCTATCAAAAACTGCATGGTAACCACCCACCAGCGCTTCGTCTTCAGCAAATCGACAAAAGGACTCCAGAAGGGTTTGATCACCCAGGGGAGATAAAGCCAACTGGTGTAGAGGGCAATATCTGTATTACTGATCCCCAAACGTTTATACATGATGACAGAGATCGTCATCACTGCCACATAAGGAAGGGCCTCCGCAAAATAAAGCGTGGGTATCCAACTCCATGGAGACGATACTGTGGATTTTCCGGTTAATAGTTTCATTTTCGCGGGCTAGATTGTATCATTTTACGTACTATTTCATTCTTCTCTTCTTCTGAAATGCTTACTTCCCGCAAAATAGTTTCAAGATCTTCAGACGTCACCTTATCAAAATCCTTCTCTAAAGGGGTGATAAAGAGACCGGCCATCTCAACCGTTGCCGGACTGATCAGGATATTAGCATCTCCTTCTGCATAAAAACAGGACGGACGCAATTCCTTACGAGGGAATATACAGGATATCCAGTTATCCTCATCCTTCCAAGCATCCTCATCCTTCCAAGTAACCACATTCATCATCGGTTCAGAATCTCCTTCTTTTATTTCCAGTTGTGCGTATAATTGTTTAAAAGCATAATCGGCTTCGCGCAAATCACTGGAGATCAGCAGAAATGCAGACGCCATAAAATCGTAAAGTACATAAAGAACCGTATTACGCCCCTCCCAGACTATACCCTTGGGAGCCTTTTTATAGTTTACTTCTATCGGCAAATTTCCCCGTTCCATTGCCTGGAAATGCATATGATCCGGAGCAGAAGCTCCACATTTCGGACCATTGTAAAAGACGGCATAATCCTGAAGATCGTGTGCCAAGCACAGCATATCCTCATAATAAGGAAGAATTTGCTGATCTTCATGCCACTTCAATGGTATCGTCAGATGTCCGCCGGAGATTGGATAAGGATTAACCAGTATATCGAAAGCATCATTGTAATCAATACCATATTGTTCTTCCGGCCGGTGACAGAAAAAACACGGTCGTGCCTGCAAAGAAGCAGCGTCTGTTTTAGCAGCTGATGAACGGATACGCTCCGGATTGAACTGTAATATAACAGGGAAATCTCTTATCCAAAGATTCCGGGTCTTAAGGTTTGCCAAAGCATAGGTATTCGTGCGAACCAACTCCCAATCTCTTATCTGTTCGTCGAGAAGATCTTCTACGCGTTCTCTCAACTCATTCATTTCAGACCTATCAATCATATCATTTTCGATTTAACGTTCTTCGGGTAGCTAATTCAATGGTTCGGATACTGTCTTTATAGGCATTATGTTCGTTGGTTTTCCGGATATCCAATGCGGCATCGGTATTGTCCTCCCAACGGCGGCAAAGATAAAGGACATCGTAAATACGTCCGATCCGGTAAATACGCGATATAGCCAATCCTATGGCATAATCTTCGCCATAACTCACATTCGGCATTTTCAACTCGCGAAGAATCGGGGTATAAAAAGCACGGGGTGCTCCCAGTCCATTGATACGCAAAGCATTATTACGCCCATTCTCTTCCGTCCATTCCCGGTGGTCGATAATGCCGGGCGCTATTTCATTCAGGTCAAAATCAGTCATTTTATAGGTTCCGATCACCATTGCACAACTTTCCGCATAAAAGGCATCCACAATCTTTTGCAAAGTATCGGGACCGCTATACACATCATCACTGTCAAGCTGTACACAAAACTTACCGCACGAAGGATGGGCAGCCGCCTCATTCCAGCAACCGCCGATTCCAAGATCGTCACGTTCGGGGATCAGGTGTATCAGACGTTTATCTTCCGCATACCGCTGAATAACCTCTGTCGTCCCGTCGGTCGAATGATTGTCGACAATGATCAGGTTGAAGTCAAAATTGGTCTGCTGCCTAAAAACAGAACGGATCGCATCCTCGATCGTACGGACACGGTTGCGGACAGGGATGATCACAGATGCTTCGCAAGGGAAACCTTTCTTCTTGAACTTTACCTTCAAAGGTTTCTTCTTCAAAAAAGCACCCAAATATTTCAGATAGACAGTACAGGCCGATTCCATTTCCTCCTGCACCTCACGGTTCTTTGGATCCACATAATCAAACTGTTTCTCGCCGCTTTTCCGATTATCTTCTTCTGTAAAAGAATAAAGATACTCCCGGATATGAACAATAGTCTCCGGCATAAATGAGGCATCGAGCTGGTAAAGATAGAAACCTGCATAGACATACTCCGGAAACATTTTTTTACGAGATTCGAAATAATAGTTCAATTCATCGTAATTAAGCAGCAATAACGGACCGAAATCAAAATCATCCCGTATGCTTCCCTCCTGATAATCGTTCAACGGATGTTCCTGCCGGATACCGTTACATATTTTATAATGATCGGCATAAACGATTTTACAACATCTGTTTTCAGCGACAAAAAGCATCCGCTCCAGTCCGTTTTGTCCGAACCTCAAAGGAGTTGTACCAGTATAAAATAAGACATTCCGTTCGTCGGCATGTTCCCAAATAGTACGCAAAGTCTTTGTACCGGTCAGCGTATCGACCTGCAGGATTTCGCAACCGTCACAAGCTTCTGCCTGCAATGAATCAGAAGCTAAAAGATATATTTTATTAACCAGCCCGGTACTCCTGAGTTCGTCTACAGTCAGTTTCACCATGGCTGGAGAAATATAAGGCAAAAAACAATTTACTGTTTGCATAATAGCACTTTTAAGATTGTCGGGTAAAGATAACAAAAAGATTAATCCTCCTCCCAGTAAAAGTCATCATAAAGCTCTTCTTCTCTTTGCTTTTTCCGGTATTTTTTCAAAAAAGCTCTCATTCCCGTAAGTGTGGAAACGCTTTGCATATACTCTTCCACTGTTTGCAGCAGGTTTTTCTGCTGAGACAAAAGAATATCCAGGTGAATATCTATCTCTTTCAAAGGAACAGTTCTCAATTGCGTATAAGCATTTTCCACACCAGATAAAGGAGCCTGACAAATCAAGTAAAATTCTTCTTCCAAACGATTCAACTGTGCACGCAAAATCTTATTATAACGTTTCAAAACCTCATCCGTCTGCGATTGAGGTGTCTTTGCCGATTCTTCCTGCAACCAGTTAATCTGCATCATCAACAAGGAAGCCAAGTCTTTTTGTTTATATGCTTCCGTCAGTTGTTTCATCCGTTCTTCCTTCTGTGCACGCAATGTTTCATCTGTTTCCCGGTCCGGATGAAGTTCCTTCACCAGTTCCAGATATATTTCACGCATTGACTTTAAAGTTTGTTCCTCCTGCAATTTCTGATTCAATTCGGCTTTGGTCATTTTCCTTTCCCTGGACTGCGACGATTTCTGTTCCTCTCTGGCTGCACGCCTCTGTTGTTCTTTTTCTTCCGCCGCCTCCATTTTCTCCATCTCATTCTTCATTAAATCATTAAAAGCGTTGAGCAGTTCCTCTTCCGTCTTTGCGTTTTTCATTTTCTTATTGAGTTTAAAACCCATCATTTGGATAGCGAACAACGTATCCTGTACTGCTTCCATTTCCAGTTCTTCATGAGTCATTCCGGATGAGAGTTCCTCATATTTATGAACGAGGGGAACAATAACGGAGCGTTGCTCTTCATTCATATAGTCAGTCACTCCTTCACTTTCAGCAGCAATAAGATCTATCAGCGTTTTCCGATCCGTTTTACTCAGTTTTCCTTCTTCATATATTCCATCCAGATAAATCAGATAATCATATTTCATTGCTGTCTCTTTCTCAAATAGAGATTTAGCATGCTCCTGATAGAAAGTTCTGATTTTTCGTTCCTTCTCAGGAATAAACGTGATCTCTGCCTTTAGTTCATTTATCTTCCTGTTCAGGCGATTGAACTCAGACTGGGCAGCGGTAAGTTTCGTTCTTCCTTTCTTTTTAATAACAGGAGTCAGGGACAAATCATCATTTGCCACATCCTGATCTTGAAATAGTTTTGCTTGTTTGTTCATATCAATACTTATATGGTAATAAAAAAACTGCGTAACTCTCCACCGAAAGCTACGCAGTCTCCTATTTATAATAAAAACTTTACAGCTATTATTCTTCTCCTAACAGGATTTCCAGGATTTGAACGGCAGCCTTAGCGACTGATGTACCCGGACCGAAGATAGCGGCAACACCTGCCTTGTACAGGAAGTCGTAGTCCTGTGCAGGAATAACACCACCGGCGATAACGATAATGTCTTCGCGGCCTAACTTCTTCAGTTCATCGATAACTTGCGGTACCAATGTCTTGTGTCCGGCAGCCAAAGAAGAAACACCCATTACGTGAACGTCGTTTTCAACAGCCTGGCGGGCAGCTTCAGCCGGAGTCTGGAACAACGGTCCCATATCCACGTCGAAACCACAGTCGGCATAACCGGTAGCTACAACCTTAGCACCACGGTCGTGTCCGTCCTGACCCATCTTAGCGATCATGATACGCGGCTGGCGACCTTCTTTCTTAGCAAACTTTTCTGTCAGCTCACAAGCCTTCAGGAAGTCGGCATCTTTCTTTGTTTCTGATGAATACACGCCTGATATAGTTCTGATGATTGCTTTATAACGTCCTACAACAACTTCGCAGGCATCAGAGATTTCTCCCAGTGATGCACGCAAGCCGGCAGCCTTAACAGCCAGTTCCAGCAAGTTGCCTTTCTTAGTTTTCACACATTCGGTGATGTCTGCCAATGCTTTCTGAACAGCTTCTTCGTCGCGGTTTTCACGCAACACCTTCAAATTGGCAATCTGTTCATTACGTACGGCTGTGTTGTCGATTTCAAGGATATCGATCGGATCTTCTTTCGGCAGACGGTATTTGTTAACACCAACGATTGTCTGAACGCCTGAGTCAATACGAGCCTGAGTACGCGCAGCAGCTTCTTCGATACGCATCTTCGGAAGACCTGTTTCAATCGCTTTTGCCATACCGCCCATGCTTTCGATTTCCTGGATCAATGCCCAACCTTTGTGTACCAGTTCGTTTGTCAAAGATTCTACATAGTAAGAACCGGCCCACGGGTCGATTTCCTTACAGATCTTTGTTTCTTCCTGGATATAAATCTGTGTATTACGGGCGATACGTGCAGAGAAGTCTGTAGGCAAGGCGATAGCTTCGTCCAACGCATTGGTGTGCAAAGACTGCGTGTGTCCCAGAGCAGCTGCCATCGCTTCGATACAAGTACGGCCTACGTTGTTGAACGGGTCTTGCTCAGTCAACGACCATCCTGAAGTCTGGCAGTGAGTACGCAGCGCCAAAGATTTCGGGTTCTTAGCACCGAAACTCTTTACAATCTTCGCCCACAACATACGTGCGGCACGCATCTTGGCGATTTCCATGAAGTGGTTCACACCGATTGCCCAGAAGAATGACAGACGCGGAGCAAATGCATCCACATCGATACCTGCGTTAACACCGGCACGAAGATACTCCATACCGTCGCACAGGGTATAAGCCATTTCAATATCTGCTGTCGCACCGGCTTCCTGCATGTGGTAACCGGAGATAGAGATAGAGTTGAACTTCGGCATCTTCTGTGATGTATATTCGAAGATATCAGCGATAATCTTCATAGAGAATTCAGGCGGATAGATATACGTATTACGCACCATGAATTCTTTCAGGATATCGTTCTGGATAGTACCGGCCATTTCTTCCAACTTAGCGCCTTGTTCCAGACCTGCGTTGATATAGAATGCCAATACCGGAAGAACACCACCGTTCATGGTCATGGAAACAGACATTTTGTTCAAAGGAATACCAGCGAACAATACTTTCATGTTTTCCAGCGAACAGATAGATACACCGGCTTTACCAACGTCACCTACAACACGTTCATTGTCGGCATCGTATCCGCGGTGAGTCGGAAGGTCGAATGCAACAGACAAACCTTTCTGGCCGGAAGCCAGGTTACGGCGATAGAATGCATTTGATTCTTCTGCTGTGGAGAAACCGGCATACTGGCGGATTGTCCAGGGACGCATAGCGTACATACCGCTATACGGGCCACGCAGATAAGGAGGCAGACCGGATGCATAGTGCAGATGCTCCATACCTTCCAGGTCTTCTTTTGTATATACTGGTTTCACCTCGATATGCTCGGGTGTTTTCCAATTGGCTTCGATGCCATTGGCTTTTGCCCATTCGGCAGCATTGGTTGCTGCAAAACCGGCATTCTTTATATCTATATTCTTAAAATTTGGTCTCATAATTGTTTCTACTTAAGCGATTCCTAATTTTGCGTTGAAAGCCTTCAATGTTTCAAGCACGTTGCTCTTCACATTGATAAACTGATCGATACCCTGAGCTTTCAGGTCTTCCATGCATTCAGGAGCACCTGCTACAACGAATTCAGCACGTCCAGCCAACGCCTTATAAGCAGCAGGAGCATATTCTGCATATTCATCATCACTAGAACAAAGAACAACGATTTGAGCACCGGCTTTCATCGCTGCCTCAACGCCAGCTTCAACAGTTTCGAAACCTAAGTTATCAATTACCTTATATCCGGCGCAAGCAAAGAAGTTGCTTGAGAACTGTGAACGGGCAATACGCATAGACAAGTTACCGATAGTCAGCATAAAGACATTCGGTGTCTTGCCGCTGTTTTCAGTTGCCAGACGCAATGCTTCGAACTGAGATGCACCACGAGAGAAATCAAGAGGAGTAACCGTTGCTTCACCGCAAGAATGACCACCACCGCAGCAGCAGGAAGCAGTTTCTTTAATCTTACCGGCAGCCACTTCCGTAAAGTTCGGGAACTGGTTAGAACCCAGCAGAATTTCACGACGGGTAGCAACCGCTTTCTTACGAGCTGTATTGGAAGCATTCACTGCATTCTGGATATTTCCGTTAGCAACTTCAGCTGCGAAACCGCCTTTGTCTTCTACTTCCAGGAACAGGTTCCAGGCAACTTCAGCTAACGAGTTTGTCAGTACTTCCACATAATAAGAACCGGCAGAAGGATCGACTACCTTGTCCAGGTGACATTCTTCTTTCAGTAACAACTGCTGGTTACGGGCGATACGTTCAGAGAAATCGTCCGGAGTCTGATAAGTCTTATCGAAAGGACGTACAGTAATAGAATCGACACCTGCCAAAGCAGCAGACATCGCTTCAGTCTGAGAACGCAACAAGTTTACATGAGCATCGTAAACAGTCATGTTCCATTCGGAAGTCTGAGCATGTGCGTTCATCTTGCATGCACATTTGCATTCTGGATTGTAAGCAGCAACAATTTCAGCCCACAACCAACGTGCTGCACGGAACTTAGCAATTTCCATGAAGTAGTTAGAACTGATACCCAGATTAAATTTAATCTTTTTGGCAACTTCGTCTGCGCTGAATCCAGCTTCAGTCAATTTAGCCATCAGTTCGTTACCCCAAGCCAGTGCATAACCCAGTTCCTGAGTAATATAAGCACCTGCATTATTGAAGTAGAAAGCGTTTACAGCTAACACTTTATAACCTGGTAGTGCCTGACCTGCTTTGAGCACAGCAGATGCAGCTTCTACCCAGTTTCCATTTTCTTTACCTTTTACCAACGGTTTCTTGAACGGGTCATAGTTTACAGAACCGAAACATTTGTTCAGGTCTACGTCTTTTCCCTTCAGGATATATTCCAGGATACCGATCAGTTTTTCAGCCTTGCAGTTGCAAGTGTTGAAGTTCAGTTCAGTAGCTTCCGGACAGATACCGTTTAATAATGTTGCAATATTTTCAGCATTCACTTCATCACCTTTGATGATGAAACCGAGAGAAGTAACACCTTTAGTCAGCAAATCAAGAGCCTTTTCGTTGGCTTCCTTGAAACAGGTTACTTCAATGTTCTGGCGTACCTTCCAGTCGTTATCCTTCTTTGTTCCGCGAACATAAGGGAATTCACCGGGAAGAGACTCGGTAGTCTTCAAACCTTCGATGTCTTCTGCACGATAGAAAGGATTTACATTAAATCCTTCGCCTGTCTTCCAGACAAGCTTTTTCTCAAACGGAGCACCTTTCAGGTCAGCCGTAATCTTCGCCATCCACTCTTCAGTAGTGACCGGAGCGAATTCTGAGAAAAGTTTTTCTTTTAGTTCTGCCATAATATTAGTTATTTTAATACTGGTATTAGTAATTGTTCAATAGTATATTGTTCAATAACAGATGGCAAAGGTAGAATAAATAAACAGGAAGAACAATGAAAAATAAACGAAATTGCGCTCAGTTTTAACGCCTTTTAGTTGTATGAAGACAATTATAGTATCATAATGACAGGAAGAAACAAAATTCTTTACATTTTTTTCCGTTCCGGAGAACACCGAAACGAAATAATAACTATTTTTGTCCCGTCAAACAATGAAAACTATGACACGAAACGGTGCATTCGTCTAGTGGCCTAGGACGCCGCCCTCTCACGGCGGAAACTCGGGTTCGATCCCCGGACGCACTACGAAAGCCTGCTGAAATGATTTCGGCAGGCTTTTTTATGGAGATCAACATACAGTTTGCAAATTTCTCATATATTATGATACTGCATTCTCACATATTATGCGACTCTAATATTATAATATATGAGAATGCAGTATCATAATATATAAAATCTGCGTCCATAAGAATCAAAAAAGCGACCTGTTACCAGATCGCTTTTCCATTTGCTATAATGCGAATTAATATCTTCTTCCGCCGCCGTTACCGTAGCCACCGCCACCGCGATTGCCACCACCGTAGCCACCACCACGATTACCGCCGCCGAAACCACCGCCACGATTACCGCCGAAACCACCGCCACGGTTTCCACCACGGTCTTCTCTCGGACGTGCTTCTGTTACGCTGATTACTTTTTCATCATAAGTAGCCTGGTTTAATTCTTCGATAGCCTTCTTGGCTAAATCGTCATCCTTCAATTCTACAAAACCAAAGCCTCTTGAACGGCCTGTTTCTCTGTCTGTGATAACTCTAGCTGAGAGGATTTCCCCATAGTCAGCAAACAACTCGTTTAAGTCAGCGTCTGTGACGTTATAACTTAAATTTGAAATGTAAAGATTCATTTATAAAAACTTATTTAGTTAATTGTTTATTGAGGGATGAATAGAATAATAGTTGAATGAATATACTTTACAAATCTAAGTTGCGAGCAAAACTTCAAATACAAGTTTAAATCAATCTCAATAGGCTACAAATGTAAGGTTTAATTCGA
Organism: Parabacteroides caecihominis; assembly: GCF_023656785.1. Lineage (NCBI taxonomy): Bacteria > Pseudomonadati > Bacteroidota > Bacteroidia > Bacteroidales > Tannerellaceae > Parabacteroides > Parabacteroides caecihominis. The sequence continues at coordinate 244,350 of NZ_JAMOKS010000006.1, forward strand.
TACCACCATACTTTATGACAATCTTTTTCAAACATTTTTTTCTCAAAAAACTCTTATAAACAAACAATGATTTATTTTAAGTTCGTGAATCTCCATCCGCCTGATTTACAAAAAAAGTCTTTTGATGGGATCTCTTTTTTATAAAACACACTAAAAAAAACGCCGGAATATATCATTTCTGCTTTAATTTCTGTTTTAACTCAACATACCATAAACATAAAAGAGAATTTGTCATGACGAAAGGAACAATTGGATTAAATGCAGGTACCATCAGGAATCTGTTACTGGATGGTGGATGTTGGAGTTTGGAGGAGTTGAAAAAGGCAACCTCCTTATGTGAAGCTGATTTATGGTCTGCAATCGGATGGCTAGCCCGCGAAAACATGATTCAGATCACTAGTGCCAAAAGTCAGATAGCTTTTTGTCCGGGGATGAATTTCAGCTATTAAAATGAAATATACCCTTTGATATCAAAAAAAGCGATCCTTACAGATCGCTTTTTTTATTTTTACCGGAATAAAGTATTTACAACCACACTATCACCGTCATTCGGAGCGGGTTCCAGATTCAATAACCGGGATATAATCAGATAAAGATTTACATTTGCCATGACAGGCAATTCGACATTCTCTTTAAATGAAGGACCTGCCGCATAAAATATAGCTTCCATCTCCGGTGAAAAATTATCATAACCATGGGTTGCACCCGAATAAGGATAGGATTTATCACGAAAATGCAGGTAAGTTCCGATATTGGGAAGCACAACCAAATCTCCTATACGGGGATTATTCCCATAAACGTATTCAGCAGGAACATCCTCTTTCCTCCAAACCGTCACATTCGGAACCTTTTTCAGGATATTGTAAGCGGTCTCGGTATAACCATTCTTCGGATAAAGCAAAGTCGGGACACCGTCAAAAATATAATCGAAACTGTCACGTGGCAAATAGTCATTCAGATTGATATATTTCTCAGGCGTATAAGTAGCCATTCCGTGATCGGACAGAACTATAAAATCTATTTTATCGAAAATATCCAGTTTGCGAGCCTCATTAAAGAAATGGTTCAATACACGATCCAGCTCCTCTACTTTCTCTAAAGTTGCCGAAGAGTCAGGCGTACAGATATGACCGATCGCATCCGGCTCTTCGATATACCACATAACCAGATGAGGACGTATATCCTCCGGTAGCTGCAACCAGGCTACTACAGAATCGGCACGGTCCGAATAAGGGACCTTTTTATCAAAAGGTTTCCAGCTGGAAGGCTGGCGCCCCTGGATCGGATACTCACTGCCCACCCAAAAGAAAGAGGCCGCATGCACTCCCTGTTTCTCTGCCGTATTCCAGATCGGTTCCCCTCCATAAAAACCAGGAGTGGGGTCCGCCATACGGTAAACACTGTCCAGGTCGGGGGCATAAAAGAAATTATTAACCAAGCCGTGATGATCCGGGTGCAAACCGGTTGCCATACTGTAATGGTTCGGAAATGTTACGCTGGGAAAAGAAGGACGGAAAGCGGCACGAATCCCGACTTTCGCCAAAGAATCCAATGTCGGGGTATAAGCACGATCAGGATAATCGGAACGGAATCCATCCATGGAAAGAACGACCACATAACGGTCATGGCGCTTCGATGAAGAACAGCCGGAAAAAAGTATACCGGCCAGAACGATACATCCTATAAATAAACTTACATATCTTTTCATATACAATCACCTCAAAAAGAAAGAGGTCCACAAAGATAGTGAACCTCTCCCGATTATTTTATTCAAATCGTTAAATACACGGCTAGAAAATATATTTCAATCCAACCTGAGCATGCCAGCGAGATGGTATATCCTTATTTTTAACCATCTCACCCGGATCACGGAACTGATAGGTCGCAACACCATCAGCAACCTTGGTTGTCAGAGGAGCCAGGTCATATCCGGTAGAAGTCTGGTTATATAATCCCCAGCTCTTATTAAACAGATTTCCTACATTTATTATGTCAAAATTGACCTGGATGGTATTACGTTTTCCGGCAATATCAACAAAGAAGTCCTGTGCAATATGGAAATCAAAATGATGTTCAAAAGGCATTACCATCTGATAACGTTTCATATGTGTACCCTTCGAGCCTCTCAGTTCTTCATTGCCGTTTATCCAATTGGCCATTGCTTCTTTCTGTTCTGCCGGAGACACGACGATTTTATCATTTCCTACTGTTTTTGTATATTCAGTAAAAGTCATTTTATCAAATTCCGCATCGGTCGGGACATACAACAAGTCATTGTTATAACCGTCATGGTTGATATCCGAATAATCGAGCAAAGAATAACGTCCGCCGGTCTGTCCGTTATAGAACAGGCTTACTGTCGTTGCAAAATGTTTTGCATATTCTTTACGGTAAGAAACAGAAGCTATGATACGGTTACGTACATCAAAACTAGACCAAGTCAATTCCGGGTTAATATCACCATAATAGGTCGGATTATATTTCCATCCGGAATAAGCCTGCGATGAATTTCCGTCAGTCAATGACTTGGCTTGACCATATGTATAAGCAACCATTGTACTCAAACCGAAATCAAAATTCTTTTCCAGTTTAGCCGACAGGTTATAAGTATAACCATTACTTGTATTTTTCAGATACATGATCTGTGTAAAGTTGTTATCCTGTTTCTTATAAATAGGACGGTTATCTCCGCCATTATTCAAAGTCTCACCAGTCCACTGATAATTGGCATTTTCATACAGGATATTATTCAATGTCTTTGAATATAACCCCTCCAAAGTAGCCTTCACACCAAACACGAAAGTATGTTCCAGAGCTAAATTAACACGGGCAACGGAAGGAAACTTAAAGTCTTTATCCACGACGTTGATCTCCGCTGTAGGAATAGCGGCGTTACGATTATAATATTGCTTGGAAGGATCTGCATTAAACTTAAACCCGTCTGCTCTGGCTGCATCGAAACTTTCCTTACTGGACAAAAAGGTTTCGCTCAGTTCGATACCAGCCTTTGAAATACTGTTTGACAGCCATACGAACGGAACACGTCCTGTAAATATACCGGCACCACCACGCAATAAAGTGGTATGATCTTCATTCAGATTCCAACGAAAACCTACTCGCGGAGACCACAAGATTTTACTTGAAGGCATTTGATCGGTCGCTAATCCCAATGTAGAAGCCACCGATGAACTATTAAACAGGTCGTTTGCTCTCGGAGTATCGAAAAAGACAGGAATATCCAGACGCAAACCATAAGTAAGACGGAAGTCGTTTGTTACCCTCCATTCATCCTGTGCATAAAAACCAAGCTGGGCGGCACCAAAAGCCGGGGCCCAACGGTTTGTTCCGGTTATGTCCTCACGTGAATAAGCATAAGTGTAGCGTTTAGGCATCACTTCATTGGCTGTACCCACGGAAAGAAAATCATCCAATGAACTATACACATATGAACCATAATTATTGGCGATAAACAGATTTTCCATGTGGAAGAACTCGTTATGTGTACCAAAAGTTATCGTATGATTTCCCTTGTTCCATGTTACATTATCCGCCAAAGTGAAAATACGCTGATCCAGTGCATTGGCCGCTGAGAAAGGTTCCATACCGAATTTAAGCGTAGTCCCGTTTGTCATGTTATCGATCTGTACGGCAGGTAAGGCCTGACCAATCGGATCACGACTGTCACTTACACTTGTCCAGCCGAAACGCACTTCATTAGACCAAGCTGAATTGAACTGCGTATTCAATTCAGCAACCAAAGAATGAGTGGTATTATTCATATAATAACCATAATGGTTCAGGTTGGCAACCGATGCGCCGTTCGAGAAGACCATTCTGCGGGCATCCAGCCAGCTGTAACGCAAGGTAAATTTATTCTTCTGATTGATATTCCAGTCGATGCGGGCAAGGATTTTATCTGAACGTGTGTCGATGTCCTGCAAACCATAACCGCCACCGTCATAGCCCCCTGTTAATTCTGATATTTTATTGATTACCTGTTCAACTTCACTGGTACTCAATTTGGAGCCTTCTTCTCCGATATTGTTGGAAGACGGATAAGTTTCCTTTACACGTTCATAGTTTGCAAAAAAGAACAGTTTATTCTTAATAATAGGTCCCCCCAATGTAAAACCATAAGTGCCGCTGTTCTGATCTCCTAATTTCGTACGATTGGTTACATTTTTCCCGGGAGTTTTTCCGTAGAAATTTTCATTATTATAATACCAGTATCCGGAACCATGAAATGTATTGGTACCCGATTTAGTTATCGCATTTATGCCACCTCCTGTAAATCCGCTTTGACGAACATCGAAGGGGGCAACAACAACCTGAAGCTCTTCAATCGCTTCCAGGGAAATCGGATTAGCACCAGCCTGGTCACCGTTAGTTCCGCTTGAAGAAAGGCCGAATACATCATTATTCACCGTTCCGTCAATCTGGAATGAATTATATTTGTTACTGGATCCGGCAAACGACATTCCGCTTCCGGTATTGACTCCCATAGGATTCATTTTCGTAATATCGAAGACACTCCGGCTGACGGAAGGTGTTGACATAATCTGTTCCTGATTGAAGTTTTGTGCCGCCCCGGTCTTCTGAGAATTAAACAAGGCAGCCTTCGATGCCGTGACAACCACTTCATCCAATGATAATGATTCTGTCAACTTTACATCCAACAGATAAGTTTCACCTAATTGAAGCGTAATATTTTTATATACTGCTTTCTGAAATCCGACATAAGACACCTCGACAGTATAAGGGCCGCCGATACGCATCCCCTGTAGACTGTAACGTCCATCCGCATTAGTAACAGTTCCATACGTAGTACCGGAAGGCTCATGAACAGCCTGTACTGTAGCGCCGATCAGAAGTTCGCCTTCCGCCGTCACTTTTCCACTGATCCCGGAAGTGGTAACCTGGCCATTCAACGTGAATGTCAGACAAAAAAGAAAAAGAACAAACACAGATAAGTTCTTCATACTAGATAATATTAAAATTAAAACAATCGAAACACTTTTTATACAACGCCACAAAGATATATAATCTATGTTACCAACACATTACGAATCCACTTGATTTTTATGGACTTTCTTAAATATTTCGATTTTCCCGCAAACTATCGGCTATATCCTGATGTTGCTGAGCGAGTTCCTCTTCACCGACAAAACGATAAACTTCAGCCAGATACTCGTGTGCTGATGCGTGTTTGGGCTTAATGGAAACGGCTTTTTGGAGATCAGCGACCGCCTCCTCATAATATTTCATGCGTAGATAACATTTTCCACGATTATAACGGGCCTTAAATGAAAGGGGGCTCAGTTTGACGGCTTCATTCAATGCCACTTGGGCATCGTATGTTTCGCCAATATCCAGCAGCGTGACACCTTTGCGCACCCAGGCATCCACATATTCAGGATACAGTTTCAACGCTTTATCGAATGAGCGGAGAGCTGCATTCGGATCATTGGCTTTGGTTACACATTCATTTCCCATCAAATAATATTCATGGGCATATTCTTTCAGGATTTCACGTTGCGCGTAAAGTTCTTCTTTTAATTTTTTTATTTCCTGGCGTTGCGTATTCATACGCTGAAGTTTGGAACGAAGCAGGCGCTGCACCAACGGTTTATCCATTTCGTTCCGTTTCCCTATTGCAAGAGCAAAAGACTCCACGGCATCCTTCATATTTCCACGGTTAAAATCATGGGCAGCACGAGCATATAAAAGTTCCGCTTCACTTTCCCGAAGGCTCTTTTCAATCAGCTCCTTACTATTGAAAATCTGGCTGAACTGAACAATTTCTTTACGTACAAAAATATCGTGAGGAGTCACTTTACTCTTCAGAACCAGTCCTTCGAGGGATGTGCAACGGCTTAGTGCCACGTATGTCTGGCCACCGGCAAAGACACCTCCGGTCAAATCCACGACAACCCGATTAAACGTAAGTCCCTGGCTTTTATGCACGGTAATCGCCCAGGCAAGACGGATCGGCAATTGTTCGAAAGTACCGACAATCTCCTCCTCTATCCTTTTTTCCTTTTCGTTATACTTATATTTATAATTACGCCACGAAGTAGGTTCCACCAGATGTTCGATTCCGTTTTCCAACAGGACATATACATTCCCGTTCTCATCGATGCCCGAAATCATACCGATAGTTCCGTTCACCCACCGGCGTTCATAATCATTATCAATAAAAATTACCTGCGCCTGTTCTTTGATTGCCAGATTCAATTGTGTGGGTAAAGATGATTCCGGAAAATCACCATCTACACGCCCCGCGGATATAAATTCTTCACCGGGCAATTCCGACAACTTCTTTTCATTGATGAAGTCTACCTGATCACGCCGGGTAGCAAGTGTAATATACATATCTTCGTTATTCGGCGCAAACTCAGGGAAATAACGGGCATTCAAAATTTCCAGTTCTTGTCTTCTCGCCGCATTGCTCCGTATCCGGTCCAATATATTAATAAAGACCGGATCGGTCTGCCGATAAACTTTCTGCAACTCAATAGGCACCAGGTTGATTGACTTGAAAACCCTGGCTGAAAAGAAGAACGGACTGGCATAGAAAAGGCTGAGTATCTCTTTCTGGTCAGACGGCACAACCGGCTCCAACTGAAACACGTCTCCGACAAACAATAACTGTTTCCCTCCAAACGGCAAACGCATATTTCCCGAAAAAACACGTAAAATACGATCTACACAGTCGATAATATCCGCCCGTACCATCGAAATCTCGTCGATAATGATCAGTTCGACCTCCGATATTATTTTCCGGTGCTCTTTCCGGTATTTGAAAAATTCAAAGATCCGCCCGTCTTTCAGGCTCAGATCGGGATCATCCGGTAACATCGGACGGAACGGCAGTTTGAAGAAAGAATGTAAAGTCACCCCTTCAGCATTAATAGCCGCAATACCAGTCGGAGCCAATACGACATGCTTCTTTTTGGTATGCGAACAAATATATTTGAGAAAAGTGGATTTGCCCGTCCCCGCTTTCCCTGTCAGGAAAACAGACTGGCGGGTATGGGTAATCAGTTGCAAGGCATCCTGAAATTCCTTGTTGTCCGTGTCTAGTTGAAATTCCAATCGTGTAAATTTTGAGTAGACAAAGCTAAATAATATTTTAAATATCCCCTTATAAAAAGAGTATATTTTATTTGGTCATGTACAAACAATTGCTTTAATTTGTGATATCAAATTAATATCAAATACAAATTATTATGAAAGCACAAGAAAAGATATTTAACGGCATGATTTCCGGTTTTTTAGCGATATTATTAATCCTGATTATAGCTGGAATGTCTATTTACTTCTTCACACATGGACAAACATGGAGTACAGCGTTGGGAGTGATCGGTATATTATGTGCCGCTTTCATGTGCTCCGGTCTGATGATTATCCAACCGAACAATTCACGGGTCATGACATTTTTCGGAAAATATGTCGGTACTGTCGTTGAAAACGGCTTCTTTTGGGTGAATCCCCTCTTCCTAAAAACGAAAGTAACCTTGCGTATTTTCAATCTGAACCTTGAACCGATCAAGGTAAACGACAAAGTAGGTAATCCGGTAATGATCGGCGCCGTTGTAGTGTGGAGAGTAAAAGACACCTATAAAGCGACTTTCGATATTTCCGGGAATGTTCAATCATTCGTGCAGATTCAAAGCGATGCTGCTTTACGCCAGGTGGCCGGAATGTATGCCTATGACACAAACGAAACGACCGACAAAGTCACATTACGTTCCGACAATGAAGGCGAAGTGACTTCCCGGCTCGAAGAAGAGTTGAACAGCCGGTTGTCGATAGCAGGAATAGAGATTGTTGAAGCACGTATCAACTATCTGGCTTATGCCTCTGAAATCGCAGGTGTAATGCTGCGCCGCCAGCAAGCCGATGCAATTATTGCCGCTCGCGAACGTATCGTTGAAGGAGCAGTCAGCATGGTTCATCTGGCGTTGGAGAAGCTGGAAAAAGATAGTATTGTCGAGCTCGATGAAGAAAGAAAAGCGGCAATGGTCAGCAACCTGTTGGTTGTTCTTTGTGCCGATGAGTCCGCACAGCCTGTTATCAACACAGGTACATTATATCAATGATTCTAAATTTTTAATATTAATATAAGTGATGGCCAAAAAAGAGAATGCAACCAAAAATTTTGTTCTGCGGATCGATGCGGAGATGATGGATGCTATCGAAACCTGGGCTGCGGATGAATTCCGCAGCACCAATGGCCAGATACAGTACATTCTGGATCAGGCACTACGAAAGGCAGGTCGGTTAAAAAAGAAAAAGCAATCCAAACAGGAAAAGGAATAAAAGGAATTCATATAAAATAAAATCAATACGAGAAGGGGACTAATTATCGGCTGATAAACAACCAGGCATCTTTATATTTTTCATTCGTACGCAAAGTTGCCATATAGCTTTCAGCCTGCTCACGATTATCAAATCTATCGGCATAGATACGATACTTACCATCACGAACAACTTTACTCACATGCTTGCAATCTTTACGATCCACCCCGGCAATATATTTATCAGCTTGTTCTTCCGTAGGGAAACTGGCTATCACGATATGATACATTTTCTGATTCGGCTTGCTGACCGCCGGTTTGGCAGCGACCTCCTGCTTTTTCACTTTCGGGACTGGCGCAATAACTACCGCATCGTTTTTCACCTCCGGTGCCTTAGTTTCAGGAACCACAGTTTCTACTGATGCGCTCACTTCTTCCGTTTTCATTTCTGGCGCATTTCTGGCAACCATTTCCGTCGGAACAAAACTGGCAGTATAAGCAGCCTGGTTCACATCTTCCACCGGAGTTGAAACCAACAGGAATAAAGCGACAGCAGCAGCCGAAGCAGCTACTACGCGGAGAAACTTCCGGCTGACCGGTATATATAATGTATCTTTTTTCTTCTTTCCGGCAAGCAAAGCAACCTCTTCACGCTCTGCCAAAACAGGTTTAAGCTGAGGAAAATTAAAAGCCGCCAATCCATATGAACAGACACTGAATGCATCCGACTCTCCTGGATGGAAAATCATCTGGCCTTCCTGTCCCAGACTGAAAGAACCTAACAGACCAAAGGATAATCTCTTTTCTTCCTGCAAAGCAGCTTTCATATCGTCGACATCTTCCTCCAGCATCAATTGCGCCTTCCGGTAATTAACACCATACATTTGCATGTATGACTCTGAAAGTAACCCGTCGTTATGTTGCAGTGTGATATTAAAAACGATTTCTTTGCGCTGCGGACTGAACAAATGTTCCTCTCCGTTGCATACGGCAGAAACTGTTTGCAGTACAAAACCTCCAAATTTCGGTACAATCACACAGTCATGTACCAGTAATAATCGTTCTATATGTGTTATTATCCTAAGCATAAGACAAAGGTAGATATTTATTAGTGAATTTACAAAACAAAAAACGGTACAATTTTCTACCTTTGTCTCTCAAACAAATAATATGTACTGGTTAACTCAATCGATATATTCATTCAAGGTAATCCCCTTTTTGTGTGGATGGCTGGCAGACCGCCTGTTAGGTGATCCGGAAGGCTGGCCTCACCCCATCGTCTGGTTTGGCAAACTCATTTCTTTCGGAGAGAAAAAATTGAATCAGGGTGAGAACCGTTTCTATAAAGGAGGTCTGTTGACACTAATCCTTGTAGCAGGCATTTACTTTATAACCCGGTTAATCCTTTTCTGGGGAGCATTTATAAATACTTATTTATACGTAATTCTTGTCGGAGTAGGTGTATTCTATTGCCTTGCCGGAAAAACATTGATTACGGAAGTAAAAGCCGTTTTTGAAGCAGTAGACCGCAGTGTGGAAGAAGGACGGACACAAGTCGGACGCATCGTCGGACGTGACACCTCCAATCTATCCCCGCAGGAAATCAGGGCCGCCGCCCTTGAAACTTTGGCGGAAAACCTGAGTGACGGAGTGATCGCCCCGATGTTCTGGTTTGGCCTTTTAGGATTACCTGGAATGATGGCTTATAAGATGATTAATACACTCGACTCGATGATCGGCTATAAGAACGAACGATACAAGGAGTTCGGAGAAGCTGCCGCCCGGTTAGACGATGTTGCCAACTACATACCTGCCCGGCTGACAGCTTGCCTGATGTTACTGGTTTCCGGAAACTGGCACAAAAGAGATTTTCTGACACGTTTCGGCAGGGCACATCTCAGTCCCAATTCAGGTTATCCGGAAGCAGCATTGGCAGCCATCCTCGATTGTCGTTTCGGAGGTACACACGATTACTTCGGTCAAGCGGTGGAAAAGCCTTATATCGGAGTCAACGACAGGCCTTTTACAACAGAAGATATGTTAATAGCAACTAAAATAAACAGCAATACAGAACTAGCCATGGGATTGCTTGTTTGTCTTCTATCAATATTATTACAATAAAGAAAATTATACAGACATGGAAATAAGACTAAACAAATTGCTCAGCGACGCAGGACTTTGCTCGCGCCGGGAAGCAGACAAGTTCATCGAAATGGGACGGGTTACCGTCAACGGAAAACAGCCGGAAGTCGGCCAGAAAGTTAGCAAAGCTGATATCGTCATGCTTGATGATATTAAAGTTAATTTCAGCCAGGCTCAGGAGCATGCACGCACCGGTTCCGGTAAAACTCAAAATCTGATCTTCGGCGATCCTGTTGCCAAAGTGGAGAAAAAAGAAAAGAAGGTGGAAGACAGTGCGCCTGTTGAAAAAAAGAAACCTTCCGGTTCCGGCAGTAAGCTGAGACCTGGCAAATATGTCAAATACAACAAATATGCTGCCGCCAGAAAAGCTGCTAAAAGCGGAGAAAAACCAAAAGAAAAATTGACGCCAGAAGAAAAAGCGCTCAAAGATGCCATGCGTCCGCAGTTTGGTAAGTCCCTGGGAAAAGCTGCCGTAGCACAACGTCTTGCCGCTTCTCCCAAATCTGCCAGTTTACGAAAAACAAGTAAAAACAATCCGATAAACAAAGGGAAACGAGTTGCTACCCGCAACAAGCCTAAAGGAGAATAATACGATGCCACACAAACATATCGTACTTATTACAGGAGGTCAACGTTCCGGCAAAAGCGGATATGCACAAAAGTTAGCCTTATCATTGAGCACTAACCCGGTTTACCTGGCGACTTCGCGTGTATGGGATGAAGAATTCCGTCAACGGGTTCTCCGTCACCAGGCAGACCGTGGTCCGGAATGGACAAATATAGAAGAAGAAAAATACCTGAGCCATCATAATCTGAATGGCCGGGTAGTCGTTATAGATTGTGTCACGTTATGGGGCACAAACTTCTTTTTCGACAATGACAGTAATGTCGAAAAATCATTGACAGAACTGAAAGAAGAATTCAACCGGCTGACCCAACAGGAGGCTTATCTTATATTCGTGACCAATGAGATTGGGCTAGGCGGAGTCTCGCCAGATCCGGTTCAACGCAAATTCACAGACCTGCAAGGGTGGCTGAACCAGCATATAGCCTCCCGAGCCGACGAAGTCGTACTGATGGTAAGCGGAATACCCATGAAAATAAAAGGATAACAAAATAACAATACAATGATTACTTTTAATATTGAAAAACCAGATGCTGCTATCGCAGAAACATTACAGGAAAAAATAAACAATCTGACAAAACCTAAAGGTTCATTAGGTAGATTAGAAGAATTAGCTCTTCAGATCGGTTTGATCCAGCAGACACTTACCCCTTCCCTACATCATCCGGTCAATGTCATTTATGCCTCCGACCACGGTATTGCAGATGAAGGAGTAAGTAAATCACCCAAAGAAGTAACCCGCCAGGTAATTCACAATTTCCTGAACGGCGGAGCCGGTGTTTGTTTTCTTGCCCGCCAGCATGGCATCGAACTGAAGATTGTTGATGGTGGCGTAGATTTCGACTTTCCTTCCATTCCACAACTAATCGACCGGAAAATCAGGAAAGGAACCCGTAATTTCCTCCATGAAGCAGCAATGACACAGGAAGAAATGGAATTGGCACTACAATACGGTGCTGAAATTGTGGGTGATTGCCATAAGGAAGGATGCAACGTCATCAGCTTTGGCGAAATGGGAATAGGTAACACGGCAGCTTCCAGCATGTGGATGACCTGCCTGACAGGTATTCCATTGATAGAATGTGTCGGTGCCGGAAGCGGGTTGGACAGTATAGGCGTACAACATAAATATAATGTGTTGAAAGCATCGCTTGAAAACTATAAAGGAGATAATAGCCCATTAGATGTGATCCGTTATTTCGGAGGATACGAAATGGTCATGGCTGTCGGTGGAATGCTCCGGGCAGCAGAACTCAAAATGATCATACTTGTCGACGGGTTTATCATGACCAACTGTGTTCTGGCAGCTTCCCGGTTATATCCTGAAATGTTACCTTATTGCATATTCGGTCATTGCGGAGACGAAGCCGGACACCGGAAAGTACTGGATGTATTACAGGTAAACCCGATTCTAAACCTGGGACTGCGTTTGGGAGAAGGTTCCGGTTCCGTGTGTGCTTATCCGATCGTTGACTCGGCCGTACGCATGATCAACGAGATGCATACTTTCCAACAGGCGGCTGTGACAAAATATTTTTAACCGGATAGTATCCATTCCTAACATTTAAATATATGTTGCGTATACTGGCTGCATTCATATTCTTTACACGTCTGCCTTTTTGGAAACTGGCTGAAGTACCTGCCGAATATTTCAAAAATATAGTGAGCCGATGGGCTTTAGTCGGTTGGTTTACTGCCGGACTGATGGTGATTGTACTATATGCAGGCTCACTCGTTCTGCCTTCCGGAGTTGCTTTAGCCCTGGCTATGATCACCCGTTTATTAATCACAGGCTGTCTCCACGAAGACGGCCTGGCTGATTTTTTTGACGGATTCGGAGGAGGCACAAACCGGGAACGGATATTGGCTATTATGAAAGACTCGCATATAGGAAGTTATGGAGTAATTGGTTTGATCTGTTATTTTGGCCTGTATTATTTGTTGCTCAGCAATCTCCCGGTCGAACTGGCAGGTTGTGCCATCCTCGCAGGTGATCCTTATAGCAAAGGTATTGCAGGTATGATCATCAATCGCCTCCCATATGCCCGAAAAGAGGAAGAAGCAAAAAGTAAAACTGTTTATAGCCGGATGACAACCGGAGAATACCTGTTCAGTCTTATATGTCTGTTACTGCCTCTGTGCTGGTTGCCTGAACCCGTATATTTTCTGGCAGGTCTCCTACCCGTTGCAACCTGGTACCTATTGACTACTTTTATGAAAAAGAAAATACAAGGATATACCGGTGACTGCTGCGGAGCTACATTTCTACTATGCGAATTAAGCTTTTATCTGGGTATAGCTGTTATATATACAACAACACTTTAGTTATTTACATATGAATATCTATTTAATCAGACATACGTCTGTCGACGTTCCCGCAGGTTATGCCTACGGACAAACCGACGTACTACTGCGCCCATCTTTTGAGGAAGAAGCCGAAAAAGTAAAAGAATCATTATCCGGACTTACTTTTGACAAAGTCTGGTGTAGTCCGTTAACCCGCTGTGTACGGTTAGCCTCCTATTGTGGTTATCCGGATGCCATTCGGGAAGATCGCGTAAAAGAATTGAATTTTGGGGAATGGGAAATGAAATCCTGGGAAGACTTATCCTCCGACCCACGTTCCGAAGCCTGGTTTGCAGACTGGATCAATATCAGAACACCAAACGGAGAATCGTTAAAAGACCAATACGACCGCGTCAGTTCATTTCTTGATGAGATCAGAAAAAGCGGAATGCAAGATGTCTGTATATTTGCCCATGGAGGTGTTTTAACTTGTGCGCGTGTTTATGCCGGAGAATATGGAATAGAAGAAGCCTTTAAAAACGTGCCATCCTACGGAGAAATAATAAAGCTGAGTTTCGACTGAGTTTTATTAGCTTATTTGATATTTATTATTTCTATTTGAACCGTCATTTACATAAAACAAAAAGGAGTCCACTCTTTCGAATGAACTCCTTTTATCTAAAACGGCGGCTATCTACTCTCCCACTTTTACGCAGTACCATCGACGTGGTTGGGCTTAACTTCTCTGTTCGGAATGGGAAGAGGTGGATCCCCAACGCTATAACCACCTTAATACCTTT